>JAUNIJ010000152.1 GCA_030523485.1 Bacteroidales bacterium
TGATTGAGTTAATGGTGGTTGTTTATTTCATCTATTCTATCAAAGAAAAACAAATAGCTACATTCTTCAAGGCATCTGCTTTGTTAGTTGTTGTTGCTCTTTTGGCTGTGGCACCTGCTGCAGACAAATTAATACCAACAATGGACTACACCAAAGAAACGATGCGTGGTGGTGCGGTGCTAAAAGCAGATAACAACAAAGAATCCAATGGCCTTGAACAAGACTATGCATTCCAATGGAGCTATGGTAAAGCTGAGACTATGACCCTGCTCATTCCGAATTTCTACGGCGGTAGTTCTCATTACCCATTACCTGAAACAAGTGAAACCTATAAAACACTCCGACCAACAGGACAAGCTAAACAATTCTGTGCAGCAGCACCAACCTATTGGGGCGACCAACCATTTACTTCTGGACCTGTTTATGTGGGAGCAATCGTTTGTTTCTTGTTTATTCTTGGTCTGATTTTAGTGAGAGGTCCAGAACGATGGTGGTTAACCATCGCAGCAA
This sequence comes from Bacteroidales bacterium, assembly GCA_030523485.1. Classification (GTDB taxonomy): domain Bacteria; phylum Bacteroidota; class Bacteroidia; order Bacteroidales; family Paludibacteraceae; genus HGM05398. The sequence goes on from JAUNIJ010000152.1 coordinate 511, forward strand.
TAATTGGTTTGTTGATGTCGTGGGGTAACAATTTTGAAGCATTCAATAGTTTCTTGTTCGAGCACTTGCCTCTCTACAATAAATTTAGAACACCATCTATGTCATTAGTCATTACCTGTCTTGCTATGGTAATGTTAGGTGGTATTGCATTAAGGGATATCTGTCAAAACAAGATTGACAAAGACAAAGTTATCAACGGCTTAATTGTTTCTTTTGGTTGCTCGATTGCCTTATGCTTGATTGGATTGATCATGGGCAACATGGGTTCATTCAATGCGCAGACAGACGCACAATTGCCTGATTGGTTGGTAGATTCTTTAGTGAGTGATCGCCGACATATGCTACGTGCCGATGTCTTTCGTTCTATTGTTTTCATCGTTCTGGCTTTTGCATCCTTATTTGCTATGGTGAAAACCAACAAGTTTAAACAACCAATTGCGTTGACAGTGTTGGCTGTTCTCCTCATTGCCGACCTATGGACTGTTGATAAACACTTCCTTAATAACGATCACTTCGTCTCAAAACGCCAAGAAAACTTCGTTGCGACATCTGCTGATAAATTTATTCTTGAAGATAAAGATCCTGATTTTAGAGTGCTCAACCTCACTACCAGCGCTTTCCAAGAATCGCGTACGTCACATTTCCATAAATCTATTGGTGGATACAGCCCAGCAAAACTAAGAAGATATCAAGACATCATCGATAGGTATTTCACTGGAAATATCGACATGAATGTTATTAATATGCTCAACACCAAATATATCATTACAAACACCGAACAAGGACCCGTGGCTCAACGTAACTTACAAGCAATGGGAAATGCTTGGTTTGTAAACGATATTCAATGGGTGAACACACCTGACGAAGAAATTGATGCTATCAAAGATATCAATCTACACCAAACTGCTATAGTTGATAAAACTTGGGAAGACAAGATGGCAGGAAAAACCTATCAAATGAACGATTCTAATGCAACCATTTCGTTGGTTTCTTATGTCAATCCAGGCAATCTTATCTATGAAAGTCAGTCCAACGAGGATGCTTTAGCCGTGTTCTCTGAAGTATACTACAAAACATGGAAAGCATACATTGATGGCGAAGAGGTGACACCAATCCGTGCCAACTACATTCTACGTGCGCTTCCTGTACCAGCTGGTAAACATACCATCGAATTCAAATGCGTCGACGAACTGTTCTTAAAAACACACCAGTGGTCATTCATCGCATCAATCGTTGTTTGCTGTGCTTTACTCGCACTTTTTGTGTTGGCATTCTTACAACAACGAAAAAAGAACGTAACAAACGCTTAGATAACATCTAAACAATGAGACTGTCTGTTTTAATCTGCACCTACAACCGAGAGAAATACGTGTACAATGTGTTACGCAGCGTAGCACTTAATACGTTTCCAAGAAACAACTACGAGATTATTCTTGTAGACAACAACTGCACCGATAATACAGTGGGTGAATGTGAACGTTTTTGCAACGATTTTCCCGATATCACTTTTCGACGTGTTGTAGAAAAGAACCAAGGACTTTCTTATGCCCGTAATCGTGCTATTGCTGAAGCATCTGGCGAGATTCTTGTATATGTCGACGACGACGCATTAGTCAACGACGATTTTTTACAAGCCTACGATGACATTTTCAACATGATGCCAGAAGCCATGGGCGCGGGTGGACAAGTGCAACCACTTTATGAGACAGAAGAGCCAACCTGGATGTCACATTACACAAAGGTGCTTATCACAAGCTATAAATACGATGGCGACAAAATAAAAGAAAATAAATGCGGCAAATTTCCAAGTGGTGGTAATATGGGATTCCGACGTGAAGTGTTCGAAAAAGTTGGTGCTTTCAATCCTGAATTAGGACGAAAAGGAAAAAATCTTATTGGTGCCGAAGAAAAGGATTTCAACGACCGTATGCAAAAAGCACAACTGAAAACATTTTACATTCCTAGAGCCATCCTGTACCACATTATTTCACCTGTACGTTTTACAAAAGAATATTTTGTCAACCTCACGTATTCCATAGGAAAAAGCGAAAGGAACCGCACACTCTCTATTTCTAAAGGAAAGTTTATAAAACGTTTGTTCCTAGAATGTGTAAAATGGGGAGGTACTCTCGTACTTTGGTGTGGGTTCCTACTTAAATTCCAACCACAAAAAGGAAACAAACTTATCTTTTTCAGATACAATGTAACAAAAGGATTGCTTGGATTCTAATCAATTACTATATATAATATTATATTAAGAGTAGAGTCTGGCTACAGTCATTCTACTACACATCAAAAGGCTGATACAGAAACCTGTGTCAGCCTTTTTTATATAGTTATCAATCATCAATCAGATAAAATATCTAGTAACGACACCCATATAAATAAAAAAATCCCAACGATACATCTACGTACAGTTGAGATTAAAATGATTTATCTTTTTACTTCTAAATATTGTCTTACAAAATTACTTTTTGGCAGAACTTTTCGATACG
>JAUNIJ010000153.1 GCA_030523485.1 Bacteroidales bacterium
TAGAAATTAATGCATCATACGACAACAACTTGACCGCTATCCTTGCCTACTACGCTTACCTTATTATCGGCTACGATTTAGACACCTATCAAAAACTCGGCGGTACGACTATGTTTCAAAATGCTGCTGACATTGTTTCACTCTCACAAAGCAGAAGCGGCTCTGAGGCAGATGGTTGGAAAGCATTCACAAGTAACACTAATCGATATGCTATCGTTAATTGCTTACTCAGCGAACGCTACAGAGCCTTCCGAGAATACAGCTATACCTACCATAGATTAGCATTGGACGACATGGCAACAAACACAGCTAAAGCAAGAGCGCGTATTGCTGAAGACCTTAAAGTTGTAAGAGAATCGAACAAATTAGACCCTTCGAATGCTTTAGTTACCAATTTCATCAATGCAAAAAGCGATGAGCTTGTGTCTATTTTCAAAAAAGGAACAAACGACGAAAAAGAACTGGTTTATGACCATCTAACAGCCATAAATCCCACACAAACATCTGAATACAACGCTATAAAACAATAGACATCAAGTCATGCTTTCTCACATCGAAATAAGAAACTATGCACTTATATAACACCTTGACATCGACTTTCAGCCGAAATTAACCGTGATTACTGGTGAGACAGGCTCAGGAAAATCAATTATTTTAGGTGCTATAGGTTTACTACAAGGCAAAAGAGCCGATAGTAAAACCATTAAACAAGGCGCAGAGAAATGCGTTGTTGAAGCCTATTTCAATAATATCGACTCACTCAACATCACCCCTTTACTACAAGAGTTCGACATTGAAGACTCCACACCACTAATTCTCAGACGAGAAATAATGCGCAATGGTAAATCGCGAGCATTTGTCAACGACACGCCTGTTAACCTACAACAAATCAAGGTGATTGCCGATAAACTCATCGACATTCACTCGCAACATGAAACACTTCAACTGCAAGAAAAACAGTTTCAACTTCATATGGTCGACACGATAGCGAAGTTACAAGATACACTACAGACCTATCAAGAGAATCTGAAACAATACCGCACACTACAAAAACAACTAACAGAAAGCATTGAAGCATCTAACCGAGCAAAAGCAGAACAAGATTTCATACAATATCAATGGCAACAACTTGCCAACGCACACCTCAATGATACGGAAGAACAGACTACTTTAGAACAACAACAAAACACCATGCAACACAGTGAAGATGTAAAAAGCGCATTAACTGCCGCTTACACAACACTCGATGGTAGCAATGGTGTTTGTTCGTTACTTCGTAACGTAGCATCTGAACTTAAACACATCGCTTCATTTTGGCCTAATGCTGAGCAGTATCTCAACCGCATCGAAGAAGGACGAATCGAATTTAAAGACATTGCTGCCGACCTCACATCTGCAGCAGAAAATATGGATTTCGATTCAAGAGAAAAAGAAAGAGTGGAAGAACGACTCAACGAACTATATGCTCTACAACATAAATTCAACTGCAACAACCTTCAAGAGTTGATGCAGTTACAAACATCACTGCAAGACAAGCTAAATGATATCGACAACAATTCCGAACGCATTAAAGCCATAGAACAAGCTATCAACAAACAGCATAAAGTATTATGTGACTTAGCAAGCCAACTCTCTTCTAAAAGGAAACTTCAATGCGATTTCATTGAGCAAGAGATTACAACCCGTATTTCAAAACTTGGCATTCTGCATGCACAATTTAAAGTAGACATCAAACCATTGGACGACTTTACCGACAACGGTCGTGATGAAGTATCATTTTTGTTTTCTGCCAACCAACACCACACACCTGTAGAAATTTCAAACACAGCATCGGGTGGTGAGTTATCGCGACTGATGTTAGTGATAAAAAGCATATTAGCAGAACACAGCCATCTTCCAACAGTGATTTTCGATGAAATAGACACCGGCATCTCTGGTGAAGTGGCAGCAAAAATGGGCGTAATGATGACACAGATGTCAAATCATATGCAAGTAATGACAATCACACACTTACCACAAGTAGCATCGCAACCAGCTTTCCACTTAAAGGTAACAAAGACAATAAGAACAGACGACACCATTACCACAATCTCACCACTATCAAAAGAAGCTAGAATTACAGAAATTGCGCAAATGCTAAGTGGAGAATCGCCTTCAGAAGCTGCCATAGAAAACGCCATGGAACTACTCGGTTACACAACAAAGTAACTTTATTTTCTTTTGGGTACCATAGGATAAGGAATCATTTCAACAGTTCTATCAAATAAAAAGAGCACATCAAGATATTTTCCGATGTGCTCTTTTAGTATTTACTATTACTTGTTATTCAAACGATTTGACAACCCAGTCAACATCAGGATTACCATCCCAAACATGTGCTATGTTCTCACTAACACGACGACACATAGCTATACGTCCGTCGATGGTACCTGTACCAATATGTGGCGACATCACCACATTATCTAATGTTAACAACTCAGGAGAGATATTCGGTTCGAATTCGTAGACATCTAACGCTGCGCCCCACAACTTCCCCGATTTCAACGCATCAACCAATGCTTTTTCATCCACTACAGCACCTCGCGATGTATTTACTAACACAGCACCCTGCTTCATAGAATTAAAAACATTAGCATCAATAAGATGATGTGTATCTTTAGTGTAAGGAACCATAGGAATTAAGAAATCAGACTGCTTTATAAGTTCCATCTGGTCATCTACATAAGTCACATCTTTCTCCAAAGTCATATCTAAACGATGGCGATTGTGATAAATGACACGCATACCACAAGCCACAGCTCTTTTAGCAACCGAACGTCCAATACGACCCATGCCAATAATGCCTAAAGTCTTGCCATACAACGATATGCCCAGATTATTCATTACTCCGATTCTTATCTCATTTGTTAGACGCATCTTTCTATCCAATTCGGCAGTACGATGAGCTATGGCCATCATCAACGTAAAGGTTTGTTCGGCTGTCGG
>JAUNIJ010000154.1 GCA_030523485.1 Bacteroidales bacterium
AAGGTTGCAACGTAACGGTTGTTCATTACAACACTACTGCGGAAGAGGTGATGTCGTTTAATCCTGACGGCTTGTTCCTCTCGAATGGTCCAGGCAACCCAGAAGATGTTCCTTGCGTTGCTGAACTCGTAAAAAATCTAAAAGGAAAAATTCCAATTTTTGGCATCTGTTTAGGTCACCAAATGATATCGTTGGCTTATGGCGCAAAGACATATAAACTGAAATTTGGTCATCGAGGTGGCAATCATCCTGTAAAAAACCTATTGACAGGAAAAGTAGAAATAACAAGTCAGAACCACAGCTTTGCTGTTGATGCTGACTCAATAAAAAATACACCTTTAGAAGTGACACATCTAAATATATTAGACAATACTGTAGAAGGAATGCGTTGCATGAAAGATATGGTATTCAGTGTACAATATCACCCAGAAAGTGCTCCTGGTCCACAAGATAGCAGTTACCTTTTTGATACTTTTATTCAACTGATGCGTCAAAACCGCTTTCGTTAAACAACCCTTGAATTCTATATAGCATTATGCCTAAAAGACAAGATATAAAGACTGTAATGGTAATCGGCTCAGGCCCGATTGTAATTGGTCAAGCAGCCGAATTTGACTATGCCGGTACACAGGCATGCTTGGCTCTTCGTGAAGAAGGCTATCGTGTGTTGTTGGTAAACTCAAATCCAGCAACAATAATGACCGACACAAATATTGCCGACAAAGTTTACATGGAACCTCTGACTTTGGAGTATGTTGCTAAAATCATACGTTATGAACGTCCTGATGCAATCCTTCCAAGTCTTGGTGGACAGACTGGTTTAAACCTCGCTGTTCAGTTAGCAAAAAAAGGTGTGTTAAAAGAATGTGATGTAGAAATCTTGGGCACATCATTTGAAAGCATAGAACGCGCAGAAGATCGAGAGAAATTTAAAGAACTATGTCAAGGGCTTGGTGAACCGGTTCTTCCAAGTGAAATCGCTAATAATATGGAAGAAGGCATATTAGCTGCAGAACATATTGGATACCCTGTAGTATTACGGCCTGCCTTTACTCTTGGCGGAACAGGTGGTGGATTTGCTGATAACGAGAAAGAATTTCGTGAAATTATGCGTAATGCATTGGCATTATCTCCAGTTCATCAAGTACTCGTCGAAAAGAGTATCAAAGGTTTCAAGGAAATTGAATATGAAGTAATGCGCGATAAAAACGATACTGCCATCACCATATGTAACATGGAAAACATTGACCCTGTTGGTGTTCATACTGGCGATAGTATTGTTGTTTGTCCATCACAAACACTGACAAATAAAGAATATCAGTTGCTCCGTGATAGTGCTTTGCGTATCATTCGTGAATTAAAGATAGAAGGTGGATGTAACGTGCAATTTGCTTTAGACCCGCTGTCGTTCAAATACTATTTGATAGAAGTCAATCCACGTGTGTCACGCTCTTCCGCTCTTGCTTCTAAAGCTAGTGGTTATCCAATTGCTCGTGTTAGTGCTAAAATAGCAGTTGGCATGACACTCGATGAAATCGCTATTGCTAATACACCTGCCAGTTTCGAACCAGCACTTGACTATGTTGTGACTAAGATAGCTCGTTTCCCATTCGATAAATTCGTTGATGCCAACAATAGCCTCGGAACACAGATGAAAGCAACTGGTGAAGTAATGGCTATTGGCAGAACGTTGGAAGAAAGCCTTCTTAAAGCGGTACGATCATTGGAAACTGGCGTTTGCCATATTTATCTTAAGAAGTTTAATGATTGGAGTGTCGACAACTTACTGCAATACATAAAAACTCCAACTGACGATCGACTATATGCTATTGCTCAACTTATTCGTTTAGATGTTGACCTTGGTTTGATATATAATAACACCAAAATCGATCTGTTCTTCCTCGAGAAATTCAAAAACATTGTAGAAGAAGAAAAGATATTGAAAGCAAAACCTTTTGATATTGATGTTTTACGTGAAGTAAAGAGAATTGGATTTGGTGATAAATATATCGCTCAAACATGGAACACGAATGAACATGAAATTTATCGGCTCAGAGAAGCAAATAACATCTTCCCTGTATACAAAATGATAGATACTTGTGCCAGTGAATTTAGTTCTTATGTGCCTTATTTCTACTCCTCTTATGAACAAGAAAATGAATCGTTAGTAAGCAACAAGAAAAAAATCGTAGTGTTAGGCTCCGGACCAATACGAATTGGCCAAGGTGTTGAATTCGACTATTCTACAGTTCATGCCATTTGGAGTATTCGTAAAGCTGGTTATGAAGCCATCATTATCAACAATAACCCAGAAACAGTTTCCACTGATTATACTACCAGCGACAAACTTTATTTTGAACCTTTAACGGTGGAAGATGTGATGAATATACTACATCTAGAACAACCTGAAGGAATTGTCGTCTCGTTAGGTGGACAAACAGCCATTAACCTTGCAGAACCTCTACATCGTTTGGGCGTAAAAATAATTGGTACAGATGTTCAGGCTATCGAAAATGCAGAGAACCGTGATAGCTTCGAAAAAATTATGACCAAATTAGGAATACCACAACCTACAGGTGAGGCCGTTACTACCATTCCTGACGGCATTACTGTTGCTGAACGCATTGGTTATCCAGTGCTCGTACGTCCAAGTTATGTTTTAGGAGGACGTGCCATGCAAATTGTTAACAACACCGAATCGCTCAAACATTATCTACAATCTGCTGTGGCTGTTAATGAAGACCAACCCGTATTAGTAGATAAATATATTATGGGTAAAGAATTGGAGGTTGATGCTGTATGCGATGGTACTTCAGTCTTTGTGCCTGGTATTATGGAACACGTTGAGCGAACTGGTATTCACTCTGGCGATAGCATCAGTGTTTATCCAACATTCAGCGTGCCTCAAGAAGTAAAAGATAAGATCTTAGATTATACT
>JAUNIJ010000155.1 GCA_030523485.1 Bacteroidales bacterium
CTCAAGAATAGGTTTCAACAATGCATTAAGCAAACCTATTACGATGGCGGTAATCATAGCAGCGAAAAAGCCGTTAACGCTGACACCAGGAAGAAGCCATGCTGTGATATAAACAGCTAAGGCACTAATCAATAAATTGATAACAAATGACATAACGATAAAGAATTAAAAAGCAGACAAGTTCAAGAACCCGTCTGCTTATATTAATAGATTAATGTTTCTTTTCTACTTCTACCACAGCTAAATTCAACTCGTCGAGCTGCGCTTGAGCAATAGTGCTTGGCGCATCGAGCATCACGTCGCGTCCTTGATTGTTTTTAGGGAATGCGATGCAGTCGCGGATAGAATCTAAGCCAGCGAATAGCGACACGAAACGGTCGAGGCCGTAAGCCAAACCACCATGAGGTGGTGCACCAAATTTGAAGGCATTCATCAAGAAACCGAATTGCTCTTCAGCCTGTTCTGGTGTGAAGCCAAGACATTCAAACATCTTATGTTGTAGTTTGCTGTCGTGGATACGTATGCTACCGCCACCAACTTCAACACCATTGATGACCATATCATAAGCATTGGCTCTTACAGCACCTGGATCGGAGTCTAATAAAGGCACATCTTCCAGTTTTGGTGAGGTGAATGGGTGGTGCATAGCATAGAAACGGTTGTCTTCTTCGCTCCACTCAAACAAAGGGAAATCAACTACCCACAAGCAAGCGTATTTATTTTTATCTCTCAAACCGAGCTGATTGGCAACTTCTAAACGCAACGTACCTAATTGTGTACGTGTCTTATTAATGTTATCGCCCGAAAGGATAAGAATCAAATCGCCAGGTTCAGCGTTGCATGCTTGACGCATCTTTTGAAGCACGTCTTGTGTATAGAATTTATCAACACTTGATTTGACATTGCCATCAGCTTCAATACGTGCATAAACCATGCCTTTTGCTCCAACTTGCGGTTTTTTCACAAACTCAGTGAGAGCATCGAGTTGTTTGCGTGTGTAAGTAGCAGCACCTTTTACACAGATACCGCCAATATATTTTGCGTTATCAAACACGCTGAAGCCATATCCTTGTAGCACGTCCATCAACTCCACAAATCTCATATCGAAGCGAATGTCTGGTTTGTCAGAACCATAGTATTTCATGGCATCATGCCAAGTCATTCTCTGCCAAGGACCATCGAATTCAACACCTTTAAGAGTTTTGAAAAGGTGTTTGCTCATGCCTTCAAACAATGTGATGATATCTTCTTGTTCCACAAACGACATCTCACAGTCAATTTGTGTGAATTCTGGTTGACGATCGGCACGAAGATCTTCGTCGCGGAAACACTTCACGATCTGGAAATAGCGGTCGAATCCGCTCACCATCAACAATTGTTTCAATGTTTGAGGACTTTGTGGAAGAGCATAGAATTGTCCTGGGTTCATGCGTGAAGGCACGATAAAATCGCGCGCACCTTCTGGCGTTGATTTAATCAGTACGGGTGTTTCAACCTCTAAGAATCCATGTTCATCGAGATAGCGGCGTACTTCAAACGCCATTTTATGACGTAATTCAAGATTTTGGCGTACACAGTTACGGCGCAAATCCAAATAGCGATATTGCATTCTGATATCGTCGCCACCATCTGTCTCATCCTCAATGGTGAATGGTGGTAGTGCAGAGGCATTGATAACATTTAAACGTGTAACAATGATTTCAATGTCGCCAGTTGGGTTTTTCGGATTCTTTGATGTACGTTCTGCAACAGTTCCTATTGCTTGAATCACAAATTCTCGTCCAAGATGATTGGCTTGATCACAAAGAGCAGCATCGCGTTCTTGGTCGAACACCAATTGGGTGATGCCATAACGGTCTCTTAAATCAACAAAGGTCATGCCGCCCATTTTTCTAATGCGTTGCACCCATCCTGCCAGTGTTACTTCTTTTCCGGAGTCGGACAAACGAAGTTCTCCACATGTACATGTTCTAAACATAGTGTATTCTTAATATTTTATTAGTCAATAGCATATGATGTTGTTTTGCCTTGTGATTTCCTGTAGGGAATCAATAACAAATATTACACCAAAATTATTTGCAAAGTTAGTTTTTTTTCGTGGTTTTTCCGTCATTAAACTTGTGATAATTACAAACAAAAGCGTCTGACTTTTGTGAAGTTAGACGCTTAGAAATTGTGTAATCGTTAGACGATTATTTTGTCAATCCGCTGAGGATGTTTGTAACCGTATTGTTTACGTTGGAGTTTGTTGAAGAAGTGCCATTGTTATTGGCTGTGTTGGTCACGCTGCTCCAATCTGTTCCACCAAGCAAACTGATGATGTTGTCAACATTGCTAGTAGTAACGGTTTGAGAAGAACCTTTTATGATTCCGTTGGCAAAATCCTTATAAAAATCTTTATTGGTCAAGTTGCCTTTTACGGTTTGGTAGTTTGATGCTAATGAAGCCAATGTCAACAATGTGCTGGCATTCGAGAAATCAATCTTACCATTTTGTTTGTACTGTGTCAAGAGTGTTCTCAGTGCGCTACCTACATTTTGACCTGCGGTGTAATAGGTTGAATTTGTTGCAGTGCTTGAGAAAGAACTACATGATGCGAAAAGCATCATAGCTGCCATTACTAATGCAGCTAAACCGAGTTTATTTTTCATTGTTTTGAAATTGATTTATTATGAGCGAATTAATTACTACACTCGACCCCTGAAAGGATGTTGTATATCGTGTGCAAAGATAGTATTTTTTTGGCAATTATTTCTTTCTTACATATTTTTTTGAGCCGCAAGTTCGATACAGGAATGTTTTTCATCCACCAGTGTGCTAAAATCTTGTACTAAATCCAATAATTTAGATTGGTTTTTATCGCGACGCAATGTGTATACATAGCGACTCCATGTGTTTGACTGAAAAATTTCGCCTA
>JAUNIJ010000156.1 GCA_030523485.1 Bacteroidales bacterium
GCAATCTGGCAGTATCTTACAAAAATATATTGCGTCTGCAGCACAAAGGCCAGACTCTCCCTATAAAGACGATTTGTTGGTAGTGTTGGGTAATCACATGAAAAAAATATATCAACTCAACAATACTGAAACCTTCAATGACGATTTCATCATTGAAGATATGAATGCCTTGTCGAATGGCAAGTTAAACTTGGCTCCTGGGTCGATACGATTTATGCAAGTTCAAAAAAACAACGGCAATAATAATCGTTACACCAATAACAAAAAGAAAAATAAACAACGTTAGTTGCAACGAGATACAGAACTAAAGTAGCGTGTAAGGAAGTATGTCGCGAGCAAATACATATTTCTTTTGCTCAAAGTCTATTTGACAGAAAAAATGTTGCATACCATTACTAATCAAAAGGTATGGTACATGTAACTGCATATTGTAGATGGCAATTTGGTCGAACACTTTTTGTGTAATGTGAATGGTAGGTGCCTTGTATTCCATAATTACTTGTGGCGTACCATTGGAGGCAAAAACCACGCCATCACATCGTTTCTTCAAACCATTGAAAACGATGCTGTGTTCGTGGGTCATTCGACTAGCAGGATACTCGAGATGCTCTGTTAAATAATGAAACATTTGTTGACGTACCCATTCTTCGGGTGTTAATGCCACCCAACAACGACGCAATGGATCGAAAACTTTTTGTCGATTGTCGTCGTCAGTGCGTAGTGTCAGCGGATATTCTGGAATGCTCAACTTGTAAATCATAGTGCAAAGGTATCTGTTTTTTTACAGATTACCATCACATAAACAAAGCTAATAAAGCATAAATAATCTTATGGCAGAAAAAGAGAAAATTGTGAAAGATTGGCTGGTTCGTTACACCCATCGCCCATTAGAAGATTTTACCGACTATATTCTGTTGGTTAACTTCAATAGCTATGTTGAACGTTTCGCTGAGATGTTCAATGTGCCAATTGTAGGCGAAAAAGGAAACATGCCGAATGCATCAGCTAATGGCATAACAATTATAAATTTTGGTATCGGTTCGCCTAATGCCGCTATTATTATGGACCTCCTGTCGGCTATTAAACCAAAGGCTGTTCTTTTCTTAGGTAAATGTGGTGGTATTAAAGAGAAAAACCATGTCGGTGATTATATTCTTCCGTTAGCAGCTATTAGAGGAGAAGGAACATCTAACGATTTCTTTCCACCAGAAGTGCCTGCTTTACCCGCCTTTAGTCTTTTGCGTGTCATCTCGTCGAATATACGTGATTTTGGTAGAGACTATTGGACTGGCACCGTTTACACTACTAATCGTAGAGTTTGGGAACACGATGAACAATTTAAGGAGAAACTAAGAATCTGTCGTTCATTGGCTGTTGATATGGAAACAGCGACATTATTTTCTGTTGGTTTCTTCAATAAGATTTCTACTGGCGCATTGTTGCTTGTTAGCGATATGCCTATGACCGATGCCGGCATAAAAACAGAGGAAAGCGATAAAATAGTAACAAAAAATTATGCCGACGAACACCTTCAAATCGGCATAAAGGCGTTGTCGTCGCTTCAAAACAATAGCCGCACTATCAAACACTTGCGATTTGACTGATAAAAACTTAAAATGGCCAAGCAGTTTAAACCCGACACGATAGCTGAGGCAGAACGCATTCTTAACGACCTCAAAGCAAAGCGTTACAAACCAATTTATTTGTTGTGTGGTGAAGAACCATACTACATCGATCTTATTGCCGATTACATAGAAGATAATGTGTTGAACGATGATGAAAAGGAATTTAACCTTTCAATCTTGTTTGGCGCTGATACCAATATCAACAATGTGTTGATGACTGCCCGACAATATCCGTTGATGGCAGAGCATCAGGTGATTATTGTGAAAGAAGCGCAAAGTATGGGTAAGTTGGATGCATTGCAGAAGTATTTGAAGCAGCCCACATTATCGTCGATTATTGTGTTGTGTTATAAACATGGAAAGCCTGATGGCCGGCAAAAAGCAGTACAATTGATTCCTTCGGTTGGTGAGTTGTTTGAAACATCAAAAATCGAAGAGTCGCGTCTTTCAAGATGGGTGGAAAGTTATGTAAAACAAACGGGGTTGACGATACAAGAAGATGCTGTAGAACTGTTGGTTGAATTTGTAGGTAACGACTTAACTGCCATAGTTCATAATATTGACAAACTCAAAATAATACTTGCAGCACAAAATAAAACAGACATCGATGTTAAGATTGTAGCAGACTATACTGGTAAAAGTCGAGAGAACCACAACTTCGAATTAAAAAGTGCGTTAGCATGTCATGATATACTGAAAACCAATAAAATTGTGGAACACTTTGCTAAAAACCCAAAGGCAAATTCTGTGATTCCTACGATTTCCACTTTGTTCTATTTCTTTAGCAATTTATTAGCTTATGAAACAATGCAAGATCGTGACAGCTATGCTGTTGCACGAAAGTTGATGATGAGTGTCAAGGGTGTTTCAGAATTATCGCAAGCAGCCCGTTTTTATCCTGTGGGAAAAACGATGCGCATCATCAGTTATTTGCGTCAAGCTGATGCTCAAAGTAAAGGTTTTGGCGTGCCAACTGACATTACCGATCATGACATTCTGAGAGAATTGGTGTTTAAAATTTTACATTAAAACATATGAAAATACTACTTACAACAAGACTACCTAGAGAAGGATTCGAGGCCTTGAATTGTCACGAATTAATTATTCCACAAACTCCTGCTTTTTCTACTTCGGAGTTGATGGAGCGTATCGTTGATTGTGACGTGTTGGTTCCAACCTATGACTATAAAATTACAAAAGAGATGATTGCCGCAGCAAATAAACTGAAATTGATAGCAAATTTTGGTGTAGGCTTCAACAATATCGATCTTGAAGCAGCTAAAG
>JAUNIJ010000022.1 GCA_030523485.1 Bacteroidales bacterium
CGCAACGAGAAATTCCAACACCAAACGCCACTTCGAACCTCCAACGTCACACTTTTCTCCTCGTTGCCCTTACCCACCGCTGTTATCGTCGACTTACGGCGCTCAAATTCTCCGTCTCGTAACAAGAAAACGAAATAAAAGGTGTAAATTTGCAGATTCATAAACGACTTGTCTAAACACCGTCATATGCAGATAATCACTACCTACGATAGGCTCGATAGCGCGCCGTGGTTGCTCCTGTTGCAGGAGTCGCCCACCGCCTCGTGGTTTCAGTCGCCTATGGCTTACGAGTTCTACGCCTCGTTGCCTACGCTGATGACGCCCTTCGTGGTGGCTGTGACTGAAGGCGACGATTGGAAGGGGGTCGTGACGGGTTACATCACACAGGAACGAAACGCCGTCAAGCAGTTCTTCTCACGCCGTGCCATCGTTATCGGCGGTCCGGCACTCGCACCCGACATCACCCCCGACGAACTCGCCGCACTGCTCAACACCCTGAAGCAGCAGCTACAGTCGAAAGCCATCTACGTCGAGACACGCAACTTCAGCGACTTCTCACCCTGGCGCACCACCTTCGAGCAATGCGGATTCTGTTATCAGCCGCACTACGATGCCTGCATCTGCTGCGAGGGCGTCGACGATGTCGCCACGCTGCTTGCCGAGTCGAAACGTCGACAGCTCAACAAGGCGCTGAAGCAAGGTTTCTACGTGACGACAGCGAAGGACGAGTCGGAGGTGATGCAATGGTATGCACTGCTGCGACAGCTTTACCGGACGAAGATCAAACGCCCACTGTGGCACATCGATTTCTTTCTGAAGGCATGGCAAAGCAGCGATTTCGTGCTGTTGCTGGTGAAGGATGCCACCCATCAGATTGTCGGCGGCGCACTGTGCCCCATACATCACGACAAGGTGATTTACGAGTGGTACGTCTGCGGACCGCTGATGGCTACCTATGCTATCATGCAATATGCGCAGGCGAACGGCATGAAGAAATGCGACCTCATGGGAGCTGGCATCCCAAACAAGCCGTACGGTGTACGCGACTTCAAACAGCAGATGGGAGCCACCCTCTACGACTTCGGCCGCTACCAACATATTTTCCAACCAGCACTCTACCACCTCGGTGCCACCTTCGTGAAACTGGCGTGGAAGAATAAAAACTGACGCAACGATGATTGACGCGATACTGATATTAGGTGGACATATCCAAGCACTTGGTTTAGCACGACAGGTGAAAGCCAAAGGTCTGCATGTGTCGGTGGTCACCAACGACCGCTGTGCTGTAGCACGCTTATCACGTAGTGTTGACACCACCCGTTTTTACCAGACCGACGACGAACTGCTCTCGTTGCTCACTACCATGGGCAACAAACACACGTTGCTGTTTCCGACGAGCGACGATTACATCGACTTCATCGTGGCACATCGTCAGACGTTGGAGTCCGCTTACACCGTGGCACTGCCCGACAGCAAGGTGGTGGCACTGTTTGCCAACAAACGCAACAGCGACCGCTTTGCCGTGGAGAACGACGTGCCGCACCCAACGACATGGTGTTGCGACTCACTCGACGACCTCGACGCCACCATATCGCAGGTGTCGTTCCCTTGTGTGCTGAAGCCCGCGGTGATGTACACCTTCCATAAGCAGTTTGGCAAGAAGGCGTTTCTCTGTGGCTCTGCCGAAGTGCTGAAGGAGCGTGTGACAACCATCGTGTCGCAGGGTTTCCCCATTGGGTTGCTCATGATGCAAGAGTTCCTCTCGGGTGGGGCGAAGACGCTCTATTCCTACGGATGTTTCGCCGTCGATGGCGAGCCTGTGGTGAGCATTCAAGCCAACAGGATACGACAGAACCCGATGGACTTCGGCAACTCCACCACCTTTGCCGTCACCTGCCACATCGACGAGATAGAGCAGTCGGCACGACGCATCTTGGCACGCACCCATTACACCGGCATGGCGGAGATTGAGTTCATGCATCACAATGGTGCGTACAAGTTTTTGGAAATCAACACCCGCGCGTGGAAGTGGCACACCCTCTCCGACGGCTGTGGTTTCAGCTTCGTAGGGGCGTGGATTGACTA
Source organism: Bacteroidales bacterium (assembly GCA_030523485.1). GTDB lineage: Bacteria > Bacteroidota > Bacteroidia > Bacteroidales > Paludibacteraceae > HGM05398. The sequence continues at coordinate 2,086 of JAUNIJ010000022.1, forward strand.
TTTAAATGGTAAAGCGACGTCGCAACCTCCGTACGTCGAGATGGCTTGGGTTGAGCGTCTCACCGATGTTGCCGTCGTTACAAAAGAGTTGTTGAAAGGACGAATAAGACTGCGAGAGGTGTTACACACCTACCACCGCCAGAAAGTCTCTGCCGTATGGCAATGGCGCGACCCTCTCCCTGCACTCATGTACGTACTGCTCAGCCCTATATTATATGTAAAACGACACTAAACATTATAATGATGAAACTATATATAGTTGTAATAATACTGATAATCGCCGTGTTGAGTAGTGGTTGGTATGCGTACCTACACAAGAAAACACGTATCAGTTTGCGATATTTATACAAGGACAATCTCGTAAACATATCACTCTGCTGTGTTACGTTTTGCCTCCTTTCAAAATATATACCATTGTGGTTGGCAGCGTTGATAAGTTTTGCTGCCGTACTCGGTTACTTCGCTCTGCTGTTCGGCATCCGTTTTTATCGCATCCCTTTCTTGCGTGGCAGACATTTGCAACTAACAGAAAATGATGTGTTGTCGCCCGCAGATGGTAATGTGATTTACATCAAACGCATTGAATCGGGTCAGGTGCCTTGCGCTGTGAAAAATGCGCGTGAGGCGACGTTGCACGAAGTGATGCAGACAGAGATGATGGAAGGCCCCTGTTGGATGATAGGCATCAATATGACACCGTTTGATGTGCATCGTAACGCTGCACCATTGGCAGGAGAAATTGTTTTAAACCACCATGTCAATGGTGAGTTTGTCTCTTTAAAAGATGAAAATGCTTTAGGCAGAAATGAGAGAAACACCATCGTAATCAATCACGACGGTGCTTTGGTGGGGGTGGTACAAACAGCATCACGCTTGGTAAGACGTATTGACACCTATAAAAAAGAGGGTGACACAGTACGACGTGGAGAGTGGTTCGGCATGATTCGTTTTGGCTCGCAAGTTGATGTTATCATACCAGCATCGTGGCAGGTGAGCGTGGAGCTCGGTCAACAAATCTATTGTAAAGAAACATTGATAGCTAAGATACAGTAGTAGTAACTATGAATATTTGGATTGACGTTTGTCATACACCACAATACAATTTTTACCGTAAGCTGATTATCGACTTGGCTTCACGCGGTCACGAGGTTTATGTGACTGTGTTGAAACGTGGTAGAACGCCAAAAATTGTTGAACGTGAAATAGGTGATATGCCACATATTCATGTCTATGCAATCGGTAGGCATCGTATGTCGAAATGGTCTGCTATTGTTGAGGCGAATGGTTTACGTATATTTCAGTTGTTGTGGTGGGCTTTAGGAAAACATATCGACATTGTTTTTTCTAATTGTTTCCCTGCTATGGCAATTGGTTGGTTGTTGAGACGCCCGAGATATGCATTTGACGATGACCCGCAGGTGTGGGATTTTCGCCCGAAGCAGTGGACGGCGATAGAGAGTGATTACTGCCTCTACGAAGCGCCTGCTGATATGCGGACAGCGAAGAATGTGAAGGTGTTGCCCGTGCTTAAGGAGTGGGCTTACTTGGCACCGAAATATTTTCATGCTGATGTTGAGGCGTTGAAAGAGTACGGGGTGAAACCGAAACAATATATTTTCTTGCGTGAGGTCACCGTCGGCACCTTCAACTACGCCGAACAACAGGCGGGTGCAGTGAAAGGAATCTACCACAACATCGAACAGATGCGCAACGAAGCACGACAGCACGGCATCGACATGCAGGTGCTCTTCTCGCTCGAAGAGAAACACCGCCGCAACGAATACCCCGACGACTGGACACTGCTACAAGAACCAATACGCGACATACACAGTCTGATCTACTACGCCGTCGGACTCATCTCGAGCGGCGATAGCATGGCACGCGAGGCAGCACTCTTAGGGGTGCCAAGCTACTACCTCGGCGTGCGCTACGACATGCCCGCCAACCAAGCTGCCAGCAAGGTGGCACAACTGCAAAACCAACAGACGATGCCTGTGACGCAGTGGCTGACACAACTCGCCAAACCTGCCGATGCGCTCGAACAGCAACAGGAAACGCTGCGCGACAGCATCGACCATGCCTTCATCGACATCAACGCTTACATGATGAGTCTGGTGGAGAAGCATGACAAGAAAAGAAATCAATAAACACACACAATAGACAAACACAACACGATGAAAATCTCAATCTTTGGTCTCGGTTACGTCGGCTGCGTAGGCATGGGCTGCCTCGCCAGTCAGGGCCACTACATGGTCGGTGTCGACGTTAGCGAAGTGAAAGTGGACCTCATCAACCAAGGTCTGCCTACCATAGTAGAAAAAGATATTGACGCACTGCTGCGCGACGGTCATGCTAAAGGGCTGATACGTGCCACTACCGACTACCACGACGCCGTGAAAAACACCGACATCAGCTTTCTTTGCGTAGGCACACCGTCGGCAGACAACGGACACCTCGACCTCAGCTACATACTCGAGACAGCACGACAGATTGGTGAGGCACTGCGCGAAAAACAAGGTTTCCACATCGTGATTATCCGCAGCACGGTGTTCCCTGGCACCAACGCTCGCATCAGCGACATCATCGAACACGAGAGCGGACGCAAACGTAACGTCGACTTCGCTGTGGTGTCGAATCCGGAGTTTCTCCGCGAAGGCACTGCCGTACAAGACTATCTCAACCCACCACTCACCGTGCTGGGCAGCGAATGCGACAGCGCCATCGAGACGCTGAAGATGCTCTACGCTAACACCAACGCACCCGTCGAGATTGTACCCATCGGTGTGGCAGAGATGATAAAATATGTGAACAACTCCTACCATGCGCTCAAGGTGGTGTTCGCCAACGAGGTGGGTAACATCTGCAAGCAACTCGGCGTCGACTCACACGAGGTGATGCGCATCTTCTGTATGGACAAACAGCTCAACATCTCACCCTATTACTTCAAACCTGGCTTCGCCTACGGCGGCAGTTGCCTCCCGAAAGATTTGCGTGGCTTGAAGACCCTGGCACACGACCTCTACCTCGACACCCCTGTGTTGAACGCCATCGAACCCAGCAACAATACACACATCGAACAGGTGATACGTAGGGTAGAGCATCTCGGCGCACGACGCATCGGCGTGCTCGGACTGAGTTTCAAAGCAGGCACCGACGACATGCGCAACTCACCCATCGTGACCGTTATCGAAGCACTGCACGGCAAAGGTTACGAGGTGAAAATCTTCGACAAGAACGTTGCTCTATCGCGTTTGGTAGGTAAGAACAAGAGCGTGATAGCCAGTCGACTGCCACACCTCAACAACATGCTCTGCGAGGAACTCGGCGACGTCACCTCCTGGGCTGAACTGCTCATCATCGCCAACAAAGACGATGCGTTCCGTCAACTACAACCCAACGCCTCGCAACATGTAATCGACCTCGTGCGCATCAAAGAACTGGAAGGGACAGAGGGCTACGAGGGACTCTGCTGGTAGACACACGCTCAGAGATTTTTCGCTATCTTTGCAACAAGAAAACAACAGTCGCCACACAGCGACTCATCATCATACAACAACATAAAGACAACTACAACGACAATGGAAAGAAAACTCGTGATATACAATACGCTCAAACGTTTCAAAGAAGCTTTTGAGCCTTTGCATGCCCCACACGTAGGCATGTATGTGTGCGGCCCTACCGTCTACGGCGACCCGCATCTGGGACACACCCGTCCGACAGTGACCTTCGACGTGCTGTTCCGCTATCTGCAACACATGGGCTACAAGGTGCGCTATGTGCGTAACATTACCGACGTAGGACATCTGGAACACGACGCCGACGATGGCGAAGACAAGATAGCTAAGAAGGCACGTCTCGAGCAACTCGAGCCGATGGAGGTGGCACAGTACTACACCCGCCGCTTCAACGAGGCGATGGCAAAACTCAATGTGTTGCCACCAAGCATCGAACCACACGCCACGGGACACATCATCGAACAACAAGCTTTGGTGCAACAGATTCTCGACAACGGCTATGCCTATGTGTCGAACGGCTCCGTCTATTTCGACATTGAGAAGTACAACGAGGATTTTAAATATGGTATCCTCAGCGGTCGCACGCTGGAAAACATCAAAGATGCCAGTCGCGACCTCGCTGGCGTGGGCGAGAAAAAGAACCAAGCCGACTTCGCACTGTGGAAGAAAGCACAGCCAGAACATATCATGCGTTGGCCTTCGCCATGGAGCGACGGCTTCCCAGGATGGCACTGCGAGTGCACCGCCATGGGACGCAAATATCTGGGCGAGACGTTCGACATACACGGCGGCGGCATGGACCTCATCTTCCCACATCACGAATGCGAGATAGCACAGGCACAAGCATCGATGGGACATCAGGCTGTACGCTACTGGTTGCATAATAACATGATTACCATCAACGGTAAGAAGATGGGCAAATCGTTGGGCAACTTCATCACATTGGACGAACTGTTCAACGGCTCGCACAAAGATGCAGAAGGCAACGAGATGTTGGCACAACCTTACTCGCCGATGACCATCCGCTTCTTCATACTTCAAGCACACTATCGCAGCACACTCGACTTCAGCAACGAGGCACTCATAGCAGCAGAAAAGGGTTTGCAACGATTGATGGAAGCTTACGCACGTCTGCAGAAACTCACGGCATCGGACACCTCGACCGTCGATGTTAAGGCGTTGCGCGACAACTGCGAAGATGCGATGTGCGACGACCTCAACACACCTATCGTAATCTCGTACCTCTTCGAGGCAGTGAAGGCGATAAACAGCGTGGCTGCTGGCGACGATAAGATTTCTGCCGCCGACCTCGCCGAACTGAAGGATGTGTTTAAGGTGATGGTGGAGGATGTGCTCGGACTGAGTGCACCAGAGGAGATGAGCGCCAGCAACGGCAACACCGATGCCTACCGCAAAGCTGTCGACCTCCTACTCGAGATTCGCAAAGAGGCCAAGGCAAAGAAAGACTGGGCCACCTCCGATAAGATACGCAACCAACTGGCTGAATACGGCTTTAACATCAAAGACACCAAAGACGGTGTAGAATGGAGCTTGTAGGCAAAAAGATGAGGACTTGGGCATGCGCTCTGCTGCTTGTTGCGGCATCGCTTTGCCTTGTGTGCTGTGGCAACCCGCCGGAAGTGAAACACACCTCTGGTGGATGGTTTGACCTCGGCACAGAGCGTTACACGTTGGCTTCGGCACGCGTTGGCAATATGGGTGCCGACGAGAAGGGACTGCGTCGCATGGAACTCTCGGCATTTGCCTCGACAATCACAGCCAATGGCATCACGATGAGCGGCACGGGCGCTGTGCTACTGTTTAATCTCTACTCAGCTACCGACTCGCTGGAAGATGGCGTCTATGACATAGAGGCGTTGGTGGCAATAGGGTCGTGTGATACGGCGCGTCTGACGATCTACCCGAAGAGCGGCGGCGACACGCTGCGTTATGACATGAGCGGTGGATTCCTTCAGGTGACGTCGTTGGAGTGGGGCAAACAGCTCGATTGGCACATGATGGCTACCACAGGCGACAGTTTGGTGGGACGTTATACGGGACAGGTGTTCTATAACAAACACTTCGACGCCGACACGGTGGGCTATCTCGCCATCGATACCTTGAAAATCGCCTTACAACAAGCCAACGTGGTGCAGTGGGGCGAGTTCTTCACCGACAATCTCTACTATTACGAATACTATTTCTACTCGACTGACATGCGACACACAGACGCCGGCAAGTTTTACAGCGGCACGATGTTTGTGCTCGGACTGCACAGCGCATCAGCCGACGGACCTACCGATGGCGTCTATCCTGTGAGCAAAGAGTACGCCGATCAAACCACTTACTACGGCAACAAAAGCGGTTCGTCGTTCTGGGGCACCTATTGGTCGCGTTTCGCCAACGGCAACTCGCAGTCGAGAGGCAACATCGCCAAAGACAGTGTGACGGTGCAGCGTGATGGTAGCAACTACAAATTTAATTTTCAACTGAGAGATCAACTGGGCAACGTGGTGACGGGCAACTACGATGGCGTGGTCGAACCGTTGATGTTCCCAGAAGCAAAATAAAAAAACAGTACGGCATTATGCATACTAAAGAAGAGAAACTGGCGGCTTTCGGACGCTTGCTCGACGTGATGGATACACTGCGAGAGCAATGTCCGTGGGACAGAAAACAAACGTTCGACTCGCTTCGTTGCAACACCATCGAAGAGACCTACGAGTTGGCTGAGGCGGTGAGCAAGCACGACATGGACAATATCAAGAAGGAGTTGGGCGACGTGCTGCTGCATATCGTGTTTTATGCGAAGATGGGCGACGAACAGCAAGCCTTCGATATCAAAGATGTGTGCGACAGTCTGTGCGACAAACTGATTTTCCGCCATCCACACATCTACGGCAACACCACAGCAGAGACAGACCAGGAGGTGAAGGAGGCGTGGGAGCAGATAAAACTGAAAGAAAAAGACGGCAACAAAACGGTGCTCGGCGGCGTGCCTGAAGCATTGCCTGCACTCATCAAAGCACACCGCATTCAAGACAAAGCACGCAATGCAGGATTCGACTGGGAGGAACGTGAGCAGGTGTGGGATAAGGTGAAGGAGGAGATTGCTGAGTTTCAACAAGAGGTGGCGCACATGGATGCACAGAAGATGGAGGCGGAGTTTGGCGATGTGATGTTCAGCCTCGTGAATGCCGCACGACTCTATAAGATAAATCCAGAAAATGCCCTCGAGCATACCAATAAGAAGTTTATCTCACGATTCAATTACCTTGAGAAGAAGGTGACGGAACAAGGACGCAAACTGAACGAGCTGACATTGGCAGAGATGGATGCGTTGTGGGAAGAAGCCAAAAAGATGGAGTGATGAAGACGGTAACGGTATATTGTTCGTCGAGCAATCGAATCGACAGCGTTTATATGCAAGCCGCAGAATTGCTGGGCACGGTGATAGGTGCTCAAGGATGGCGCTGCTGTAACGGTGGCGGCTCATTCGGCTTGATGAAAGCCGTGTCTGACAGCGTGTTGGAACATGGCGGCGAGGTGGTTGGCGTGATACCACAATTCATGATTGATAACGGATGGTGCCACCGTAATCTGACTGAGGTGATAGCTACCGATTCGATGCATCACCGACAAGAGACGATGCACGCCATAAGCGATGCCTTGGTGGCTTTGCCTGGTGGCTGTGGCACGTTGCTCGAACTGATTGAATCGATAGTATTTAAACAACTCGGCATCATCAACCTTCCCATCGTGATTCTGAATATCAATCACTATTTCGACCCTTTGCTCAAACAGCTCGAGACGGCTATGGAGCAACAGTTTATGCATTCGAGCCAACGACATTTATGGACCGTAGTAGACCGTGTGGGCGATGTGATGAAAGCGATTCGCGATGCGGCTAACGACGACACCCCGGTGATAGGTAAAGTGAGAATCTAATCGACACGATGAACGATACGCTCAACATCATATCGACGGCACAAACCGTTTCGGACACTCTGGCGAGTGGCGCTTTCGACAGCGTCGCTGACATTGGTGCTGTCGGCAATGTCTATGTGCCCTATTTCGACAGTGTGATGCAAACGAAGATGTTGAGCGACACAGCGACTGTTGCCGATGTGTTGCCTGTGTTGACGCGTGTGGATGCTTGGGAGTATCAACCGATTGTGGGTGTTGGCTTCCTGGTGTGTCTGTTGCTTTATATCATTGCAGTGATACGCACCAAAGGCAGTATCGGACGCTCGTTGGGAGATTTGTTTGCCAGCAAACAACGCCGCAGAGAATACCAGGCAGAGACGCAAGATTCGTTTTTAGGCAAGATGATTTATTGGGTGCTGTCGATTCTTGGCTATACATTATATATAGTATTAGATTTCGGTAGCAGCGACTGGCTCAACGAGACCATAGGCTGGCACGAGTTGGCTGTGTTTGGCGCGATAGCTGGTGGCGTGGCGTTGGCGTTGTGGCTAAAAGGTGGTGTGATGAGTCTGATAGGCTATATCTTCCACATAGAGACAGCGATGTACGACTATCGAAAGTTTGTCTTCTCCTTGCTGATGCTACTTGGACAAGTCTGTCTGATAGTTTGCTTCGGACAGATTTTCTTACCCATTACCATGTTCTATCCGCTGAAAATCGTTGTCGTATGTGCTTGTGTGATAGCGCAGTGTATGAGCATCTACAAGGCTTTTCAGTTTTTTTATATCAGGTTTCTTTCTTGCTACTATCTTTTTTTGTACTTTTGCACTCTCAATTTCATACCACTTATGGTGCTGAAAAAAGCCGCTTTCGAGTGGCTGGGGATTGTTTAATTAAAAGACTGTAAAACATTGAAAGTAAAGAGAGTACTTATATCGCAGCCTGCTCCTGAAAATGGCAAGTCGCCCTATGGGTCCTTGACAGAAAAATATGGCGTTCGCTTCAATTTCCGACCTTTTATTAAAGTAGAACACATTGGAGCCTCTGAATTCCGTAAACAACACGTCGAATTCGATAACATCACATCCATCGTCTTCTCGTCGAAAGTTGGCGTCGATCATTTCTTTAAATTGGCTGAAGAGATACGTTTCAAGGTTTCAGAACAGATGAGATATGTCTGCAAGTCTGAAGCTGTTGGCAATTACCTTCAAACCTATATTCAACTGAGAAAACGCAAGGTGTTTTGTGGCAATGGCACTACGAAAGATATGGTGGCGGTGATGGAGAAACATGCGTCGGAGAATTTTTTGGTTGCACTTCCTGATGGTAACAATGAGGAGTTGCTGAGTTTGCTCGAGGCAACAAAACTGAACTATCAAGTCGGTTTGATGTATCGCACTGTCAGCAACGACTTCGGACCAGATGAGAGTCTGGAAAATTATGATGCATTCGTCTTCTATAGTCCCGAAGGCATCAACGCATTGAAAAAGAATTTCCCAAACTTTGAACAAGGCGAACGTTATATCGGATGTCTTGGCGAAAATACTGCACAAGCTATTGAGAACGCAGGGCTACGCTTAGATATACCGGTGAACTGTAGAGGTTCAAAATATCGCTCGCTGGTGGAAGCCTTGACAGATTTTCTCAAAGAAAACCACAAAGGCTCACATAAATAAATATAGATTTGTAATGATATAACGAAACATCTTGAATGTGTGCCAAGCGTACTTTCAAGATGTTTCTTGTTTTACCATGAAGCTACACGGCTTAAAAAAGACAGAAAGACTGAATAAAGATGTAGAGATAAAGCATCTTTTCTCGACAGGAAAGCACCACTTCGCTTATCCTATCTTAGCCTTTTATGTCGCTACGGAACAGGTGGGAGAGGTCGCCATCTTATGCAGTGTAGCAAAAAAACGTTTCAAACATGCGGTAGACCGTAACCGCGTGAAACGTCTGATGAGGGAGACGTTCCGCCTGAATCGTACGAAACTGACGCAGACTCTCGCAGAACAACAGATAGGGTTACACCTCGCCTTTGTCATGTCGGGTAATCGTATGATTAGTTTCGAGAAAATGAACCACGCGATGCAAACCATTCTCGACGAAGTACTCAAAGATTTACAGCATGAGCGACCGCAGCAATAATATTTTCGTAAAGTTGCTAATACTACCCATACGGTTCTATCAACGATGCATATCGCCGCTGACCCCACCTTCGTGTCGGTATACACCGACATGCTCGCAATATGCCATCGAAGCCTTGCGTAAATATGGTCCAATAAAAGGGTTGTGGTTGGCTATTAAACGAATCTTACGCTGCCACCCTTGGGGCGGAAGTGGCTACGATCCTGTTCCTTAATGATTGACACAATGGCAAAAACTCTCGTACATACTTTCCCTTTTCGTACTTTTCAACAAGACATTGATTGCATGAATCGTATGTCGTTGCCAGCGCTAGTGCGCGCCATTCTCAATGCTGCATGCATGGCTGCCAACGACAATCGTTTCGGCACCATTCAACTTAACGAAGAGGGGCTGACATGGGTGCTGTCGCGAATTAATATCGAAATCAATTCTCTGCCCGAACCAGAACATACATTTTACATCACCACGTGGATAGAAGCGTGCAACAACCTCGTCTCAACACGTAATTTCAAACTGACCGATGAAAAAGGAATGCTGCTCGGACAAGCATGTAGCTTGTGGTCGATAATCGACGTAAAAACACGCATGCCAATAAATTTGTTGGAACGTAGCGAACTCATGGAAGCCGTTGAAGGCACTGCAACAACATGCTCGCGACCACGGCATATCAAGATGCCAGAACAAGTGGACACGTGTCAAGAACATACTGTCGTCTATTCTGACCTCGATTTCAACCATCACGTCAACAGCACAAAATACATCGAGTGGATGATGAACATACTCCCAATTGCTGTGATCGAAAAACAATGGATAAAAGCGTGCACGATTAACTATTCGGCAGAGTCGTATCACGGCGAAAAAGTCGTTCTCACACAGAAAACGGAGGAATCTAACTCTAAATGCTCGGTAAAAAGAGGTGATCGCGTGCTTTGTACGATGAAAATTGACTGGAAAAACGAAATATAAAGCGAAGTGGATAATGCGTAAACTTTTGATTACCAGCGTGAAGAAAAAAAAGTTGAAAAAAAAGTCGGAAAAAGTTTTGTGGGTATTTCAAAAAGCTATACTTTTGCACTCGCAATTCAGCCGAAATAATTAAGGCTTCTGCAAATGGCCCATTCGTCTATCGGTTAGGACGTAAGATTTTCATTCTTGAAAGAGCAGTTCGATTCTGCTATGGGCTACAATAAAACAAGAAAATAAAATGGCAAATCATAAATCATCAGTAAAGAGAATCCGTCAAATTCGCACACGTCGCTTGCACAATAAATATTATGCAAAGACTGTTCGTAATGCAGTGCGTAATTTGCGTGCTACATCAGAGAAATCTGAAGCTACTGCTATGCTTCCTAAGATTTCTTCCATGCTTGACAAACTCGCTAAAAGAAACATTATTCACAAAAACAAAGCCAGCAACTTAAAATCGAAATTGGCTTTGCATGTAAATAAACTCGCATAATAGCGTCTTCGCACATAATAAAATATGAGAACTCTTCTAACTGATAGTAGAGTTCTCTTTTTTTATTTTTACCTCACAAACACAAACTAAGATAACATGAAAAAAAGTATAACTCGCTTGATGTTGCTCTTCGTGCTACAAAGCATCACGTTGACTTTGATAGCGCAAGAGAACTACACACCTTCCAAAGAAAACCTTGCTGCCAGAGAACAGTTTCAAGATAATAAATTCGGCATCTTCATCCATTGGGGACTCTATGCGATGATGGGACAAGGAGAGTGGGTGATGCATAACCGCGACATCGACTATGCCGAATACGAAAAACTCGCTGATGCATTTTATCCCTCAAAATTCAACGCCGACGAATGGGTGAAAGCCATCAAAAACTCTGGCGCAAAATATATCTGCATCACGACACGTCACCACGACGGATTCTCGATGTTTCATACGGCACAAAGTCCATATAATATCGTGGATGCTACGCCTTTCGGACGCGATATTATCAAAGAGTTAGCCGACGCTTGCCATCGACATGGTATCGCATTACATTTCTACTACTCACACCTCGATTGGCGTAGAAACGACTACACACCGCTCGGACGTACCGGACACGGCACACATCGTAGATTAGATGGAAAATGGGAAAGCTACCTCGATTTTATGAAAAATCAACTCACGGAATTGCTTACTAACTATGGAAAAATCGGAGCTATCTGGTTCGATGGACTATGGGACCGTGATGAGGAAGAAGGAGGCATGAAGCCAGAGCGTTGGGATCTCTACACACAGTACGAACTGATTCATACGTTGCAACCCAGTTGTTTGGTCGCCAATAACCATCATAGCGACATCATACCTGGTGAGGATATACAAATATTTGAACGTGATATACCCGGACAAAACCTCTATGGTTATTCCGAACAAGCCATCAGTCGTTTGCCACTCGAGACCTGTCAAACCATGAATAAAACATGGGGATACAATATCACCGATTCCGCCTACAAATCGTCGAAATTTCTGATACAATACTTGGTGAAAACGGCTGGTAAAGGCGCTAATCTCCTATTGAACATCGGACCTCAACCTAACGGAGAATTGCCTGAAGAAGCTATCAAAAGACTTAACGAGATGGGGGCATGGATGAAAACCTATGGCGAAACAATCTATGGTACACGTGGAGGCGTCGTACCACCATCGGAGTGGGGTGTTACGACGCAAAAAAGGAAAAAACTCTTTGTGCATGTCTTAGAGCCATATAGCACCATCTTCTTGCCTTATCAGAACAATAAACTGCTTAAGGCAAATGCTTTTGTAGATGGTAAACCAGTCAAGTTCAATCAAGTTAAAGAGGGTATCATTCTCAATCTTGGAAAAACACAGAACGACACCATTGATTACGTTGTAGAATTAGAATTTAAGAATGAAATAAAATAAAATGAAGAAAGTACTGCTTTTAATGCTCACAACATGCTTGTTAGCATCGTGTGGCTCGCATTTTATTACCGACAAAGCGTATCGTGAAAACACCAGTCGCGAGTTTGAACAACGTAAGTTCATGTTTGCCGACGACCCCGTTTTCTCTCAGTCAATGAGTAACATCGAGAGGGAAGCACTGGAGTGGATGTACGCCTCTATGTCGCTGGCTGACATCGTCGACCATGACGGTAATTTTTACCTCGAAAACATTCGTACAACGCTGCGTGCAAAACAAGAAATGCCTTGGTGCGACAGCATTCCTGAAGACATCTTCCGACATTTCGTGATGCCTGTCAGAGTAAACAACGAAAATCTCGATAGCTTCCGCACTGTCTACTACGACACTCTCGCAGCACGTGTTAAAGGCATGACGATGTACGAGGCTGCACTCGAAGTAAATCACTGGTGCCACGAACAAGTAACCTACCGTCCTACCGACGGTCGTACTTCGTCGCCAATGGCTACTATGAAAACGTCGTTCGGACGCTGTGGCGAGGAATCGGTGTTTGCCGCTGCTGCCATGCGTACTGTCGGAATTCCTGCACGTCAAGTTTATACACCACGATGGGCACACACCGACGACAACCATGCTTGGATCGAAGTCTTCGTTGATGGCAAGTGGTGGTTTATGGGTGCTTGCGAACCAGAAGCTGTGTTGAACCTCGCTTGGTTTAATGCACCTGTAGCACGTGCAATGCTGCTACATACTTCTGTGTTTGGTGATTATCAAGGAAAAGAAGATGTGATTGTACGCACAAAATGCTACACCACAATCAATGTCGTTGATGGATATTTGCCTACCAAACGCTCTACGATTACTGTTGTTGACGAACAAGATAAACCCGTAGCAGGAGCAAAAGTGAAATTCAAAATCTATAACTATGCTGAGTTCTACACGGTGGCAGAAATGACTGCAGACGAAAACGGTCAAGCTGCATTGACAACCGGCGTGGGAGATATTCTCGTGTGGGCTACCGATAATCAACATTTTGCTATCGAACGACTTGCTGCCGAACAAACAGAAATGACAGTGAAATTAACTCATACGCAAGGAAAAAACTTCACTGCTGAATTCGACATGATTCCACCGAAAGAGGGAATAATAGAAACAGATGTCACACCTGAACAAGCTGAAGAAAATAAAGTTCGATTGGCTCAGGAAGATGCTATTCGCGAGGCTTATATGGCTACGTTTGTTAAAAATAATGAACAAAACGACGCTGTTACAACGTTGCTCGCTGCTGCCTATGGCAATCACGCTACAATTCAACGAGTCTTCGACAACTATCCTGAACGTCGTAACGATGTTATCGCTTTGCTGAACGCTATCTCTGAAAAAGATCTTCGCGATGTTTCTTACGAAGTGTTAGCAGATGCGCTCGATAATACAACAACATCCAACGACTCGCTTTGGGCTGAGTACGTTCTTTGTCCACGTGTTGAAGGAGAAATGTTGACACCACATCGTGAGCAACTCTCTAAATTACTCGAAGCACCTGTTGCTGTCGAACAAATCATTGATTACGTGGCTAAAAATGTGCAATTGCTTGACGAATATAACCCACAACGTCTGCGTATCACACCTGCTGGTGTAGGACGTGCAAAGATGGCCGACATGCGTTCAAGAAATATTTTCTTCGTCGCACTCTGCCGCACATATGGCATCGCAGCACGTCTCGACCTCGTTACAGGAAAAACACAATACTTCAAACCTCAAATAGGATGGGTTGATGTGTCGTTCGACAATGAAACGACTTCTTCTGTCGTTGCACCTCAAGGCACGTTGCAAGCAACATATACTCCGTCGGCTTTCTTACCTAATCCAACCTATTATAGACACTTTACGATTGCCAAAATCAACAATTGCGAAGATAAACTGCTTGAATTCGACGAAGGAGAAAACACTGAACTTGGTGCTGAAGCTTCATGGGAAACAATGCTTAAACAAGGAATGTCGCTCGATGAAGGTTATTATATGACGACAACAGGTACACGACTTGCCAATGGCGGCGTATTGGCACACATCGATTTCTTCTCTGTAGAAAAAGAGCAAACAACAGTATTCCCTCTCGTTATGCGTCAAGAGTCTGAAGAGCTACAAGTGCTTGGATTTATTAATGCTGAAGCGCCTGTATATCTGCCTTTGAATGCCAGTGAACCAGCTACTTTACTCTCTGCTACCGGACGAGGATATTTTCTAGTTGCTATCCTTGGTGATGGCGACGAACCAACGAATCATGCGTTGCGCGATTTCTCATTTGTCGCTCCTGAACTTAATCAGTGGAACCGCAAACTTCTTTTCCTCTCGGCAAAACAAGGGGATGCTGAACGTATGGTGGAAAAGTATGGGGAACACTTGGCTGAACTGAGCAATATCGCTTGTTATGGTGCCGACTATCAAGGAAGTACAACGAAAATGATTACTGAAGCACTAAACGTTTCTCGTTTTGAGTTGCCTATTGTAGTGGTGGCTGACAGTTTCGGTAGGGTAGTGTTCTTCTCGCAAGGATACAATACCTCACTCGGAACGCAAATAAAACAAGTAATCACAAAACTTTAGTCAATACAAAAAAAGCGGATGGTTCGCCATCCGCTTTTTTTTGTCTAGTTATATCGTTTAACCAATCAATAATGATATAATCTCTTTGTTAGTTTGCTTGCTAATGTCACCAAACAACTCTCTCGATTTCTCGTTTAAAATAGATTGCTTGATGGGTGCCTGAGCACTCGCATGAAATTCCTTCGCTTTTGTCTCGTGCTCCAACTGTTGTATGTTGCTGGTTGTGATGCCACAGCCGGGCATGATAATAATGCGGTTGTTGGCAAGATATACCAAACGCTTCAATGTATCACTGCCTTTTTCTACACATGTTGCTTGACCGGAAGTAAGAATGCGGTCGCAACCCAATGCAATGATTTGTTCCAATGCAACATAAGGATCGTTGCAACAATCAAATGCCCTGTGAAAAGTGAGACTAAGACCTTGGGCTGCCTCTACCAATTGATGCATCGTGGCTATGTCAATGTCGCCATTGCTTGTTAACGCTCCAATAGCAACACCATTGATACCTAACTCTTTACACATCTTAATGTCTTGTATCATAATGTCGACCTCCTCGCTGTTGTAACAGAAATTACCTCCACGAGGACGAATAAGTACATTGATGTCTAAATTAGGTAAATGGTCTTTGATGGTCTTAATGCAACCATAAGAGGGGGTGACGCCACCTATAGTAAGCGCAGAACATAGCTCAATACGCTGTGCTCCAGCCTCAAAGGCTTCTCTTGCACCTTGTAAATCGGTGACGCAAACTTCAATTTTTCTCATAAGAGTAATTACTCATTTTCGCACGCAAAGTTACATTTTTTTTGTTATTAGCATGCGAATAAGTGATGAAAGTCTTATGTCATTATTTGTAAGTAATTTAGTGAGGCATAAGGAACTATTTCGACCATATAAAAAGACATATTGCCTCTTTTTTGTAGCCTAAATTTTAACTTAAAAAGTGCTCTTGATGTTGTTCTTGTTTCGAGACTCGAAAGTGATTTGTTCTGGCTAGTAACGAAAAGAATATTCTTGACAACAATTTCTTGTGGCGATGCACGAAAATTTTCATGCTGAAAATAATTTCTTGTGGGAAGTTTT
>JAUNIJ010000157.1 GCA_030523485.1 Bacteroidales bacterium
GCGTCAACTTTCTAAAAGGAGTTAACATCTTCACCCCATCCAACCACTTCTACACCTCGTGTGAAAAAGTAGACGGACTGGTAGTATCGAATGCTGTCTATATCAAAGGATTTAAGGTTGGTCAAGTAAAAGACATTAAATATGACTTCTCAAAAGAAACACCTTTTACAATTGAGATCTCTATCAATAAAGATGTAAAACTACCTCAAGGCACAATGATGGTTATGCGAGATGATGGTCTTTTAGGCGGTAAAGTCATCGAACTAATGATGCCAACAGAAACCAACACCAACTACCTTGCCAACGGCGCAACACTCAACTGCGAAATTGCCAGCGGCTTAATGGATGCTTTAGGCGACATGGTGCCACAAATAGAAACAACACTGGCACGTTTAGACTCAACAATGGAAGCAGTCAACGCATTAGTACATAGCGACAAAATAGAAAACATATTGGCGTCACTCGACACCACCACAACCGATTTAAAATACACCTCTAAAAAACTAAAAACAATCATGAACAACGACGTGCCAACACTCTTAACCAACGTGAATGGTATTGCCGCTGACATGAAAGTTGTCACAGACAACATCAAAGACTCCGACTTCGCAGCAATAATTGCTAAAGCAGACTCAACCATAAGCAGCGTCGACCAATTCATCAATTCACTCAACAACACCGAAGGAACTGTTGGTGCATTGATTAACGACCGAACACTTTACAATAAAATTACAGCGACAATAAATGATGCCGATAAACTCGTTATCGACCTCAAAGAAAATCCTAAACGCTACGTGCATTTCTCATTATGGGGAGGCAAAGAAAAGAAAGAGAAATAAACAGCTCTAATTTTACAAAATACAAATTTTCAGCGGACATAAAATAATTGAAGCACGACAATAAATCGCCTTTAAAATTCGGAGATTGAGAACATTGTCAAAACAACAAAATCGACATTAAAATAGATAGTGGTATTCGCATAATAACCTCTAAATAAAACAGATGCAAAAAAACACATGGAATTGTTTTTTGCTATTCAGCAAGTAACAAGAAAGCATCTTAAAAACAGATTTTTATGCGTTCAAAAAAATGACGAGAAAAAGGAAGGCACTTGATTACTAAAAAAATCTTTGCGACCTTTGCAATGCAAAAAAACAACTGCCGATACACTCATCGACACACCGCCTACACACCTTAAATAATAAAAGGCTATTCGGGCATAAAACAACGAAAATGGAAATAGAATACAATGTAGAACAAATATGGCAAGATTGTCTTCGAATCATCAAAGACAATGTCGACCCAGCCCCATTTGACATGCTGTTTAAGTCAAAAACAGTGGTGCCATTGGAGTATAAGAACAATACATTGTTACTACATGTTCCAAGTATGTTTTGGTATGATATAATCAACGAACATTATATCAACCTAATGCAAGAAACCTTACGGCGTGTAACACATAACGAAAATAGCTCTTTTTATTTTCGCGTTACTGTCGATAGCATCAACAATGGTAGCACAGATATCGAACCAACGAACAACAACACACCGAAAGTTGCAGGCATAGCCAATCAAACCGCTGCTATCTCACCTTTCGACTTAGTTGTTCCTCAAAATTTCGATTCCCAACTCAACCCAACATATAGTTTCAGTTCGTTTGTAGAAGGTAAATCCAATAAACTTGCACGACAAGTTGGAATCACTATTGCCGAACAATCGATGGCAACAGCGTTTAACCCATTCTTTATATTTGGCAGTCCAACCGTAGGTAAAACACACTTAGCACAAGCGGTTGGTAACGCAACAAAGAAACATTTCCCTCAAAAAAGGATTCTATATATTTCTGCGAGCCAATTTAGGACACAATTTACCCAAGCAGCAGTAGAACAACGTGTCAACGAATTCATCAACTTTTATCAAAGTTTGGACATGCTCATTATCGATGACATCCAAATGATAAAAGATAGTGAAAAAACGCAGTTGGTCTTTTTCAACATTTTCGACCACCTACTCAAAATGGGAAAACGACTAATCATCACATCCGACACAGCACCAGACAAACTCAATGGTATGGACGAGCGTCTACTCTCGCGTTTTCAATGGGGTATGAGAGCAGAGATTGAAAAGCCTGACTTTACATTAAGAAAAGCCATCTTAATGCATCAAGTACACATCGACGGATTGGAAATTCCTGAGGAGGTCGTGGAATACATCGCAGAGAACGTCAACGACAATGTAAGAAATTTAAAAGGTACATTCCTCTCTTTCTTCACTAAGTCTGTGATAATGGGCGAACCGCTCACAATAGAATTAGCGAAACAATTCATTGGAAAGGATGACCTGATAAAACCAACAAAAATTATTACTATCGATCAAATCTGCAATATCGTTGGCAACTATTATTCTGTTTCGAAAGACTTGATGGTATCTACCACACGCAGACGAGAAATTGTGCAAGCACGCCAAGTTGTTATTTACCTTTCAAGGCTACACACGAAATCATCGCTAAAAACTATTGGTAAGTTTTTAGGTAATAGAGATCATGCCACAGTGAAATATTCCTATTCACAAGTTGAAAACCTCATGTGTACAGATAAAACGCTGAAAAAAGACATTGAAATTCTCTCAAAACAAATTACGGAATAGTTCTTCAAAAACACCATATATCATACAAAAAAAAAGACTTGGCTTAGTCCAAGTCTTTTTTTTACTCATTATTAAGATACAAACAGCGCCTAAAAAATAGGACAAAAGCATAATGCTTATTTTACGGCATTTAGCACCACTTCATCAAAACCCACGCTCAACGACACATGAATAGGCAAACAA
>JAUNIJ010000023.1 GCA_030523485.1 Bacteroidales bacterium
ACTAAAGCCTCAAATGATTGAAGAAGCGACTAAAAATGCACGCACATCAGCCGAAAAATTTGCTTCAGACAGCGGAGAAAAAATCGGAAAGATACAAAGTGCAACACAAGGTCAATTCTCAATATTTACCAATTCAGAAAATAGCGACTACGGTTACGACGATCCAAGCTACATGATGAAAAACGTACGCGTTGTCACTACAGTCACCTTTGAACTAAAATAAAAAAGACGTATTATGCAACCTCTGGCCGAAAGACTACGACCACACAATCTAAACGACTACTGCGGTCAACAACATTTGGTTGGTCCAAATGCTGTCTTGCGTCGTATGATTGAAAGTGGACGTCTTACAAGTTTTATTCTTTGGGGGCCGCCAGGAGTTGGGAAAACAACATTAGCAAAAATAATTGCCACAACACTAGAAGTTCCATTCTACACCTTGTCGGCAGTAACGTCAGGAGTAAAAGATGTACGTGATGTTATTGAGAAAGCAAAACAAAGCACCTTTTTCAACACGTCACGTCCAATCTTATTCATCGATGAAATCCACCGTTTTTCGAAATCTCAGCAAGACTCTCTATTAGGTGCTGTCGAAGAAGGTGTTGTTACTCTCATTGGAGCAACAACAGAAAACCCTTCGTTTGAAATCATCACACCATTACTTTCGAGAATGCAGGTTTATGTATTAAAACCTCTCAGCGATGAGGATTTACTACAACTTGTTCAACGAGCTACTCAAAAGGACAGCGAACTTAAAAAAGTCAATTGGGAACTACAAGAAACGACAGCATTACTTCGTTACGCAGGGGGTGATGCCCGTAAGATGCTGAACATTCTCGAATTGATTTATTCTGCCGCGACAGAAAAAGATATTGTTGTAACCGACAAGATTGTAACTGACAGATTACAACAAAATCCGATGCAATATGATAAAGACGGGGAGTTGCACTACGACATTATCTCTGCATTCATTAAATCTATCAGAGGTTCTGACCCCGACGCAGCCATCTATTGGTTAGCTCGAATGATTCAAGGTGGTGAAGACCCCAAGTTTATAGCACGTCGCCTTGTTATTTCTGCATCTGAAGACATTGGTTTGGCCAATCCGAACGCTCTGCTTTTAGCAAATGCATGTTTCGACACCCTACAAAAAGTAGGATGGCCAGAAGGCCGCATTCCACTTGCCGAAGCGACTATTTATCTTGCCACATCGCCCAAAAGCAACTCTGCATATTTGGCCATCGACGAAGCATTGACATACGTACAAACGACTGGCAACCTGCCCGTTCCACTACACCTTCGCAATGCACCAACCAAATTAATGAAGCAGTTAAACTACGGCACAACATATAAATATGCACACGACTATCCCAATCATTACGTCAAACAACAGTATCTGCCAGATGCCGCCATCAACACACAATTTTGGCATCCACAAAACAATGCAGCAGAACACAATCAGACAGAACGTTGGTTAGCCATGAAAGGTGAAAATAAAAAAACAGACATATGAAAAAATCTATTATTTGTTCCATCATGATGATGATGTTTGCGCTAGTATCTGCAAACACATCAACAGATTACTTGAAAGGATTTACCTCAGGTGAATACCGCGCCAAAACACCTGATGTTGTACGTCCAATGGCCGATGGTGAACACTACACCATTATTTCTGCCGACAAAAAAAGTATTGTAGCATACGATTATGCTACAGGAAAAACAGCCAAAACAATATTTTCGTTAGAAGGGAAAAACTGTCCTTTAAAAACCATTGAAGGTTACGACTTTTCACAAAACGAAAAAACACTGTTGATTCATGGCGACGTGGAACCCATCTACCGTCGTTCCTTCATAACAACATACTATGTAGTTGATGTTGAGCGTGGCAAAATCGAACCACTAACGAAAAATGGCGGCGAGATGATGGCACGACTCTCACCAAATGGCAGAATGGTAGCCTTTTCAAAAGACAACAACATGTTTATCAAAAAACTAGACTACGGCACCGAGCTTCAAATCACCAAAGATGGTGAGAAAAACCACATCATCAACGGCACAGCCGACTGGGTGTACGAAGAAGAATTTGCTACCACACGCTATTTTGAATGGAGCACCGACGGACAATTACTTGCCTACCTCAAATTCGATGAAAGCGATATCGAAGAATATAGTTTCGACGTATTCCAATCGCCATACACCAAACACTACACCTACAAATATCCAAAAGCAGGAACCAACAACTCCACCGTACGACTCTATGTTTACGACGTAGCTAATAGAACAACAAAAAAAATAGACACTGGCGATGGCGACTACTACTTACCTATTCTTACCTGGACAAGCGACAAAGATCAGTTGGCATTGGCAAAACTCAATCGTAATCAAACAGAACTTATATTATATAATGTAAATGCACGCTCTGGCGTAACAACTCCTATTTTCACTGAGAAAGGTGAAAACCGCTATGCCGACTATCAAGTGCTCGATTATCTCCACTTCAACAGCGACAATAGTTTCGTTTGCATGAGCGAACGCGATGGATACCGTCATCTTTACCTTTTCCGTCCAAATGGTCAGGTCTCACGCCAAATCACTAAAGGCGAATGGGATGTCATTACTTGTTATGGCTACGACGAAAGCACTGCAACAACTTACTTCCAAGCAGCAAAAGAACGTCCTTACGAAAGACATATATACAAGATTAACTCCAAAGGTATCATCACCAACCTCGACCCAAGAGATGGCATACATAGCGCCGACTTCTCAACAAACTTCAAATATGCCATCAGTCAATTCAATAATGCTACAACACCAAACATCTACACCGTTATCAACAACAACGGTAAAGAGATTCGCGTTGTCGAAAACAATCAAACCCTAGCCGACAAGATGCGCTCCATGAATCTGCCAAAGAAAGAATTCTTTAGTTTCACCACAGAAGACGGCATCTTACTGTACGCTTGGATAGTAAAACCGAACAACTTCGACAGCAGAAAACAATATCCACTCGTTATGGTACAGTACAGCGGACCAAACTCACAAGAAGTATTAAATCGCTGGAAACCTGATTGGGAGTACTATTTAGCACAAGAAGGCTACATCGTTGCTTGTGTCGACGGACGTGGCACAGGTGCACGCGGCACAAAATTCCGCACAGCATCTTATAAGAAACTTGGACAAGTAGAGACACACGACCAAATAGCTGCTGCCCATTATTTTGGCAAACTCAATTACATCGACAGTGAACGCATCGCCATCTGGGGATGGAGTTATGGTGGTTTCATGGCACTCAACTGCCTTATCAATGGTAACGGCACTTTCAAAACAGGCATTGCTGTGGCACCTGTCACCGACTGGCATCTCTACAACACCGCCTACACCGAACGCTTCATGACACGTCCACAAGAGAATGCTAAAGGATACGACATATCAAACCTCATCAAACAAGCATCAAAACTGCAAGGTAATCTATTAATCGTACACGGCACTGCCGACGACAACGTACACATACAAAACACTTTCTTGTTCACCGAAGCACTGACACAAGCAGGCATTCCTTATTCACAAGAGGTATACACCAACAAAAATCACAGCATTCTTGGTGCAAAAACCAGACTACACCTTTACACCAGTTTCAACAACTTCCTTAAAGCAAACCTCTAATTCACATGAGCAACGAGAGAAAGAACAATGCGCTACCCATCGTTATGATGTTTGCGCTCTATTTTATGATATCCTTCGTCACAGGACTGCAAAATCCTATGGGCGTAATCATAAAAAACCAATTTGGTGTCACTAACTTTTTAGCAACACTGGGCAACTTCATGGTATTCATAGCCTATGCGCTGATGGGAATGCCAGCAGGCTCATTACTACAAAAAATTGGCTATCGAAAAACCGCTTTAGTGGCCGACGTCATCGGACTGTTAGGTGTGCTAGTCATCTTTCTTAGTGGACGTTTCGGCGGTTTCCCCGTTTTTCTCGTTGGTGCTTTCATCAGCGGCATTGCCATATGCATGCTTAACACCGTGGTTAACCCCCTTACCAATGCCTTAGGAGGAGGTGGGCGACGCGGCAACCAACTGATACAATTCGGTGGCACATTCAATAGTCTCGGTGCTACCATCGTGCCTATTTTTGTAGGTGCACTAGTTGGCGATGCTACCAAAGCAATGATTTCCGATGCCACACCAGCACTAATGCTCGCCATCATTATCTTCATCTTGGCATTTATCGTTTTCTCGTTAGTAAAGATTCCAGAACCATTCTTGGCAAAAGCCAACGACAACGTTACCTACGAACACTCACCATTGGCATTTCGACACTTTATGTTAGGATGTATTGCCATCTTTTTCTATGTTGGTGTCGAGGTTGGCATTCCTAATATCGCCAACCTTTATATGACCAATCCTAATGGACTAGCTATGGACACAGCTGTGGCAGGCACCGTGTGCGGCACCTACTGGTTCTTAATGCTCATAGGCCGACTCATAGGCGGTTTTGTTGGCATGCGAGTAGGCAGTCGACCCATGTTGGCATGCGTCACACTGTTAGCTGCAATATTTGTTTTATTAGCTACATTCCTACCAGAATCAACAGTTAACATGCCCGTATTCAACAGCAACCTCACCTTCTCCATCGAAGCTGTACGTATCAACCTACTTTTATTAGTGCTTTGTGGCTTATGCACATCAGTCATGTGGGGCAACATATTCAACCTTGCCGTTGAAGGGCTTGGTAAATACACTGCCAAAGCAGCCGGTATATTTATGATGATGGTGTGCGGTGGTGGCATTCTACCAATGCTTCAAGGTCTACTTGCCGACCACATCGGCTATCTCAATAGTTATTGGTTGATTTTTGTTGGCATCATCTATATGTTCTGGTATGCTGTTGTTGGCTCAAAAAACGTCAATAAAGATATCGTAACAGAATAGCACAAATCCACACGCTTACACACACTCTGATCACAGAATCTATGAACACTCAAACCACATATGCTATCGGTGTTGACATCGGCGGACAAACGACAAAAATCGGTCTTGTCGACCGACACGGCAACATACTCTCCACCGACATCATTACAAGCAACGACACAACCGACCCACACACGTTTTCACAACGCTTGGCAAACGCCATCATAGCACTCATCGAACGACACACCACACTCGACAATGTAACCGGCATTGGTATCGGTGCACCTATGGGCAACTACTACACAGGTTGCATCGATGGTGCCATCAACCTACCTTGGTGTAACGGACAAACCATACCATTAGTAAGATGGTTAAAGGAATTAACCGGTTTATCTGCCATAGTTACCAACGACGCCAACGCAGCCGCCATGGGTGAAATGGCTTACGGCATTGCTAAAGGTATGAACAACTTTATCATGGTAACGTTAGGAACGGGTGTCGGCAGTGGCATAGTGGTCAATGGCAAAGTACTATATGGTTGCGATGGCTACGCTGGCGAACTTGGTCATGTCATCGTAGAACGTCATAATGGTCGCTCATGTGGATGCGGCAGAAGCGGTTGTCTCGAAACATACACCTCGGCACGAGGCATCGAACGCTCTGTTAGAGAATGGCTCACCGCAACAAATCTCCCAAGTTTATTACGACAAAAAGACATCGCCACAATCACCTCTAAAGACATCTACGAAGCTGCCGTGAAAGGCGACAAACTAGCAAAAGATGCCTTTGCACTAGCTGGCGAGAAACTCGGTGAAGCATTCGCTAATTTCGTAGCATTCTCATCGCTAGAAGCCATCATATTGTTTGGAGGCGTCACAAAAGCAAAAGATTTTTTCTACCCATCGTTAATGGAACACATGGAAAAGAACCTTATCTCATTCTGGAAAGGAAAAGTAAAGGTACTCTTTTCCATTCTTAAAGAATCGGATGCTGCCATCTTGGGTGCAAGCGCATTAGCTTGGGAAATAAAACATTACATACGCATTGACTAACTATGAAATTCAGTGACATTTGGTTTTCGGCAACTGCTGAAGCTGACAACGGCAAACTGATATTCGTGACTGGCAGAGACGACCTCAACGACACACGTACATCAGGAAAATACAACGAACGAGTAGAAATCTACTGGCACTACACTCCAGCAGAAAACGGCATGCCAATCGATGCTGAGGGTGAGTTGCTTGAAACAGTGCTCGAGACATTACGCAAACAGATGGAATCGAAAGACCATCTGGCTGTGTTAACTGGCATCTACACAGGCAACGACGAACGCACACTCGTGTTTTACACACGCAATAGTCGTGCTTTCGGAGAACGACTTAACGAAGCATTAGCTCCATTTCCAACACTACCCATCGAATTGTACGTCGAAAAAGACAGCGACTGGCACGAATATCTTGAGATGTACGAAATAAAATCGTTTGCTGAATAGACACCGACCATGTTGTTTCGGACAGAGATAGATATACCCAAGAATCCAATCGTTGATTTCAATCGTCAATTTCTCTTGTTGGGTTCGTGTTTTGGCGAACACATCGGTGAAAAACTCTTGACAAACCGTTTCCCTGGTTGTGTCAACCCTTTTGGCGTACTCTACAACCCAAAATCCATCGCAGCAGCATTGCAACGATTATGGCTACAACAACCATTTACCGAAGACGAACTTTTTGAATATGGTGGCTTGTGGCACAGCAACATGCACCACGGTAGCTTCTCGGCAACCGACAAACAGCAGACTTTACAAAATATCAACGATACTTTTCTAAAGGCCTCTGCAGACATATGCAACACCAAAACCTACATTATCACGTTTGGCAACGCATGGGTTTACGAAAATGCACAAGGTATTGTGGTTGCGAACTGCCACAAACAACCACAACAGTGCTTCACACAACGTCGACTGACCATGGAAGAAATAGTTACCGACTGGCAGCAACTGATTCAAAAGATACACGCAAAAACACCCGATGCCGATTTCATCTTTACCGTCAGTCCGATGCGCTATCGAGAGCACGGACCACTTGGTGTTGGCACCAACAAAGCCGTATTGCTTTTGGCTGTTGAAGAACTCATCAAACAAGAAAGGGTGCACTATTTCCCTAGCTACGAGATAGTGATGGACGAATTGCGCGACTATCGTTTCTATGCTTCTGATATGATACATCCGTCAGAAGTAGCCATCGATTATATCTGGCATCGATTTGCAGCCACTCAACTCACCAAAGAGGCTACTACCCTACTCCCCGAAATCGAAAAAATCATCAAACAACTATTGCATCGTCCCTTACACCCTGACAGTGAAGAAGCACAACAATGCCAACAACAACTTCGAAAGAAAATAGCGCAAATACAAGCCCAATATCCTAATATCAAGATATAATTACAACAAAACAAGGCATGGATGCGTTTATCCATGCCTTGAAAAAGAAACAAAAAGGGCGTTGATAGACATTATCAACGCTCTTTTTTACGGTGGAGCTGACGGGAGTCGAACCCGTGTCCAAACGAGGAAGCTGAATGCTTTCTACATGCTTATCTTCGCCTTGAATTTTCGTGCACAAACAAGACCGAAGCCACCAATTTGTGCCTTATCCGCTAAAAGTTTCATCTTTCCTTCACGGCAAGGTCAGACTATTCCCAATATTCCTACACCTCTGAACCAAACCGCCTTGGGACACGGCATTTGAGAGATGTCTCGCTCCCGCGCCTTGCGCAGGATTAAGCGTAGTCTACTGTGCTTCGACTATGCAGCAAGAGCGTAATTTGTTTCGCCAGTTACTGTTTGCCAGCTATGATTTAAGTGCTATCCGACAACGCACTGCATGCTTACAGACCTCTCCTGCTCGCTGTCAAAATCCAATACAGCCCCGCAGAATAAGGACCGCAAAGATACATCTTTTTCGTTTTCTAAAAGCACCATCAACACAAAAAATCAGCGTGAGAAAATATAACAATAAATATTGCGAATTCGAAAAGAAAAGTTATTTTTGCAGTTTGTATTGTATATCACCCAAATAACAAAATAGCAAAGATGAGAAAAAACATACTACTGATATTTTCTTTTATTGTCACCACGTGGTTTTTATGTGCCTGTTCAGGCTCTAAAAGCAACGATAAGAACGAGGTTGAAGCGATCGACAGCGTGATGACAATAAAGCATGCCAAAGGATTTGAGGTAACTTACCACAAAGATTATAAGCGTGTTGTCATAAAGAACACTTTTTCGGAGCAAGGCAACCTTCATGTATACTATCTTGTAGACAATCAGCAAACACCGACGCCAACCGATGGCGAGAAAGTGACGATTCCACTGAAAAGCATTGGCATCACATCGTGCACACACATTGGCGAACTCGACCGTTTATCGCTTCTTGAAAAAATCTCATGCTTGTGTAATCCTGAATACATCTACAATCAACAGATGAAAGAGCGTGTAGAAGGAGGCTTAGTGAAGAATATCGGCGATGCTTTAAATATCAACATAGAGTGTTTGTTGGCAGCAAAGCCGAGCATGCTAATGATGACCATTTACAACCTACAAGACGAGAATATTAAACGTATTACAGAGGCAGGCATCCCCGTACTCTTCAACAACGAATGGATGGAAGAGGACCCATTAGGACGTGCTGAATGGATAAAGATGATTGCCACATTTTTTAACGAAGAGAACAACGCCTCATTGATTTTCGACCAAATAGAGAAAAACTACGATGAAATCAAAGAGACGGTAAACATTGTTGGACACAAACCAACGGTTATGATTGGCAACAACTTCAAAGGCACATGGTACATGTCAGGCGGACAATGTTACATGGCACAACTTATCAAAGATGCCGGTGGCGATTAT
Source organism: Bacteroidales bacterium (assembly GCA_030523485.1). Classification (GTDB taxonomy): domain Bacteria; phylum Bacteroidota; class Bacteroidia; order Bacteroidales; family Paludibacteraceae; genus HGM05398. Next base: position 8,824 of record JAUNIJ010000023.1, read on the forward strand.
CAATTTGCCAATGACACCAGTTCGGGCAGTCTTCCACTAAGTTTTGAAATGGTGCTGAAGAACTTCAAACATACAGATTGTTGGGTTAATGCTCCTGTGACATCCATCAAAGAACTCATTGAAATGGATGAACGACACAATCTATTCAACCCGGTTGCGATAGGCGAAGTATACGCTTTTTTAGGAAAGACTCTACCCAATTCAATGGCTAACGACTGTTGGGAAAGTGGCGTTGTTAATCCCGACATCATGCTCAAAGATTTCGTTTGGGCGTTTCATCCAGAAATCGTACCGAACCACACACCATATTATATCATCAAATTGAAGCAATAATACTGTGGTGGAGAAAACACATAACAACAATTCTTTTTGGGGGAAATTACTATTGATGATGTTGCTAACAGCAGCATTATTCATAATAGACATTTTAGTGGGTAGTGTAAACATTTCTTTTCGCGAATTATTATCTGGCGACGACACCTACAAAGAAATATTTTACAACTTCCGCCTACCCAAAGCACTCACAGCAGTCATTGTGGGCGCGGCAATATCTGTGGCAGGTTTAGAAATGCAGACTCTCTTCCACAACCCTCTTGCCGGTCCTTATGTATTAGGCATTAGCTCTGGTTCGACATTAGGCGTTGCATTATTCACGCTTGGCACATCAAGCATAGTAACTTCATACTCCAGTTATATGAATGGCTGGGGCATCGTCATCGCCGCCACGATTGGTGCGTCGTGCATTTTACTATTAATGCTCGGCGTTTCGTTTAAAATCAAACAAGCAGTATCGTTGTTGCTTGTCGGCACGATGCTTGGTCAGATTGCAGGCTCTATCGTCACTATTCTTCAAAACAGTAGCAATCCAGACTCGTTGAAACTGTTTGTAGTATGGACTTTCGGCAGTCTATCATCTGTTTCTTGGACCTACATGAAAGTAATGTTGCCCATAGCCGTTTTAGGCATACTCATCTCTGTGGCAATTATCAAAAATCTCAACGCACTACTTCTTGGCGAAAACTATGCTCAAGGATTAGGCATTTCCATCAAACGAACTAGAATCTATATCATCATATCTGTAGCATTATTAGCAGGTGCCACAACAGCATTCACCGGACCAATTGCTTTCATCGGCATGGCTGTACCACATCTGGTGAAAGGAATATTAAAGACAGCTAATCATGCACAAACACTTCCTGGTTGTGTCGTGTGTGGAAGCGCATTATTACTTTTATGCGACATTGCCACACAACTACCACAAAATGGTTACACCCTTCCCATCAACGCCATCAGTTCGCTGATTGGTGCACCCATCATTATTTGGATCATACTCAAAAACAAATCATAGACTTATGCAAGGAAACCTTATCATCGTATCCGCACCTTCTGGTTCAGGAAAAAGTACGTTAATAAACCATCTTATTGAACAAGGATATCAACTTACTTTCTCAATCTCAGCAACAAGCAGAGCGCCACGTGGCAACGAGCAAGACGGACGCGAATACCATTTTCTCTCTACCGAAGCATTCAAACAAGCCATTAACGAAAATAAATTCTTAGAATACGAAGAAGTATATCCAGGATGCTTTTACGGCACACTCAAACAACCTATCGATGAAGCACTGGCAGAAGGCAAGATAATGATACTTGACGTTGATGTCAAAGGCGGTGTTAATGTCAAAAAAATATACGGCGCACAAGCGTTGTCCATTTTCATTCAACCACCTTCAGTAGAAAGTCTACGACAACGATTAATTGCACGTAATACCGACTCAATGGAGATGATAGAGAAACGTGTAAAAAAAGCAGAAGAAGAGCTAGCCTATGCTTCGCGCTTCGACGTGACCATCATCAACGACGATTTAGAAACAGCTAAGCGTGATATCTGCAAGGCTATCGACAAATTCATCGGTAAATAAAATGGAAATTGTGTTTTATGGAGGGTCGTTCAACCCAGTTCACTACGGTCACATCGCTTTAGCACAAAGCATTATTCAACAACACCTTGGTGATAGAGTTTTAATGAGTGTCACACCACAAAACCCATTGAAACCTTCAGCCAACCTCATCGACGACAAAGAAAGAATTCAATTGCTACGCTTAGCATTGAACAACTTACCCAACATCGAAGTAACAGAAATTGAGCAATCACTACCTAAACCAAACTACACCTACAACACGTTAGAAGCCCTTAAACAACAATCCCCTTCCGACCACATCAGTTTGTTGATTGGTGCCGACAATGCCGTCATATTAAACAAATGGTATCGTATCGACGACATCTTAGCAAACCACCGCATCTTAATTTATCCACGACTTAACATCGACTGCTCTGCTCTGCTAAAACACTCTAACATCAAAATAATTGATGCACCAAAACTCGACATCTCATCCACAGAAATCCGAGAACGCATCCTATTAGGAAAATCATGTGAGCATTTAATTCCGGCAGATGTTGAGCAATACATCGTTCAACACAGACTATTTCATAAACAGTCTGATTGACCACTCTAAGGCACATACTGTCACAGAAAATATAGTGTCTAAAAAAGTCACGCAAAAAAAACATACACTATATTTTTTGAACAATCATTCGATACGTTCAAAATAATATATGTACCTTTGCAAGCGCAAATTCTAAGTATCAACAAAACTAAAGTATAAACATATGAGTAAAGATTTAAAAACAAGGTTACTTACTGAAGATTGGGCTGTCACCATCTTCAGCATACCCCTTTTAATTATCGCTGCTTTCGCTGCCAAATTTCCATTTGTACCCAAAGTTCCAAACACACTATTGACTGCAGACGCATGGCTTAACATTGGTATATTTTTCGTGTTAGCGCTCATCACACTCTACACAGGCAACAAATATCTATCAAGACCATTAAAAGGACTGCTCGCATCATTTATTGTCGTCTTTATCTTAGCCTTGATAGCACAATTCATTGCTAACATTGGCATTGTTAAAGAATTTGGTTTTGAGGCAGTGTTCTTCTCTGTATTAATTGGTTTGCTAATCGGCAACACCATTAAAATTCCCGATTGGATGAAACCAGCCATACAAGGTGAGTTCTACATCAAGATTGGTGTTGTATGCTTAGGTGCTACCATCTTATTTAGAGACGTTATGAAATCTGGTTTCATGGGTTTAGTACAAGCTTTAATAGTTGTAGCAGCCGTATGGTTTTTCGCATTCTTCATCTCAAAACTACTATTTAAAGTAGACGACCGCACAGCCATGACACTTTCAAGCGGCGTATCAATATGCGGCGTATCAGCGTGTATCACAGCAGCCGGCGTTGCAGGCACCGACAAGAAAAAACTTTCTTACATCACTTCTATGGTTTTGATTATCGTTGTACCAATGATTTATCTCATGCCATGGTTAGCCAAAATGATCGTACCACTTCTTACCGACGACGTCGTCATCCAACAAGAAATTGCCGGAGCTTGGATTGGTGGCACCATCGACACCACCTCAGGCGTAACAGCATCGTCGGGATTGTACAGCGAAGCAGCACAAAGTATTGCCGTCATTGTAAAAGCAACACAAAACGTACTGATTGGTGTCGTGGCATTCTTCATCGCACTGTATCTTTCTACACGTTCCAATAGCAACGACAATGGAAAACCATCACTTGGCATCGTTTGGGAGAAATTCCCGAAATTCATCATTGGCTTCGTATTAGCATCTGCTGTGTTTAGTTTACTTCAAGCTAACGGCATATTCTCTGATGCCGAGGCAGCAAAACCAGCAGCCGTTTCCATGGCAAAGGGATTATCAACTTTCTTCTTCTCACTGGCTTTCGTATGCATTGGTCTCGACACCAAACTGAAAGACATCGTATCAAAAGAGAACCGCAACGTATTATCAGCATTCCTTTGCGCACAAGTTTTCAACATCGTATTTACCTTTATCATCGCCTACCTACTCTTTGGCATCGTAAAACCAATGTTGGCATAAGCAAGTAAAAACTAACAACATAAATGAAGGGTTACCTAAAACTTAGGTAACCCTTTATTTATAAAAAAAGTGCAAACCGTACTCTCTACGCTTTGCACCCGTTCAGTAATTATGAATTGTAAAGACTATTAATTATATCTCAAACCTAACTAGACTGATAGAATAACTACCAATCATATGTTCGGCAAAAATAAGCAATAATTACGACACTAACAAACTTTTAAAAGCATATCTTAAATATTTAACACAGAGCGGACTTAAGCCAAAACGCGCACACATTTAACACTCCATATCGTACGCTATAATCAGCAACAGACACCGACTCTTGAAAGAACAAATCAAACACACAATACAATCATTATCAACAACATAACAATAATCAACAAACATAAAAGAAAACAGCCGACCTCAAAAACATCACCCCATTCAGGCATTTCTTAAATAACATAACTTTCCGCATTTCGTAAAGAATTCATTGAGCATCAATCAACAAACTTCCCGACAAAACATTGCAGATTGCAGCATGAATTTGGTAAGATGATGAAAAAATCATAATTTTGCCATAACATAAAAAACAAACATAATGTCAACAAAACACTCTTATTCAATAGGCTTACTGTTACTCTTAGCCATGCTAACAACAAGTAACATAGCTACGGCAAAAACGCCCAAACAAACATATGTAAAAATCACAACAACAATGGGCGACATCAAAATACACCTCTACGACAACACCCCATTACACAAAGAAAACTTCATTCGTCTCTGCAAAAACAAATTCTACGACCAAGTGCTCTTCCATCGCGTTATCAAGAATTTTATGATACAAGGCGGCGACCCAAACTCAAGAAACTGCGATTCAACCAAAGTGTTGGGCGACGGTGGACTCGACTACACCATACCAGCAGAATTCACACCAGAAAACTACCATAGACGTGGAGCCCTATGTGCAGCACGACAAGCCGACCACGTCAACCCAAAACGCGAATCGTCGTCGACACAATTCTATATCGTTGTTGGCAAAACATTTACCGACAGCGAACTAGATATGCAGGAACAACGGATCAACAACGCCACACGACCTTCCGAACCATTTCATTTCACCGGAGAACAACGCAACACCTACAAAGCATTTGGAGGCACGCCACATCTTGACATGCAATACACAGTGTTCGGAGAAGTAGTCGACGGATTAGATGTAGTGCTTAAAATATGCAATGTCGACACCGACAAAAACGACCGTCCAAAAACCAACGTCAGAATCCTAAGCACTAAAATCACTAAAAAGTAACGAACAGCATGACATCCGACATATTAGTAGAATTTAAAGACGTCAACATCCATCGCGACGAAGTCGTTGTGTTACAAAACATCAACTTCACAGTAAGCAAAGGCGAATTCATCTATCTCTGTGGTAAAGTAGGAAGTGGGAAAAGCTCACTACTCAAATCGCTCTACGCTGAAGTACCCATACACAGCGGCGATGCCAAAATATTCGACTACGACCTCAAAGCACTGAAACGTAAAGACATTCCTTTGTTGCGTCGTAAGATTGGCATCATGTTTCAAGATTTCAAACTATTGGAAGACCGTACCGTAAACGACAACCTCTCGTTTGTGCTCAAAGCCACAGGTTGGAAAGATAAACATAAAATCAACGAACAAATCGACTTCGTGCTCAACACGGTTGGCATGGGCAAAAAAGGCTACAAACGTCCACATCAACTCTCTGGCGGCGAGCAACAGCGCATTGTTATAGCTCGTGCTTTACTCAACTCGCCACAACTCATCATTGCCGACGAGCCAACAGGAAACCTCGACCCTGAGACTGCTCGCGAACTCATGGAACTACTTCACAACATCAGTCAAACAGGTACAAGCGTGCTGATGGCGACACACAACACCACATTAATCGACCTCTACCCCGGAACAGTCTATCTGTGTCAAAACGAAAAAATGTACCGACAGGAACAACCCAAAAGTGACATAGAAATAATTGGAGAATAACCACCACAACCAACATGACAAAAAACGGAAAAACAATACTATTGACTGGTGGTGCTGGCTACATTGGCACACACACCATCATCGAACTCGATAAGGCCGGATACAACATTGTTGTCGTCGACAACCTCATTAATTCCAAAGAAGAAGCCATACACCGCGTAGAAAAAATCATCAATAAACCCATCGAACTTGTCATTGCCGACGTACGCGACAAACAACGTATGAACGCACTGTTCGACACTCACACCTTCTATGCCGTTATCCATTTTGCCGGATTAAAAGCGGTGGGCGAAAGCGTTGCAAAACCACTCGAATACTACGAAAACAACATGAACGCCACGTTTGTATTGTTGGATGTTATGCGCACACACCACTGCAAAAACATTATATTCTCCAGTTCCGCCACCGTCTATGGCGATCCTGCCATGATACCTATCACCGAACAATGCCCCAAAGGACACTGCACCAACCCATACGGACAAACAAAATCGATGTTGGAAGAAGTGCTCTCCGACCTACAACACGCCGACCAAGAATGGAACGTTGTGCTACTCCGCTACTTCAACCCCATTGGCGCACACCCCTCTGGAATGATTGGTGAAAACCCCAACGGCATCCCCAACAACCTGATGCCTTACATCACACAAACTGCCATTGGGCTACGACCTGAACTCGGCGTATTCGGCAACGACTACCCCACACACGACGGCACCGGCGTACGCGACTATATCCATGTATGTGACCTTGCCGCAGGACACGTTGCCGCACTTACTGCCATCGACCGACAATGCGGACTCGCCACCTACAACCTTGGAACAGGACACGGCTACTCTGTTCTCGATGTGATAAAAGCATTCGAAAAAGCCAACGGAATTAAAGTGCCATACAGCATCAAACCACGACGCGCTGGCGACATCGCCACCTGTTACTGCGACCCACAGAAAGCCGAACAAGAATTAGGATGGAAAGCACAATACGACATCGAAGACATGTGTCGTCATAGTTGGAACTTCCAAACCAAAAATCCCCAAGGATTATAATTAGCGCTTCACTACAACAGCACACACAATGAAAAAATACTCAGACCTCAAGATAGCCGTAGCAGGCACCGGATATGTCGGCATGTCAATTGCTACACTCCTGGCACAACATCACGAAGTAACTGCCGTCGACATCATCGAAGAAAAAGTCGATAAAATTAACCACGGCATATCACCCATTCAAGACGACTTCATCGAAGCATATTTAGCTGGTTTACGATGTAAAACAGAACAAGACATTGTCGACTTTAGAAATGGCAACACCGACCACATCGAGAAAATTTCGCTCAAACTTACCGCCACACTCGACGGCAGAAGCGCCTATCAGAACGCCGACATCGTGGTCATCGCCGCCCCAACCAACTACGACCCCGTTAAAAACTTTTTCGACACACACTGCATCGAAGATGTTATCGACCTTGTGCTTGAGGTGAATCCTAACGCCTTAATGGTCATTAAGAGCACCATTCCAGTAGGTTACACACGCAACCTATACGTAAAATACGCCGAACGATTCAAAGCGATGGGATTAGACACCACACACAAATTCCGTCTGCTTTTCTCACCAGAATTTCTTCGCGAGAGCAAAGCACTCTACGACAACCTCTACCCCTCACGCATCATCGTAGGCTACCCAAAACTCATCGATTCCACAGAGTTTGAGTTAGAGAACAACGCCATCAAGGCTGTAAGCAGTAACCACGTTAAAGCAGAGGCTGAGACCTTTGCACAACTTCTTCAAGAAGGAGCGCTGCGACAAGACATCCCCGTGCTCTACATGGGCATGAAAGAAGCCGAAGCTGTCAAATTGTTTGCAAATACTTACTTAGCATTACGTGTCAGCTACTTTAACGAACTCGACACCTACGCCGAACTGAAAGGTCTGAATGCAAAAGACATCATCTCCGGCGTCGGTCTCGACCCACGCATTGGCACGCACTACAACAACCCTTCGTTTGGCTATGGTGGCTACTGCCTACCAAAAGACACGAAGCAACTGCTTGCCAACTACGAAGATGTGCCACAAAACATGATGAGTGCCATCGTGGAGAGTAATAAGACACGCAAAGATTTCATTGCCGACCAGGTGTTACGTCGCGCTGGCTATTATGCCTATTCGACTCAAAATGAATATGCTGCCACCGAAAAGCCCGTCACTATTGGCGTCTACCGCTTGACAATGAAATCAAACAGCGACAACTTCCGCCAAAGCTCTATTCAAGGGGTTATGAAGCGCATCAAAGCCAAAGGTGCCAACATCATCATCTACGAACCAACGCTGGCTGACGGTAGCACATTCTTCGGCTCCGAAATTGTTAACGACCTCAATCGTTTCAAACAGTTAAGTGCTGCCATCATTGCCAACCGCTACGACGCGTGCCTTGACGACGTGAAAGAAAAGGTTTACACACGCGACATCTTCCAACGCGACTAAAATCAGTTCGCCATGGAACAATGCGATATCTATCAAAAGGTTCTACAGAGCACCGACATCACCGAGTTTCAACGGCGTGTCTATTTAGAGTTGTTAAAAGTGCCTAAAGGCGAAACGATAACATATGGTGAATTAGGTAGACGCATCGGTTGCAAGAGTGCCCAAGCCATTGGTCAAGCGTTAAAACGCAATCCGTTTGCCCCGGATGTGCCATGCCACCGAGTAGTGAGTCGCAACGGTATCGGAGGATTTCAAGGAGAGCGACAAGGAGAGATGATAGCCATGAAGATTCGTTTGCTCAAAGCAGAAGGCGTTTCGTTGGAATAAATCACTATTAACTACTTCAAACACACAAGTCAAGCAAAAAATTCTTGTCAACATTTTTCGTTTCGTTACTCTCCGCAAGAAATTATTGTGAGCAGAAATTTTTTCGTGCATCCCCACAAGAAATTATTTTCAGCGTGCACAAAA
>JAUNIJ010000024.1 GCA_030523485.1 Bacteroidales bacterium
GCTGAAAATAATTTCTTGTGGAGAGTTTTGGTTTCGTGAGCACTGAAAATAATTTCTTGTGGCGATGCACGAAAAAATTCATGCCGAAAATAAATTGTTGTAGGTAGTAATTTTTGTGTGGTTATTCGCTTTTGTTGCGGTTGAGATAAAATGGTTTCGAGGAGTTTGAACAGCGTAATGCATCGATAATGAGCAAAAAAAAGGTGAATCGTTTTGATTCACCCTTTTTTTTGTTTATCCTACTATTTCTTAAACTCTATAGGTATTCTCTTGGCACCCTGATCAGGCACGTCCATCGTACATTTGTTATCATCTATAATTCAGTCTCTTAACCATGTTATTCAATTCAGACAAGCGTGTCAGTAATATTTCATAGGACGGAGAATCGGTGCTCCATATCATGTGCTGCTGCATCTGCTCGTAGTCCTTGCGCCAAAGTTCGCGAGTGGCATCGGACGGGATGATGTTGAGGTGCTCAGGATAGAGCATGTCGTAGTCGAAATTCTTCAGCCCGATGAACTCCCGGCGATGTTCGAGCACTTGCCTGTAGAGCGTCTCGTCGGCCAAGGCCCTCTGATGTATGCCTCGGGACATCATCTGTGCCAAGTCATAAACATGGCGCGACATGCGCTCCACGCGAACCTGCGGCTTGCTGAATTCCTCATGCAGTAAGAACATCTTTTCAAGGAAGGTGCGCTCAGGCAGTACGGCCCGTACGTCAAAGAGGGCCTCTCTTACGACGGATTGGGGAACCGCTTTGTCCACGATAGATTCAATAGTTTTTTCTTGAATGGGCTCGGACATAGAGCGCCCACTTGCTTCAATCTTCACCACGGGTGGCAGATAAGGGTCGTTCAGCTCTGGGTAAATGCTACGGTAAGCCACACGTATCACTTCTGGATCGGTGGTGGTAATAGGAGTGATGTCCACCTTAACTTCAAAGATTTCCTCTTCAAGTCCAATCGTTACTAATGCTTCACGGAGATCGTGCTGCATACTCTCACGAACGAATGAGCAAGCGGCACGGCGCAACTTGTCGCTAATCTGGGTCTTTGACAGGTTACCTTCGAAACCGAGAAATTCTCTGTCTATGCCCAGATCAATGTCTTCGGAGAAACGTTCGATAAGCCCCCAGCATTTACTCAGGGAGGTGCCACCTTTAAAGGATAGATGTTCTCGGTATGGCAACTGGAATACTGCCTTGAGTACCTGTGTCACCCACCAGTCTTTCTCGATGCTAATAGGAGGAAGCCCAGTCGCGTGAGCCACATTATTATATATGGTTCGCTGACTTTCAGCGGCAAGAGCAGTCAGTTTCATTCGCTCATTAGGATTTTGCGCACCCATGCAGGAGCAAGTTTAATGTCATGCTCGAAGTCACTCTCCGAAATGCGCTCGAGCATTCCTTTCAGTCTCGAGGTCTCGTCGTCCGACAACTTCTCTTTGCCAATGGCACGCATGGCCGTGACGATGAGCATCATCAACTCCGATCGGTAGGCGAAATTTTTACCGGCAGAGGAGTGCTTGAAAAGAATGCCCCGTCCCGTGCCTACATTTATCCTTCGGGGAGCACCACTTGTTAGGAACACCACGTTCATAGGCACCTGAGTGGAAAGCCCGAGCCGGTGCAAGGCGTATGCACCCATAGGGACAATCTTTGCCTTGTCGCGCTTGGCAATGGCCATGGCAATCTCTTCCACAGACGGATACACCACGCCCAGCCCCAGCTCTTTGTCCTCCTTGGGGTAGTAGTAGATGCCGTGAGCCAGTCGTAGAAGTAATTGCTCGGTATATAGCCGATGAAAGGCAGACTTGATGGCAGAAGGAGTGCCACAGTCAGCGAAATCAGATTGGAAGACTATGGAACCCCTTCCCTTGCCTCTGACCCGTTTCAGTATCTTGTTATCAGCACCTTGTTCGATAGTATTCGCCATATAGTTTTGCAACCTTTTTGTGATATTTTTGGTGCAAAGATATGCCTTTTCTTTGTAATCTGCAAGAGTAAACTGAAAAAATACAAGGAAAGCACTACATATTTTGCTTATGTAAGCTTATTTGGTTGTTTTAGCTGTTTTGTTGCTGTTGGTTTTTTGTTCACCGCCGTGGTTGTGTGTGCAGGCTTCACCGTGTTGATGTCCTTCGCCACTGCATTTGTGTTCACCTTCGTGGTTGTGTCCACAGCCTTCACCGTGTTGATGTGCTTCGCCGTTGCCTTTGTGTTCGCCTTGTGATTTGCAAGCGCCGGTGCATTTGCCGTCTTTGCAGTTAGGGCAACCTTTCTTCACTTCTTGCGATTTGAATTTGGTGTCGTTGAGGAGTGTTTTTTGAATTTGTGCGATGTTGGTTTTTGCGTCGTCGTAGGTTACGGTGGCGATGCGTTTCTCCAAGTCGATTTGCAAGTCTTTCACACCTTTGACGTAGGTGATGCTCTTCTCTACTTTTGCTTTGCAGTTGTTGCATTCCATTTCTGGGATGTAGAGGCGTGTTGTCACTTTTTCTGCGTTCATGCCAACGAATGCTACGAGCACGAGGGCAAGTGTAAGGATAATTTTTTTCATTGTGTTGTTGTTGTTTTATTGTTATTATTATTTATTAGCTTTTTTGTTGGCAAAGCGTTGTTTTGCTTTGTCGTAGTCTTTGTCGATAGCCCATCGGAATCCGATGTAGGCCATGGTGCCGTGTATTGGTCCCCATGCCATCGATCCGTCGAAGTTGCTGCTGTATGGGTTTTCGCCGTTTACTATAGGGTTAGACTGTTTAAAGTTCGTAAGGTTTTCTCCGCCGATGTAGATTGACCAATTTTTAAAGTATCGTGTGACTTGTGCCATGAGTTGTGGGTACCACTTGTAGTAGAGCGTTGTGCCATCGCTACTGAGGTGGTATTGGTCGTTGTTTTGGTATTCGTTGATGAATCCGTCGGGCATGCGTCCGCCGCCGTTGAATTGTGCGGTGAAGTCGAATTGCCATTTTTTAAGTGGTGTCTGATAGCTGGTGGTTATCAGTCCTTTGAATCGGTTGGTGAGTGGTTTTTCGCGTAGCACGCCGCCGATGGTTTGTTTTACGTCGGTGTGTCGGAAGGCGGCTGTCATGGTCCATCCGCGTAGTATTTCCATTTCGGCTTCTACTTGGAAGCTGCCAGCGTAGCTACGTCCGCCGTCGAGGTTGTAGAATCGTATTTCATGTGGGTCGGAGTCGAGGTCGGCTACTACCGATTCGAAGAAGTGTGTGTAGTAGTATTCGGCTGTGATGCGTAGCTCTTTGGCTTGTATGGGGATGTGGAAGGTGAGGCTTGCGCCGGTGTTCATGGCGCGTTCTTGTCGGAATTTTTTGAGTGGGTCTTCTTTGTAGTTTTCGTAGAAGTAGATGTTGCGGCTACTTGGTAGCATGAAGCCGTTGTCGCTGATGATGTTAGGTGAGCGATAGCCGAGTCCGACGGAGGCGCGTATGTTGAGCCATTCCCATGGTGCGTAGCGTATATTGAATCGTGGTGTGGCGAAGAAGCCGAAGCGATTGCTGTAGTCGCCGCGAAGGCCGAGGATGAGCGATAGTGTCTCGGTGTAGTTGTAGGCGTATTCGGCAAAGATACCCGAGGTGAGCTCGCTACGGTTGAAGTCGTAGTCTTGAATTTGTCGTTGGTAGACTGAGAATTTTGGGTCGTAGTAGAGTGTCTCGTTGTATTTGTCGTAGTTGATGCTTAGTCCGGCTGAGAGTTTGTGGTCGTCGGTGAAGTTTGTTTGGAAGATGCCGTTGAAGTAGACGTTGGTTTGTTTGGCATCGTAGGTGGTTTTGCCGTATTCGGAGTCATGGTGGTGATACGATGCGCTAAGAATCAGTCCGATGCTGGTGCCTTTTTCTTTGTCGAAGACGTATCCGTTTTTCATAAATCCTTCGAATCGTGTGGTGTTGATGTCGATGCCATAGCGGTTGTTGGTTATGGCTTTCGACGATTGTCCACCATGGCGTTCGTCGTAGAGTCCGCGGAAGAGTATTTGTCCGGTGTAGCGGTCTGTTTTGAAGTACCAGCGGTTGAGTGCGTTGATTTGTTGGTTTTTGGGAAGGTCGAGGAATCCATCGCCGTTGCCATCGTGTTCCATGGGTTCGGTTTTGTAGTGTGCCAAGACGGCTGTCGACACTACGGGTGTGAGTTCCCATCCGCCAGTGGCGTTGATTTCAGCGCGCAGCATGTGGTTGAGCATGCCGTTGATGGCAATGGGTGAGGCTTTTTGTGGTTTGATGTATTCGACGTTGATTTGTCCGGTGGTTGCTTCGTAGCCGTTGATGACCGACGATGTGCCTTTCGACACTTGTATGCTTTCCATCCATGAGCCTGGTATGTATTCCATGCCGTAGTTGGCAGCCAGGCCGCGAACGCCGGGTGTGTTTTCGCTGAGCATTTGTACGTAGGTGCCTGAGAGTCCGAGCATGCGTATGGTTTTTGCCCCTGTGGCGGCGTCGCTGTAGGCTACGTCGACGGAGGCGTTGGTCTCGAAACTTTCGGAGAGGTTGCAGCAGGCAGCTTTGCAGAGTTCGTCGCCTGTGAGTGTTTGCGATTGTCCGGCGTCGAGGCGTGAGGTGACGGTGGCCGCTTTTCTGCCAGTGATGACGACAGTGCTGAGTTGTACGGCATCTTCTTTCATCACGATGTTAACGAATTTATCGGGGTTGTCGACGGTGATGGTGTCGTTCTTGTAGCCTACGTAGCTCACGATGAGTTGGTCTTGCACATCGTGTGCTTCGATGTTGAAGTTGCCGTCGAGGTCAGACACGGCGCCCATGTTGGTGTCTTTCCATTTCAGTGTTGCGCCGATAATGGCTTCACCTTTTGTGTCGGTTACTTTGCCTCTGACGGTTTGTGCCTGTGCTGTTGCCACGGATATGAGCAACGACAGGAGTATGAGAATGTGTGATTTTTTCATTGTTGAATGCATTTGATGTTAGTCGCTTTATTTAGAAAAAACAAGGGTGGGTGGCACGTTATATATTATATATAATGTGTCACGAAATGGGGTGGACTAAGAAATCAAATGCGTAGTATACAGTTTTCACTAAGCGCTTGTCGCCCGCCTGGCGGTGCGTGGTGTTGTGGTGTTAACCAAGCGTTGTGTTGATTTTCGCCGATGAGGAGAATGTCGCAACTTTGTTGTTGTGGCAGTGTGGCGATGTATAAAGGGGAGATGTGATAGACGGGTGTGGTGTCGTAGTCGGAGGTGTAGTGTGTGATGCTACATCCATCGCATGTGCGTTTCAGATGTTGACAGTCGTTGTCAAGGTTGTCGTGTTGATGGTGGCAACATTCGCAATGGTGATCGTGTTCGGCGCAGTGGTGATGTGAGTGTACGTCGTGACAGTTGGTCAGTCCGAAGTAGAGCTTAACTATTTGATTGGCGCACGCATCGCAACAGAAGTGGTAGATGTTGATGCCGCTTCCTGCTATGCAAAATGCTCCGACGAGCACGAGTGCAACGATGTTTCTGAGTGCCTTTTTTATCACGTTGCAAAGGTAGTGTTTTTTTTTGAATATTGTCTGTTGCTGAGGATTATAAATGAAATAACCCCGTACGATGGTTGTCGTACGGGGTTGTATGTGTTGCTGTAAAATTGTTGTTTTACAAGTGTTTGCTTATTTCACAACTTTGGCAGCGTGGTTGCCTACTTTCACAACAAGGAGTGTGTTGTTTGGCATTTCTGAGATTACTGTCATGTTGTCGGTGGCTACTGTCTCGAAGAGTTTCATGCCTGTTACGTCGAATACGGTGATGATTTCGCCTGCTTCGGCAGGAACGTAGATGTTGCCGTTGTTAACGTAGATGTTGAGTGCTTCTTCTGCCATTTCTACACCCGTAATGATGTCGAATGAGAGTGGGTAGAGTTGTATTGCACCATTGTAGATAGATACGAAGCCTTCGAAGTTGTAGGTGTTTTCTGGGCCGTAGGTGCCATCGAGTGCATAGAAGTTGTTGCGCATCACGAGTGTTGTTGTGCCGTCGGTGATGTTGCCGTTGGTACGACTTGTGGTGGTGTAGAGTGTTGTCTCGGTCATGGTGATGTTTTCGATGCGTACGAAGCGGTGAACATCGTCAGCTGTGAGTTCGCCAAGTGTTACAACGGTTGGCATAACGGGTGTTCCTGCAACGCCAGCAGGCATTGATACTGGTGTGATTTGTGATGCACCATTGTAGGTAGCGTAGGTACCAACCATGCCAGTGATTTGGTCGCCGTTGTTGTAGGTTTGTCCAGTTGCGCCATAAACGAGTGTTGATGCGCTTGCATCTTGGATGTAGAGGTTGTTGCCGTTTTGATAAACAGCGGTTACGGTGCCGTTAATTTTATAGGAGCCTTGACCAGCAGCGATGAATGCAGCGATGTTGGCAACTTCGTCAGGGAAGGTGTATGCTGTTGTTGTAACAGGGCTTGCTGTTGAACCAATCATAGCGATGGCTTTTACTGTGGTGGTCGATGTCAGTACGAATGGACCGTTGTAGAGTGTAGAAGCGGAGGTTGGTGTTGTACCGTCGAGTGTGTAGTAGATGGTAGCGGTGCTGTCGGCTGTGATGGTAACGACAACAGAGTCGATTACGGTGCTTGTGCCAGGGGTGATGGTTGGTGCGTTAACAACCACTGCTGTTGAGTCGTATTCTTCGATGGTGAAGTTGTCGAAGTAGAAACGATAGTCGCCAGAACCGTTTGTACCGTATGCGCTGGTAACGGTCATTGGGGTTGCTGTTGCTTCAGCGTCGAATACCGCGATGTAGTGTCCGAAGTCAAGTGTGTCGATAGGATAGCCACCGGTGTAGCTTGCTAAGGCGATGGTGTCGGTTTGTGTGCCGTAGTTCAGTACAACGGCTACTGATTTGTTGTTCCATGCTACAGCGTCGAAGCTTACTTGGATTTTGTTAGCAGAACCGCAATAGATAGAATCGGTGGTGAGGTAGCCCACTGCTGAACTTGAGCTGAATTTCAAGATGCCGCCAGCTTGGTAGCCTTTCGAGATGGTGTCGATACCGTTCAAACTGTTGATGAGTGAGTCGGTGAGGCTTGCTGTTGAGCTGGATGTGGTGAGGTCGCCTTCTGATAGTTGTGAGAAGTCTTGTGTGTAAGGTAGTGTGATGACGTTGCCTTGTGGTGCGACGTCGGCTGTTACACCAAAGATTTGCACGTTGTCAAGGTATCCGCGTTTGTCGCCATTGGTAGCAGCTGCTGCTAATGTGATGGTAACAGCTGTTGGTGTTGATGCTGCAGCAAAAGTAACGGCAGCGTGGTCGAAGCTTGAAAGTGTGAATGGCATTGCACCTGATTGTGTTGCGGAGAATATGTTGGTGTCGTTGCCGTAGATGACGATGAAGTTTGTAGCTTTGTTTTGCCACGATTTTGCATCGAATTCTACACGGATAGAGTCGTAGCTTGATGCATCGACGGTGTTGAATGTGATGCTACCAGTGGTGCTACTGGAACTGAGTTTTAGTGTGCCGCCTGCTTGGTAACCGGCTGTAAGGGTGGATGCTGTTGGGATGCTGTCGACAACGGCGGCTGAGCCTGCGCTGCTGGTTGTTGACATGTCGCCAGCAACTAATTTGCTGAAGTCTTCATAAAGTAGCGATGTTGATGTCATAGCTACTTTGTTTTTGTCGCTTTGATTAACGACAGCCACGAGGGCTAACGTAGAAATCATTGCCACAAGTAAAAGCGTAATTTTTTTCATTGTGTGTATAAAGTTTGTATGTTGTTTAAGAGTCGTTTATTGGTGCAAAGTCTTACAAATTGCGGTGCAAAGGTACTATAAAAAAGAGTATGTGTAGAGGGGTGAAAATTAATTTTTTGTTACACTTAAAAGCGGTGTGTTTGTTTTGTGTAGGTGTTTTTGTCTGGTGTTGTTTCTTCCCGTCTGTAGTTATTTATTACAAAAAACACTCTGTTCTTTTTCGTTATGGACAGAGTGTTTTTTTGTTTTTACTCTTTTCAGAGTGTTATTTGACGGTCAGTTTGTGTGCTGATGTTTCGTTGTCGTGGTTTATCATCAACATGTAGATGCCAGGAATGAGTTGTGGCAATGTGATGGTTTCGCCGTTGGTGTAGGTGTTGGTGATGGTTTTGCCGGCAGCATCAACGAGTTTAATGGTGGCGCCTTCAGGCACACCTTCTACAACGATGCCACGGTCGGACGTGAATACGTTCAGTGTGGTGTTTAGGTTGTTGTTTTCGATGGTTGTTGTGGTGTTTGGTGCGAAGTCGATGCTGAGTTCAAAACGTGTGTTCAGTTCGCCTGCCGATGCGGTAAACGTGTAGTTGCGTTGTTTCAAATCGGTGTAGGTGTTGCGTTGTTTGTCGTGAAGCACTACTTTTGCTGCCGATGTGGCGTTGCCGTTGAGTGAGAAGGTGTAGGTGCCTTTTTGTTTTGCAACGATACCAACAGGAATGATACTTTTGGTGTATGCTGTTTTGTTGTAAGCCAGGCGATGTCCATTTTCGATGGAATAGACGGTAGCATAGTTCTCGTTGCCAGAGATTAGTTTCGAGAAGTCTTCTTCTGCGGCGTAGGTGCTGCTACCATTTTCAGAGAACCACAGCACCATGCGGTCGCTACCGTTGTTGCTGTTAAGGTAGATGTTAAGGAATTCGTCGCCGATGGTGTGTGCTGTCACAGGTCCCATTTCTAAGTTGGTGTTGTTGATACCTTTGTAGAGCACGTTGCCTGTGTGTTGTATGAAGAATGCTTGGAAAGGCATCATGTCGGGGGTGGCGTTGTCGGTGCTTACGTATTGATCGTAGCCGCCTTGTGCGTTAGGGAATGCGAGGCGTATGTCGGTTGTGTTGAGGCGTGTTGCCGACATGAATGGTGTGCCGGTGAGTTGTAGGTTAGCAAATTCGCTGTTGCTGTTGTAGGCGTTGTAGCGACGATTTAAACCTGTAGAGCGGCAGTCGTTGGAGCCAAAGTTGTGTGTTATCGATTTAAATTGAATCGTTAATGTGGTAGCGAGGTGGCTGTTGTAACGTATTTGATAGCCAGTGTTAGCTTTTAGTACGATGCGTCCGTTTACTGGAGTTACTTTTTCCCATGCTTCGCTAAATTCTTTGGAAGGGTTGTAGCGATAAGCAGTCCATAGTGATTCGTAGCTGTCGGCTGATGTTTGCATGTCTGTTGGGAAAGCAAGCCATGAGCAGATGCCTTTGGCTGCCTCTTCTGGAGTTACATTTTGGTTGACGATGTAGTGACCATGTGTGAATATTTTCGGTTCGCCTTCTGCACTCAGTGTGATGCCTTGAATGGGTTGATTTCCGTTGAGATTGAAGGTGATATCCTGAAAATGTTGTATGCCGACCACTTCGTGTGATTTGTCAACAACGAGGTCTTTTGCTGTTTGTGCTGGTGCGTTTTGTGCGCTCATTGAGATGGCGCAGACGCCCATTGCTAATGCGAGTAATTGTCTTTTCATATTGATATAGATGTTAGTACTGTTTACGCCGTCAAAATTACAAGGTTTTTTTTATTAATAATGTATGCTGTCGGTCTTTTTTTTTTCATACCACATTCACGGGTTCGAGAATTTCTTCTCCCAACCAAAGGTGTTGGTAGAAGATGGGCCAACCGCGTCCGATTGGTAATGAGCTATAGTCGATGCGCTGTAATTGGCTGAAGTCGGGTGTTCCGAAGTCGAAACTTCTTCCAAAGAGTATGATGCAGTGCCGCTCGTAGTCAAGTTGCCACAGTCCGCCGCCGTAGCATGTGCTATCAGTGTGTGGAAGTAGGTCTCGGTGAAGGTAGACGTTGCCAAAAACGAGTGTGCCATCTTGTCGTATGATGAATTTGTTGTACACAATGAGATGTTGTTTTATTGTTTTTGTTTGTCAAGCCAAACAACAGGAAATGTTGTGCCGCATTGTTGCTGTGCGGCTACCACGTGTTGTTCGAGCGATGAGCATGCTAAGGTAATTGTTGTTGAGTTCATCAGTTGCATTTTCTATTGCAATGTTCATCAGGGCTTTCTGTCTCGATGGTAACGTGTTCGATGTGGTAACCCTCTGCGAGATGGCATATTTTATGTTTGAGTGCCGATAGATTGTTGGAGGAGGTCACAATGTGCAGTGTCATGACGTGTGTCTCACCATCTTGTGTCCAAATATGAAGGTCGTGCACATCTTCGATGTCTTCTATGTTCATTATTTCTGAACGTAGTGTGTCTAGGTCTAGTCCTTCTGGTGTGGCTTGCAGAAAAACTCGGAAAGTATCGATAAGATTGTGCGCCGCATTCCATAAAATCCATAGATTAATGCCGATTGACATCAGTGGGTCAAGTATTGTCCATGGTTTAAACATCAAGACAATGGAGACAATCAACACAGCAGCCCAACCGAGCACGTCTTCCATGATGTGGAAGAAGGCTGCGCGCTCATTTAGCGAATGTCCACGTTGGAGATTAAACGCTGCCGACCCGTTGATGATGATACCAACGATGGCGAGCCAAAGCATGCCTGTGGCGTTTACTTCAGCAGGATGAATGAGTCTTAAAACGGCTTCGTAGAGCATGAAACACGACGAAACCACCAAAATGGTTGAGAGAAACATAGCTCCAAGCAGCGAGAAACGTTTATAGCCATACGAAAAAACAGCGTTGCCTTGTTGTTTGCTTTTTCTTTGAAGCCACCATGCTAAGCCTAAACTGACACAGTCGCCAAGGTCGTGAAGTGCATCGCTTAGAATGGCGATAGAATTTGTGAAAAAGCCGCCAATGACTTCAATAACAACGAAAACGGCATTCAGCCAAAATGCTACAAAAATATTCTTTGACGCATTGTCTTCGTGGTTGTTGTGATGATGATGATGTCCCATGTTTTTGTTTGTTTACCTCTGCAAAAATAATGTTTTTTCTCTAACAGTCGGTGCTAGAAAAAGATGTAAATTTGCCCCGTAAAATTTTATCGCAATGAGAAAGTACATTTATCTATTTCCTGTGTTGGTGCTGTGCTTAGTTGCTTGCACTAAGAAGAAACAACCAGTGTGTGTGATTGATGGTAACCTCGTAAATGCTACAGAGGGACAAATGGTCTATTTCCAACGTTTCGCTGAAGAAGGGTATGTTAACATCGATTCTTGTAAAGTAAATGAAAAAGGACATTTCTGCTTCAAACTCGATTCCGTTGAGTCGGTGGTGCGTTTTGTGGGTTATGAACGTAATGGCGAGTCGTATCATGAGGTGTTGTTCCCTGAAAAGGGTGAGATTTTTGTCGAATTAAATGAGAATGGTTCCGTCGTAAAAGGCTCACCAGAGAATGATAAGTATACCGATTTTAATGGTGAAATTATCGGTATAATGCATGTTATGAACGACATCGAAAAGCAGCTGACCACAAACACAACACTTACTGAAGAAGAAAAAACGTCGCTTTACACCGACTACGACAGAGTTGAGGAAGAAGTGAACGAGCGCATCCATAGCTATATCATCGAAAACATCCAAACTCCTTCGGGTGTTTGTGTGCTCCGTCGCAATCGTTGGCGTTTCGAGGCTGACGAAGTAGCTAATCTAATGTCTGCCATTCCTAACTATTTCGATTATTATGGCATCGTTGAAATCAAAAACTATGTAGAGAATTTCAAAAAATCAGCAGTAGGCTGCGATTTCATCGACGTTGTGATGCAAACACCAGAAGGGGTGACTATGGCAATCTCAGAAGTGATGCGTGACAATAAAATCGTCTTAATCGACTTCTGGGCAAGTTGGTGCGGACCATGCCGACGCGAAATGCCACATCTTGTGTCGCTCTACGAAAAATACCACGCAAAAGGATTCCAAATTCTTGGCATCAGTATCGATGAAGACCTCAATGCTTGGAAAGAAGCAATTCAAAAACTTCATATCACATGGCCACAAATCTCTGCACTTAGCGGTTGGAAATGTGAAGCTGTCGATCGTTATGCTGTTATGGCTGTGCCTGCTTTCTTCTTGATTGATGTGGAAACAGGTAAAATCGTAGCTCGCGACATCATGGGCGACGAACTTGATCAAAAATTGGCAGAACTGCTGAAATAGAGGCGTCAACGAATTTAATACAAACAATTATATCTTAACGCATACAAAACAACGCATCCAATGAGGTGCGTTGTTTTGTTTTTTGTCGACCCAAAAAGAATCTTAAAAAATTGTAACGTATGTTTTTTCCGAATGTTTGGCTTAAACCAAACGCACTTTTGAACGTCACATTAGTCGGAAAAAGTAAAAAGTATATATAGTATCAAACAATCAAAAACAATAATGAAACAGTTCACTTTACTTATTGCAATGCTGATATCTGTCGTTTGTGCTCATGCTGCCATTATTAAAGGTGTGGTGGTAGATGTAGACAAAAATCCGGCAGAATTTGTGACCGTAACACTACGAGTGCCACAACAAGAAGATAATCTCACAGGCGTAACCACTGACCTTGATGGACATTTTGAACTTCCTAACGTGGCAAAAGGCACCTATCAAATCAATATCTCGATGGTTGGTTATAACACCATTACACGCAACGTTACTATCACCTCTGACGAACAAATCGTTGATCTCAAGACATTGGTGTTGAAAGAAGATGCCAGAATGCTTGATGCCGTCGAAGTTGTTGGACAAGCAGGACAGATGCATTTTGATATTGATAAAGCAGTGTTTAATGTCGACCAAAATCTAGCGGCAGCAGGCGCATCGGCATCAGAAATGTTACAACACATTCCATCTATCGACGTTGACCAAGACGGTGAGGTGTCGCTCCGTGGTAGCACTAATGTAGAAGTGTGGATTAATGGCAAACCTTCAGGACTCGATGCCGACAATCGTGCACAAATTCTTCAACAAATGCCTGCTGGCAGCATCGAAAAAGTAGAACTCATCACCAACCCATCGGCAAAATACAGTCCAGAAGGCACCGCAGGCATCATCAACCTCGTGCTGAAAAAAGACCGTAAGGCTGGCTACTATGGTAGCGTCGAGGCTGGTGTGGGCTATCAGATGCTTGGCGTTCCTGCTGGCAATGTAAGCGCAAACTTCAACTATAATAGCTCGTTGGTCGATTTCTATATCAACTTTGGATTTCGTCAACGTAACCACAGTGGCGATGGCACCACCGACCGTTGGGCCTTTACACCAAACACCAATCGCACCGACACCATCTCGTATCTTAGCCAAGAAAATCACGACGATGAACGCGGATGGGGCATCTTCACACGAGCAGGCGTCGATTTCCATTTGGGAAAACAAAGGAAAGACAATCTCGGCGTGAACGTTATGTTCAATGATGGTAAGAAAAATAAAACCGAAACAATCAACTATTCATTAGCTGATTACCGCTACAACACACAAGCATTGTATTCGCGTGATAATACCAACAAAAGCAACCGACTCACCTATAACGTGGGACTCGACTATCAACACCAATTCGACGATAAAGGTTCTGAGTTGCGTGCTTCCGTTTCTTATTCAAACAACACGCGTGGCTCCGAAAGCATCTACGACCAAATCGTGCAAGAGGGTCCTGCCTTTGCCTATCAACAAAATCAAGGTAGCGACAACAATACTTCACGCTTCGAATTCAAAACTGATTACACACAACGCTTTGCTAACAATGCAAAATTAGAAGCTGGCGTCGCTGTCAATGGCCGCCAAACCAGTATGAATTCAACAACCTACGATGGCACCGTTGCCGACGATAATAGCCTGCTTAGCTACAACGACTTCAATTACAGCGAATGGATTGCGGCACTCTATGCCACCTACGGACAAAAATGGGGCAGTTTTAGCGCACAACTTGGTTTGCGCGGTGAGTTCTTTACCACTACCAACGAGACACGCGACACTCCTACCGACGCTTTTGTGTCGACAACACGTAACTACTGGCAACTCTATCCTACCATCTATTTATCTTATTCTTTGCCACGCGACAACGAGTTGCAACTCAACTACACACGTCGTGTCAACCGACCACGTGGTCGACAATTGAGCATGTATCGTAACGTGTCCGACTCTACCAACGTCTCCTATGGTAACCCTGACTTGAAACCTGAATTCTCCAATGCTGTCGAGTTCAAATATATCAAAACGTGGGACAAACACAACCTCTCCGCCTCGCTCTATTACCACTACACCACCGACATCATGCAAAACGTACGATTCCAAAGCGACGAACGACCCAATGTGATGGAGTCAACTTGGGACAACGTGGCTAAACAGCAATCGCTTGGTATGGAAATGGCTGCCATGAACACGGTGGCACGTTGGCTAAACCTCACCACATCGTTGCGAGGATCCTACGAAGACATGGCCGACGTCTACTATCGCAACGTTCTTCTGCAAGAACGTCAACGTCGCTTCAATTGGAGCGCACGCATCATGGGCAACTTCATTTTCACCAAAACATTCTCAGGACAACTCTCGTTCAGCTACAACTCACCACATGTCATTGCACAAGGTAAGAGCAAAGGCATGTTCTTCTCATCCATTGGTCTGAAGAAAAGTTTCCTCGACCGACGTCTCATTCTCAGCCTGTCAGCCTTCGACCTCTTCCGTTCAATGGGTTGGAAAAACCTCACTTGGGGCGACAACTTCTACCAAGACATGGACCGTCAGCCAAACGGACCAATGATAAACTTCTCTGTGCGTTGGACCTTCGGCGATAACCATGGCAAAAACCGTCGTGGCATGAGCGGTGAAGGTGGTGGCGACGATATGGGCGGCTACGACGACATGTCTGGCGGCTTCGGTGAATAGTGCTCGCCAATAGACTACTGTAAAATAGACCTTTTAAACCTTAACCCATAATAAAAATCTATGTAAATAGAGATAGGGTAAGGAAAAAAGGTCTATTTTTGCATCTTGAAACAATGAAGACAGTAAGACAACATACAATAATCATTTTGACAATGGTGCTCTCCCTTGTCACGATGGCCGTTTCTGCGCAAACCGACAGTAAGACAACGCAATTACTTCGTGGCAAAACGTCGGTCGGCACTACACAAACACATGGCACCCCACTGCCTGGTGGCAAACTCTCTGCTTCGCCTACTAGCAAGAAAAGCAGTGTGAAAAAAGCATACGAACCGGTGCCGGAAGGTGGTTTTATGTGTCGATGCATCGTCGAAAACGGCGATACGTTCCCAATCTACCAACTGCCAACACTCTATGTGTTCAAACCGTTGGTGTTCAAAAATAAAAAACAAGAAAAATTCTACTGGCGCACCGTGCGCGATGTGAAACGTGTGTTGCCGCTCTCTTACTATATCAAAGACTTGATAGCCGACACCAACGACACGCTGATGACGATGTCGACAAAACGCGAACGCGACAAATACATGAAAGCCTTTGAAAAACGTGTCTACAACGGCAACAAAGAGGAGTTCGGTAAGCTAACGCTTACACAAGGCATGCTACTCATTCGCATGGTCGACCGCACTTGCAACGCTACATCGTACGAACTCATACGTGCCTACCTCGGCGGTTTCAAAGCAGGATTTTATCAAATGTTCGCAAAAATGCTCGGCGGTGACCTTAAAGCCTCCTTCGGCAGTCGCGAAGAAGATGCAATGGTGGAACGAATCATACTTTTGGTTGAGTCTGGACAATTGTAACAACAGTTTAATGAGTTGATAATGACCGACGTAGAAGCTAAGTCGTAGACGATGTAAAAAAAATACTTAAAAATTTGGTCACGTCGAGAAAAATTTCTACTTTTGCATCGCTTTTCCAAAGCACATCCCAATTGTCTTGTGGTGTAATGGTAGCACAACAGGTTTTGGTTCTGTTTGTCCTGGTTCGAATCCGGGCAAGACAACAAAAACGGATAGATGATAAAACGTCTATCCGTTTTTTTTATTTGTTGTGGCTACTGCTTAAACGATTCGTGTTGTTGAAAATGTGACGACAACAACAAAGAAGCGGTGTTTATGGAGATAAAAAAAGCACGGATATCTTTTCCGTGCTTTTTTCTTGTGTGTAGTGTGATTTATTCGTCACCCGAATCTTTGTCCTTAAAGCAGATGGTAGCGTAAGGACAATACTTACAATGTGATGTATTGTTTGTCGGCTCAAACGGTTTGCTAACGGCGAAGATTTCATCCAATAATTTCGTTAGTTTTTCGTCGAATTCTTTGTGCATATCATCGTTATAGACATCAAAGAATGGTATGTCACCCAGCTTGTGATAGTCTTTCTCGTCTTGATTATTGAATGTGTTGACGTAGTACAGTCTTGGCTTGATGTGTTTGGCACCTTCTTTCTTCAACACCCACGCATAAATCAGAATTTGGAAAACATGGTACGGGCGTTTGCCTTTATCATTAAATAGACTTTCGATTAGAGACTCATCTTTTTTATTTTTAATCTCTTGTGCTGCCTTCGAGGTTTTATAGTCTTTGATGATGTCGTATTCAATGCCGTTGATGTCTGCTTTGTCGTGACGGTCTAAGATACCACCAATTTCCAGCGTTTTACTCTTATCTGTGAGTGTGTGCTCAACATAGTGCTTTTTCTCAAGACCCCTCACTGTGAACGGCGCCTGTTTGAGGTCGACCCGTAGCTGGCGATTCACGTAATCAACAATCAGCGTGTAATAGATTTTCTGCTCACCCGAGAATTTCTCTTCACCAATCAGTGGTGCTTTTTCGTTGTTAAAACAAACCGAATTGTAGGCACTCAACACAATGTTGCGGATGTGCTCCTTGTCTAGCAATAGTGCGTTGATGTCGTTAGCCGTGATGCTTATGTCTTGTTCTTCTGCGTTCTGTGTGGTCGATTTGCTTTTCTTAATGTCTTTATAACATAGTTCCATCGATTTGTGGAACAGATTACCCATCGTGGCGTTGTCGATTTCGTCGGTTAGCTCGTCCTCTTCTTTGAGTTTTAGCACGCAGTCATAGTAGAATCTTAGTTGACAGTCGATGTATTTATTGATGGCGCTTGGCGACAGACTTTTGATATTATTCAATGCCTCTTGTATGCTTTGCTCGCTCTTTTCTACCTTGACCGGTGGAATGTCTGCAACTTTAAACTCCGGTTGTAGGCGGATGCGACGGAATTGTTCGCTATTCGGATGTTCTGCCAACAACTGTAGTACAAATCGACTGACTTCGTTTTTTGAAACATTGCCTTTGCCAGCGCTGTAAACCAACGTAACGTGTTTCGTCCGTTGCAGCAGATGATAGAAATGGTAGGCATAAAGCGAGTCCTGATGGTCGGTGTAGCTCATGCCAAAGGCTTTTCGTAGTAGGTTAGGGATGAACGACGATGCCGTCGAGGTGATTTTTGGAATCTTGCCTTCGTTGACGCTAAGCAAGAGGAGATTGTCGAAATCCATGTTGCGTGTCTCAAGCATACCCATCACTTGTAAACCCTCTTTAGGCTCACCGTGATAAGGAATCGACTCGGTGTTCATCAAACGACTGATGAGGTGTAGCACGGTAGTCAATTCCAACTCAACCTCTTTGTTGAGAATGTCGGTAAGACGTCCCAACAGTTTCACAACGCGCGACAATGCTTCACGTTGCAACGGCTCGAGCTCAATAGCTCCGTAGCTGATGTCTTGAAGCAACGCAAGCAGCGAGGCGAGAAAATCAGTCGTCGTGGTGCTACGCACAACATGCAACAGCATCGACAGCGTCGTTGATTCATTCTCTAATTCCTTGAGAGAGAGTTTGAACTGATGCTTCTCGACTAATTTTTTCTTCAGCTCGGCACATTGTTCTGCCGGTGTATTGGTGTTTTTATCGGTGTTTTTAT
>JAUNIJ010000158.1 GCA_030523485.1 Bacteroidales bacterium
TGAGTGTCTTGTTTTATCAATGATTATTCTGTTAGTGCTTTTGCTTCCTGAAGGCTGATTTTCTTTCCTTTGTGGAAGGCTATGATGAATGCTTCTGGGAATTTCTCTACTACTTCTTTTCTGATTTTTACGATTTCACCGTAGGAAGAGGTGTTGCCGTAGGTATATTTGTAATAGTTACCTTCTTGGTAAAATTCACAATTTTTCAGCCCTTTGAATTGTGAGTCGCCAGCTTTTATTGGCTTTGTGCTTGCAAGTATTTGTACTTTATATATTACTTCGTTCTTGCTGGTGGCGTCTCCTTCTATTGTTGTTGTGGTTGATTCTTTGGCTGTTTTTTCCTCGTTTTTTTGAGGGTTTTCCACAGGCTCTTTCTTTGTTTGTGGTTGTTCTATTTTGGTGTTTGTTGCTACTTCTTGATTGTTGGGTGTTGCTTTCATGGTTATTTTGTTGCCAGAAGTGCTGTCGTAAAATTTTTTGTATTCAACAAAGCCTTTTAATATGGCATTTGCTAAGGCTGTTTGTCCAGCATCAGAAAGCATGTATTTTGCTTCGCTGCTGTTGGTGATAAAGCCCAATTCAACTAAAAGACTTGGCATTTTTGTTTGATGAAGAACCCAAAAACCAGCTTGTCTCACACCTCTGTCATGCCGTTTTATTTTGATGAGTTCGTTTTGTATGCTTTGAGCTATTTTAATGTTGTTTCGGCTGTAGATGTCTTGCATCAACTCAAACATGATTTGTGAGTCGGTTGATTTGGGGTCGAATCCTTGATATTTTTCTTGGTAATTGTCCTCCATTAAAATAACCGAGTTTTCGCGTTGTACGACGGCAAGGTTTGCTGTGGTTTTATCAACACCTCTCACCCAACACTCACATCCGTAGGCAGAAGAGCTCTCTGCTGCGTTGGTATGGATAGAAATGAAAAGGTCAGCGTTGGCTTTATTTGCCATTTCAGGACGTTCTTTCAGCGTGACATATTTGTCGGTTGTTCGGGTGTACATAACCGTTACGTCCTTATATTTTTCGGTAATCAAAGCGCCAAGTTTTTGGGCAACTTTGAGGTTGATGTCTTTTTCTTGTCCTCCAAAACCAACTGCTCCAGGGTCTTTTCCTCCATGTCCGGGATCAATGACGACAATAAAGTTTTTCGCCTGAAGGGGTAGGGTGCATAGTAAAACTAGCAGATATAGTGCAAAGCGTTTTCTCATAGATTATTGATGTGAATTCAACTTTATTTGTTGCTTTCAACTTGCAAAGGTAAGATTTTCTTGTTGATTATTTGTCGTTTTTATTGGGTTATTGCAGTAAAAAAGACAGAAAAAGAAAAGAGTGGTCTTTAGTGTTTAGGTGTTTACCGCTCCGCAAGGGCAAATGCAGAGAGGTGTTCAAGGAGTGAGATAAATTCTGCTTACCGCTATGCCGATTATGAACGTTGGAACGAGGAGGAATTTGTCATCGGTATTAAGATTTCTTTGTCGAACAACCACACCACATTGAAAGAGGTGAAAGGGAAGAAGATGCCAGTACACCTTTTCGATATCTGCGATGAGTTGCAAGGTGACTATCCCAAGACTTTCAAATGGTGTGGTTGGCATCCTCAATGTCGTTGTCATGCTACCGCCATAACTGCAGACAAGGAGTTGCGGAAACAATGGTTAGCGGAGGGTTGTCCCAGTGGGTTCTTTGACCAGTACCAAATCAAAGATGCGCCAAAGAATTTTGTGCAATGGGTTGGTGACAACAAAGATAAAATTTCAAGGGCGAGGTCTCTGCCGTACTGGGTACAAGATAACTTGAAGCAGAAACGCACAACAAAAGGAAGTGAAAAGAAGTTTGATTTGTTCGGTGTAGAGATGCGAAAACCATCTGCTTTGGTGATGCCGACAAAGAAACTTACTCCTTTGGAAATCTCTGAGCAAAGGCACGCAATGAGGACACCAGAAGAGAAAAGGATTATTCAAGAAATGTGGAACGAGAATAGAAAAAACAAGTTGAGACTTATGATTGAAGAAATATCAGTTGAAAAGTCTGTTAAAGAGTCATTAATAAATGAGGTTAATGAAATTAATACTAAAGTTGGAGGTAAACTTTCAAAGGATAAATTCTCGTTGATTTTTAGGAAATTGGACAGAATAAGCACAATTGAACAGAAGCAAGAAACAATATTAAACAATCCTATCTCAATTGCGAAAAGAAGAAAGATAGAATACAACCAAGTTTCAAAATCTACAACGTTAAGGACAGAAGAAGAAATCGTAGACATTTTAAGCGGTGGTGACATAACAGATGGCTCATGCAGTTCTTTGGCTTTTGCTTATTGCGGACAAAAATGTGGTTTAGATGTTTTAGATTTTAGGGGAGGAATATCTCGTGATTTTTTTTCTGAAACAACAACCATTAATATGATAACAAGCAAGGGGTACAAAAAAATTAGTCACATGTGCATATATGACTCCGAAAAATTATTTGAGGAAATGTTGGAAGGTAAGCAATATTATTTTGCAACTGGAAATCATGCCGCAATAATCAAAAAAGAGAACGGAGTAAAATATTATTTAGAATTACAATCTCCAACAAAAGAAGATAATGGTTGGCATGTATTAAATAGAAATGTGTTAATAAACCGATTCAATGCGTCAGAAATAAGCAGTAAAGCAGTAGTAACAAATTTAATAGAAATAGAACTTTTACAAGGTGACCCTAAATTTATTGAATTATTGGGGTGCATCAACACATTAGAGCAGAAACAAATAAAGGGTATTTCTGGAATGCTCAAATAAACCTTGCTCTAAAAAAATGTCTCCAATACGGATTTTC
>JAUNIJ010000025.1 GCA_030523485.1 Bacteroidales bacterium
AACCTGCTGCAGTTGTGCCGTACCAAGTGTAAATACCTGTTGAGTCGATTGTCATACCGTTCCATGAGTATGGTACTTCATAATTTTCGAGGGTGATGCTTTGGTTGATGTTGTAGACTGGATTAACAGTAAGGTTGAGTGTTACGATAGAGTCGCAACCAGCGGCCGATGTGCCTGTCCAAGTGTAGGTACCGGCGGCGGTGTAGTTCTGTCCGTTCCATGTGTAGGTGTCACCTTGACAGATGGCATCGTTTACTGTGGTGTTGATTGCTTGAGTTACCGTGAGGTTCAGTGTCCATACGGAGTCGCAACCAGTAGTGCCAGCAGCAGTATGGGTGTATTGACCTGTTGTAGTCAAGCTTTGACCATGCCACATGTAAGGTGTTTGGTTTTGACAGATGGTGAGCGATTGTGTATCGCTGAAGCCTTGGTTAACCACGAGGTTGAGGGTGATGATTGAGTCGCAACCAACGGCTGTTGTGAGATAACGATGGTAAGTGCCAGCGGTGTTGGTGTTGAAGCCATTCAGCGTGTAAGTTGTACCGCTGCAGATGGTGTCGTTGAAAACAACCTCAACAGAAGGCATGATGTTCAACGTGAGCACAAACATTGTGTCGGCAGAAAGACGTGTGAATGTGTTGGTTGTTGGTGTGATGTCAGCACTTGCGATGTTGAAACCATTACCTACGTAGTTATAACCGTCGCAAATATTGTCGGTGATGTTGATCACGTTCGAGAACGAGTTAAATGCGACGTTGTCAATGTGGAGGTCGTTGTCGCCACCAGCTGCTGTTGATTCACCATAGAATGCCACGATAATGGTGTCGCCGACGTAGTTACCCAACGAGAGTTCAACATGTTCGCCATTGTAAGCGATATTGTTGAATACACGACTTGAACCAGTGTTGTTCCATTCTGCAACGATGTTATTAGAAGTCCAGGTGTTGCCACCGTCGCGTGACACAATAACCACGAAGCGGTCGTCGGCTTGAGCGGTGTTATCCTCGATTGGATCGCCATTATCATAGTCGGTTAAAGCGAGGTCGAACGAGAGAACGGCAATAGTATCGACGAACACTGATGGTGTTATCAACCAATATTTACAAGTTGAGCCGTAGATATTGATTTTTGGGTGCGAGGTAGTAAGACCATTGCCTGTAGTTGTGTTCCAGCCACCGTTGTAGTCTGTAATTGTTTCTGTGCCGTTCAACACATTTGCAAGGAGTTTGTTAGCACGTCTCCAGCATGCTGGTGGGAAGCTATTGAATGCCTCAGTGTAAGGCATTTCGATGATGCCACAAGGTGTAGAAGCAGAGACTTGTTTCCATGTGCTTGCCTCGCCACCACCACAGACGGTACGAGCGAAGATGTTGTAGGTTGTGGAGTAGTTAGCCACAACATTCAACGAGGTGGTGGTAACGGTGTCGGCATAGATTGCGCCAATAGTGTCTGGTGTTGCGCCAGTAGTTACGATTACTTCCCATTCTGTATCGGTTGGGTTAGCTGCTGAGATAGTCAAAGCGATGTTGTTGCCGTTGACAGATGCAGAGAGACCTGGTTGAGCACAATCAGGAGCTTTGCTTGCTGTTATGTCGTCGATATTAAAGCTATAATAGCTGGTAGGATCGAGACGGAAAGCAAAGTGTTTAGCTGTTGCTGGTGCGCCAGCAAGACTTACGAGGAAGTGTTCCCAAGTGTAGCTAGAACTTACGCTCACTTCTTCCAACTTCACGAAGGTTGTATTGTCGGATGGGTCGGTCATATAACCAACTTCGAGAATGGCAGCAGTGTATGGTGAATAGCCATAGAAATCGAGTTGCACTTGTCCTAATGGGAGTCCACTGATTTCTGGTGAAGCAGCCAAACACTTGGTAGAAGCCGTTGCATAGAAATAGAGTCCGTAAGAACCATCGTGATGGGTTGAATAAACATAAGGATAGTACGAGGTGTAGTCGGTCCATGTTTCCCAGCAGTCAGGTAGGTCGCGGTTGGTAGCTGCATCGTGTGTATATTCTTCGAAGCCACAAACATAGTTGGTGGAATCGTTGATTTCTACAGCAGTACATTTTGTTTTGAACATTGTCACTGCAGTCCAGTTGGTTGAGTCACCGTTTGTGCAGTAACCTCTCATTGTCAAGTAATATTCGGTTTGTGGCAACAAGTTGTTGATGGTTACAGGCAATGTTACGATGGTGTCGAGCATGATGCTATCGGCGCCAGCGGTGAATGTAGAGTCGTGCATCTGCAAACGTACGGTTGCGCAGTCGGTAGAAGCGTTGATAGTTGCGCTGTTCGATGATTTATTGACGGTGATGTCGCTAACATAGCAATGACGATAGTCGAGTGAGATGTTATCGACAGCTCCAGGAGGCATTGAACCAGCGCTACCATCGTTGCGCCATACCACCATGAGGTAGTAGTTACCGAATGGTACGTTAACAACGGCTCCTTCGTAGTGTTGCCAAGTCGACTGTAGTGAGAAATAGGTTGGCGATGAAGTTGCAGGGATGAACGACGATGGCTGTGTAGCGATACCAATAGTATTGTACGCAGGCAATGCAGTGGTCATATCTTCGTTTTCAGGAACGAGGAACACACGGATGAAGTCGTAGTTTGACTCACCTACGTTACGCCAATCGAATGAGATTTGGAGGTCACCACCTTCGGTGCGGAACAAACGACGTGCGTAGCTTAATGAAGCTACTGAGGTAGAGTAAGAATTGGAAGCACCATTGTCGTTAGAAACGTAAAGACCAGTGTTAGGATTGCCGAAGTTGCCAATGAACCATTGGTTAGTACCAAATGGTGTAGCTATCTCCCAAGCATCGACGTCAGAAGGTGTTTCGAAAGTAGATGTGAGAGGTAACGACTCAGCAACAATAGCTGTGCGCACCGTAACTTTGCTATAAGCACTTACGCCATCGCTACCGCCGCAGTTAGAACGGACATAAACATCATAGCGTGTTGCAGGCATCAGTCCTGTGATGTTGTACGAGTTGGTTGTTACAGCCACTGGGGTATAATTAGCAATGTCGGCACCAGTTGGACAGTAGATTACATCCCAGCTTGTTTCGCTACCACCAGCAGTCCAAGTCAACGAGATAGATGCAGTGTCAACCAATGTTGTAGTGAGTGCTGTTGGACGAGCGCAAGAAGTGGAAGGACCAAAGTAAACATCGTCGACATAAACAATGCCGTTGTTGATGCGGAAAGCAATGTTTTTCGCTGTTCCTGTATAGTTAGCGAAGTTAGCTTCGAAGTTGGTCCAAGCTGATGATGTAGCATTAACAACACCCATTGAGACAAATGATGAGGTGTCGCCCGGAACATTCATGATACCAGCTTCGATGGTAGCCAAGGCTGCTGTAGTGTAATAAGAGAATGAGAGTGCATAACTATTAACACTACCTTGGATATCGAGTTCTGGCAATTCAACAATAACATCGTCGTTGATGTAGAGACTCTTGCCCGACACTGCTTGTAAGTTTGTTATAGTTGGTGTTGAGCCATCAGCGCTCCAGCAAGTAGGCAAGCCTTGAGCTTCGTTGAAACTTTCGGCGAATGGTACGCTAAATCTGCCACAATCGGTGGTAAAGTTGGTTACTACACGTGAAGTATAACTATTGTTACCACAAACCACACGAGCGAAAGCATAGTACGATGTGAGTGGTTGCAAGCCGTTGATAGTAACGGGGAGGTCAGCTACATTTACGATAGTGTCAGCCACGAAAGTGATTGAATCGATAGCAGCTTCTGTCGACGCTGTTGATGTAGCGATTTGGATTTGTACGCGTGAGTCGGTGTTCGACAATGTTTGCACGTCGAATGTTGCAGAATAGCCAGTGATGTTGCTTGCAACAAAATGGAGTGGAGCCATGCAAGATTGTACGGTGTCGACAACAACAGAGTCGAGATAGATGGTTGTTGTTGCTTGGTTGAG
The DNA here is from genome assembly GCA_030523485.1 of Bacteroidales bacterium. GTDB lineage: Bacteria > Bacteroidota > Bacteroidia > Bacteroidales > Paludibacteraceae > HGM05398. The sequence goes on from JAUNIJ010000025.1 coordinate 3,941, forward strand.
GTCGCCATCGACTAAGAATGCGATATAATTGCCTGCATTGTGACCTATGAGACGAACAATTTGACGTGTCCATGTAGATGTAGCATAAGCAGTGTCGATAGGTGTGAATGTTGAGAGGTCGGAAGGATCGCTCATCAAACCAACAAGCATGCGACGTGGGTCTGATTCTGACTTATGTGAGAACGAAAGCATGAGTGTGTCGATGTTTGTAGCCATGAGTGGCATCACGGCACAACCTTTGCTGTCGGCAACACCATTTTGATAGTAGCCGTAGAGACGGAGTGCACGGCTATCGTTGTCAGGTGTTGTAAGACCAGAAACAATGTAAGGGTCGTAGTTGTTACCAGCAGGCAACGTATTATTTGAACCAACCACTGAAGTCCAACAAGTTGGCATTACATTTACACCGCTACCTGTGCCGTTGAAGTTTTCAACAAAAGGAACATTGACTGCATAACAGAGTGTTGAGAACACAAACTCATCGCTCCAGAATGAGAGTTTACCGTCGGTAGAGTTACAGTCGGATTGTACATATATATAATATGTTGTAGCAGGTGAAAGTTCGCCGGTAAGGTCAACACTGTTACTTGTCAACTGATCAAGATAGAACACAACATTAGGATCGTTTTCGCTGACAGAATCAGGGTCAACAGATGTTGTTGTGACGACTACAGTGAACGACAAACCATTATTAGCATTCCATGAGACATTGGCACCCGTAGTGCTGAGGTTAGCGACAGCTACGTTGCTTGGCTGTTGACATTGGCGGAACTCACCGATTTCGATATCATCGAGCCAGAACCAATATCCTGATGTATTATACTGTACAAAGGCAACACTATTGCCCATGCCATGAACACCGCTAAAGTTAACACTCTTTTGTTCCATGACATCATCAGATTGGAAGATGATGGTATCAACAGGGACAAATGTAGAAATATTAGAAGGGTCAGACATTACGCCAACAACAAGTTCGCCCGAGCTACTTGCATCTTCACGTTCTACCCAGAAGTTTGCCTGTGTTTCGGCAATGTCACCCATAATAGCAGGAGAGGCGAGCCAGATGGTGCCACCACCGTTGAGACGTGCAGAGTAAGAACCTGTGTGAGCATGTCCAGACACGATAGAAACAGGTGTTGAAGAGACATTAGAACCAGAAGTCCAACAAAGTGGCATTTCGGTTGTTGCGAAAGTTTCGTTTACACTGCGTATTGGCGCACATGGTGTGGTGAATGACGTGTTTTTCCAGGCACTGCTATCATTACCGTTACAAATAGCTTGAACATAGACATAATAAACGGATGAAGATTGCAAACCGTTTATTTGCAATGGAGAAGCCGACACAACGGTGTCGATGCTTGCTGTAGCACCAGATGGGTTGCTGATGGAAGTCTCCGAGACTAAAACATGATAAGTAGCAGAGTCGCTTTCTATCCAGGAGATAGAGGTAACACCGTTCTGTGTAGTAGCGCTTACTACAGGGTCAAGACAACCAGTAACAGGTGTGATGGAGACATTGTCGATACACAATGCAGGTGAAGAGCCATCGCTGGCATCGTTGCGCCAATAGAAGAGTAAGCGCACGGTGTCTTGTTGTGTAACAAAGTAACGTGTTGTTTGTGTCGACCAAGAGTCTGAGATCGACAACTGATTACTACCATCAAGAGCAGTCCAACCAGCAGGAATGTTACTTTGTGAAATTCCAGAAGAACTACTGATATTGAGGGCTACACTCATTGGTACGATGAAAGCACGACCGTAATCAAAGCCAGCTTCGCCATAAGAACGCCATGTATATGAGATATCGTAAACACCTGCAGGGAACACAACGGTGCGGAGAGCATACGCATAAGAACTTGAGGAGGTGCTATAACCTGCGTTAATGCCATCGTTAGAGATATAGAGTGCTTGCGATCCGGTGTTAGCTGCGCCAGTGCCAACTACAAAGGAATTGGCAGAGTTGCTGAGCAAATCCCACGCATAGGATTCTGATTCTGATGCCTCGAATCCACATGAGTAAGGAATAGTACCAGGGAGTGCCATGGTAGTGAAACTAACACCAACCCAACTACTGTAAGAATTATTACCGCAGTTGCTTCGTACGTACACATTATACATTGTGCCAGCCGTTAGACCGGTTAATGTGTATGGGTTGGTAGTAATAGTGATTGGATTAGCAGGAACACTATCAGGATTGAAGCCTGCTGTTCCATAAGCGACATCCCATGATGTTACACTTGCATCGCAGTTCCATGAGAGAGTAACATTGTCGGTTTGTATGTTACTTACAGTCAAATTGGTAGTTGGCATACATGAAGGACGTTCTTCAACAACAACATCATCGATGAATACTTGTCCGATAGGCAAAAACGCAATGGCCCCTGATGTTGCATTGCTTGAAGCAAGCGAAGCGATATATTCAGGCAGGCTGCCAGTTGTTCCAAGCACCGTTACAGTGTCGCATGGAGTAAAGCTGTTGCTAATATCGTTGAGGTCGGAAACGACACCAACAACGACGCTCGTGCTACTGATGGCAATGGCATTGAAACGAACAACCATATTGCTCATTGGTGTAGAAGCAACGTTAAACATTGGTGTTACAGCAAATTCGTTGTTGCTGAAGAGTGAGCCAACGCCATCGCCTGTTGCATCGTTATAACTTACAATATATATAGAACTTGTGCTAGTTGCATTATTTGACCAACAAGCAGGATATGTGCCGGTGCCAGTGCCATAGTTAGAGAATGTCTCGGTATAAGGCAAGGTAGTGACAGCGCCACAAGAAGTCATGACCGTAGTTGAATTCCATGCGCTGACATCGCCAGCACCACAGTTAGAGCGAACACGTACAGTATAAGTTGTGCTTGGGCTCATACCTGTTACTGTGTAGCTGTTGGTAGTAACAGTAGTGTTAGCAATGGTGTCGGTACCAGCATAAACAAACACATCCCATGCGGTCTCACCTAATGCCGAAGCAGTCCAACCAATGGTGAACGATGAAGTGGTGATATTGTTTGCTGTCAAGGCTGTTGGAGCAGCGCAAGTATAAGGAGTGATGGAGATGTTGTCGACAGCTGCTGGAGGATTGCTACCCATCGAGGCATCATTTTTCCAACTGAAAAGGAGATTGTAAACAGTGGTGTCTGATACATTTAATATATATGTGACATGTTGCCAACCTGTTTGAGCAACCATTTGTGATGAAGTGAGGTCAATCCATCCTGCTTGAGCAATGCTGTAAGAAGTTCCAGCAGGAACAAACGTGCTTGGAGTAAGATAAGCCTTCAGATAATCGTAGCCAGTCTCACCATTACATTGCCAATCGAAATCAATAGCATAGACACCTGGATTGACTTTAATGGAACGATAAGCATTTGAAGCAGATGAGGAGTTGATATTGTAGTTATAGCTTGTTCCATCAGAAGAGATATACAAAGCTTTTGAACCGCCGTTGTTAACGCCTGAGCCTACAACGAAGTTGTTAGAGCCAGAGTTAAGACTAACGATTTCCCATTGGTTGGCTTCTGAGTCTTCAAAATCGCAGTTGTATGGAACTGTAGCAACCACTTGTGTGGTTGAGAAACTCATCTCGTTGCTCCATGCACCTACGCCATTGCCTGCTGATGAGCAGTCTGGTTGCAAATAAACATAATAAGTAGTTTTTGGAGTCAAACCACTCAAATGGAACGGAGATGATGTCGTTGTGGTAGTTAAGAAGTTGGCAGTATCTGTAGCAGGGTTAGCCAATGCTGTTGTGCTTACTTTCACATTCCACAAAGGAGCAACGCCAAGCCATGTGATGTTAGCATCATTTCCGGTAACGGCATTAGCAGCTACCATCGATGCTCTTGGGCACAATGGAACATCCTCAACAATTACATCGTCGATATAGATGTATTCTGACGCCTCATTATCCATACCATCAACCATAAAGGCGATGTGTTTGGCTGTGGTGTCAAGAATGCTACTCAAAGGAATAACATACTCTTGGAAATTGCCTGTTGGGAGGTTATTAATAGTTACGACTTCTTCAAAAGTAGCAGCATCGTCAACATCACTCATTATACCTACATGCAATGTAGCTGTTGACGTACTGGCTTTTGCTTGGAAAGAGATTTGACGTGTTGTCAAAGAAGAGACATTTATTTCAGGAGTTGCAACCCATGCCATTGTGCTACGCTCAGTAGAGTTATAAGAGTAGTAATAACCATAGAGCGACAAACCGCTTGCACCTGTAGCAGCAGCATTGGAGGAAGTTTTTGGTGCGTAGGTTGAAGCAGATGGTGTGGTGGTCCATTCACCATTTGCTGTAAAGTTTTTAGTCCAACAAGTAGCGAAGTCGCTAGATGTTTCAAAACCTACATTGTAAGGGAGGTTAACGGCAGCACATTGTGTTGTGAACTGTCCGGCAACACTCCATGAACTTACATCGCCATTGCCGCAGTCGGCACTTACATAATAGTAGTAAGTAGTTGAAGGTTGCAAACCTGTTACAGCATAAGGTTTGTAGTAAACAGTGCCATCGAAAACATTAGCCGTAGCAGAGCTAGGGTCGCTTAACGATGTTGTGCTCACTTTCAACCCGTATTGGAATGCACTTTCGTAAGCTGTCCACATCAACTCAGCAGAGTTGTTAGTGATACGATAGGCTTGAAGGTTGTTTGGTGTGTAGCAGACGGATGCATCGCCGAGGCGAACATTGTCGATACCGATACCCAAACCAGCGCCATAAACAAATTCGAAGGCCAACTGTAGATTGCCCGTACCATAGGCTGTGAGGTCAATCGACTGTTTGGTCCACACGCTTAATTCGTCAGAGAGAGTCTGAACGAGTATCCACGTACCAGTGGATGAAGTTCGTGCATACACTCTCAGCGTGTCGCGGGCATAGCCAGTATTCACGCCACGAGCTTTTTACACGAGATAGAACGACAACTCTGGAGAAGTCAACGTACTGAGACTCTGCATTGGAAACACGAGTTTCGTCGCTGACTGCTGACTAGTGGTGTACAACGAAACGTAGTTCGTTCCGCCGTAAGCCGACACACCAGTCAGTCCAGAGGAAGAGACCGCCCAAGAGGTGGCTACTGTCGTAGGATCGACAGACCAACCGCTTGGCATGCCATTCTCAAAATCTTCAGTCAATACTGAGATTTGAGCTGACAAGTGAGTGTTGAGGCAAAAAAGCATTGCCAAAACACCCAAACAAAAGAGTTTCTTTCTCATTTTGATTAGCTGTTTGTTGATTGTTGATTTGATAATATTGTTTTAGATAATATAATATGCTATAACCTCATAAGTTCAACTAACGAAAGAATATCTACATCGACTTTGCTAGTAAACATGGATAGCCTATTACAATATATATTCAAGGCGCAAATATAGCACTTTTATTCAAAAAACGATGATTTCGGAATTTTTATTTTTACATAAGAACGATTAAGCACATTCGGCCATTACTCTTATTTTACAATCACACAACACAAACAACACTTAAATTAAATAATAAAATAACTCCACCTAACACAAAGAGATAAAAAAAACAAAGCATTTTTACCCTGTCTACAATAATCTTACGAACTACTTAAGGAACCTTTTCGTAATTAATTTGGTCGGTATAACCAATGCTGAGACGATAAAAAGTTGTGCCTTTGTATTTTCGTTCTTTGATTGAAAGAATCACGCTTCCATAGATAAGATCAGGCAAACAATATCGTGAGTTTTTGTCACGCTTCACACTAATATAAAACTGCGGGAAAGCGTCATAACTTTTCCCATCAAGCACCATTTCACCATCCCACACCACACAATAACCATTTCGCTCATACTGTTTGACGAGTTGTGAACGCAACTGTTCATACGCTTTAAGCGTCTGCTGTTTATCGTTGTAATCCATATTTACTGTAATACGATAAACCAAACCGGTGTTCTTTATAAAATAAACGCCAAAGCGGGCAGGCGTGTTATGGAAAGTACCAGCAAAAAGACGCAACGACTCGCCTCGTTCCGTGGAATCTTTCAAATAAGTCAAACCTTTTGCTACAAAAATACGTTGGGTGCTATCGATATGACCATCGATAGTAATGCCACCACCGAAACGAAAATGACGTTCTTTGATTGGCGTTTGCGACATTGCAGTCGTTGTTGTTAATAGGAGCAAAAACAGCACCGACAGGAGATATGATTTATTTTTAGAACAAGGCGTGTTGAACATATTGATATGTGTATTATATTAAGCGCACAAAATTACAAATTTTCACGTAACTTCAACTTCTCTGCACTACTTTTTTCAGTCACAAACCACGCACTATACAATAAGATATATTTGACGGTTCTCGCCAACCTTACGACAAATAATTTGATGACACAAACATCCCCATAAAAATGTAGGACATAACACTTACAAAAATAACATTCCGCAAAAACATTTTTCAAAAGAAATCAGTAACTTTGCACATCTTAGAGAACAAACACAACTCATCAAGTAACACCATGGCAGCAGACCTACGATTTAAAGTTGTTGACGAGGCATTCAAGCGCGGTCCCGTCGAAGTAAAAACCCCGAAAGAACGCCCTAGTGAATATTTCGGCAAATATGTATTCGATAAGCAAAAGATGTTTAAATATTTGCCTATCGATGTCTATCATAAAATGTGTGACGTCATCGACCATGGTGCTCCTTTCGACCGTGCCATTGCCGACGCAGTAGCACAAGGCATCAAGACCTGGGCATTAGAAATGGGCGTAACACACTACACCCACTGGTTTCAACCACTCACCGATGGCACCGCAGAAAAACATGACGGCTTTGTCGAACACAACGGGAAAGGAGGCATGGTGGAAGAGTTTGAAGGGAAACTGCTCATACAACAAGAACCAGATGCCAGTTCGTTCCCCTCTGGTGGACTACGCTCTACATTTGAAGCAAGAGGCTATTCCGCTTGGGATCCGACATCGCCTGTGTTTATCATTGGCGACACACTCATGATTCCAACCATCTTTATCGCCTACACCGGCGAAGCCCTCGACTACAAAGTGCCACTCAAAAAATCGCTCTATGCCATCGACAAAGCAGCCACTGCCGTGGCACAACTCTTCAATCCAGACGTAAAAAAAGTTATCACAAACCTCGGATGGGAACAAGAGTACTTTCTTGTGGATGAAGCGCTTTACGCTGCCCGCCCGGACCTCGTGCTGACAGGACGAACACTCATGGGACACGACTCTGCCAAAAACCAACAAATGGATGACCACTATTTCGGTTCAATACCAGCTCGTGTCGAAGAATTTATGAAAGACATCGAGATACAAGCTCTTGAGCTCGGCATTCCTGTCAAGACACGACACAACGAAGTAGCACCAAACCAATTCGAACTCGCACCGATTTACGAGGAAGCCAACCTTGCTGTCGACCACAATATGCTCATGATGTCGATCATGAAACGAGTTGCAAGAAAACATCATTTCCGTTGTCTGCTACACGAGAAACCATTCAAAGGTATCAACGGCTCTGGCAAACACAACAATTGGTCGTTAGCTACCGACACTGGAATCCTACTTCACGCTCCTGGCAAGACACCAGAAGACAACCTACGTTTCGTGACATTCATCGTGGAGACATTAAAAGGTGTCTACAACCATAACGGATTACTCAAAGCATCCATCATATCAGCTACCAACGCACATCGACTTGGCGCCAATGAAGCACCACCTGCTATCATATCCGCCTTTTTAGGTAAGACAGTCACCGAACTGCTTGAACATGTTGAAAATGCCGACGATAACGCGCTCAATATGGCAGGCAAACAAGCCTACAAAATTGACCTCCCATCACTTCCAGAACTGCTCATCGACAACACCGATCGCAATCGAACCTCACCTTTCGCTTTCACTGGCAATCGTTTTGAATTCCGAGCCGTCGGTTCTGAAGCTAACTGTGCCTGCGCTCTACTCTCACTCAACACAGCCGTAGCACAAGCACTCACACAATTTAAACAACGTGTTGACACACTCACACAACAAGGCATTGAACCAACAGCTGCCATATTAAAAGCCGTACGCGAAGACATCAAATACATCAAACCGCTTATTTTTAACGGCAATGGATACGGAGAAGCATGGAAACAAGAAGCAGCTCAACGTGGACTCGATTGCGAGACATCGGCACCACGCATGTTCGACCGATACCTTACCGACAACACCATACGTATGTTCGAAGAGATGAACGTTCTAACACATGCTGAATTGCTCGCACGCAATGAAATAAAATGGGAGACATACACCAAAAAGATACAAATCGAAAGCCGCATCTTTGGCGACCTCTGCCTCAATCACATCATTCCTGTTGTAACAAAATACCAATCGATGCTTATCGACAACGTGCATAAAGTGATGGAGATATTCACACAAGAAAAAGCACGCAACATATCCAAAGAGAACATCAACATTATCGAGCAAATCAGTGAACACGAAGCCTTCATCATCGAAAATGTCGAACGAATGATTGAAGCACGAAAGACATCCAACCGCATCGACAACGAACGCGACAAAGCCATTGCCTACCACGACACCGTGGCGCCTTTACTCGAAGAGATTCGCTACCATGTCGACAAGTTGGAAACCATCGTCGACGATGAGGCTTGGCCACTACCAAAGTACCGTGAATTACTCTTCATCAGATAACACAAAAACATCAACACAAACCCTGACAAACAACACCAATATGAAAGAAAACGATTACGACTTCGAACAAGATAGTCATCCTTCATTTTTTAGGACATTCATGCGAAATCTCATTATTACATGCTGCGTAGCAATGCTATTGTTTATTTTCTACGCTATGATTGATGGCATTATTTACCTTGCTAGCGAACATCCCGAAGAGAACAATGGACTCACTGCCCACATCGTTCGAAACGTCGAAGGCACGGTAAACAGAAACGTTCAGAAAATCAACGAACTCATCGACGACACGAGTGAAGAAGACGCCACCGACCCAAAAATCGCAATGCTCAACAACATCAAAGCAGAGATTATCGAAACCGAACAAGCCAGACTGCCTCTTACGATTCAAGAAACTTTCCACGCCCGCAACATCGTCATCGACTCTATCCGCATCATCGGCAAAAAAGAACCTTACGAAGCATTGTTGTTCACCACATGGACACTTAAATCATCTGGTAAGAAAAAGGGTGTCGTCGTTAAAATCAGTAGTATTAGTTCCGGTATTGCCGACGGCAAACTAACCTGGTACACACACTGGGGCAGTGCTGACACGGACCTTTTTCATCAATAACACAACAACATGGGAGTAACATTACCCACTGTTCACGTTGTGGCAGCCATCATTGTCAACAACAACGAGATGGTGTTTGCCACGCAACGAGGCTACGGCACATGGAAAGGCTATTGGGAATTTCCTGGCGGAAAACTCGAAATGGGCGAGACACCGCAAGAAGCATTACGTAGAGAGATTAACGAGGAGTTAGCCACAGAAATCATAGTCGGAGAATTACTCACTACCATCGATTACGACTACCCCACGTTTCACCTCACCATGCAATGCTACCGTTGCACATTGACAGGTCCCGCTCCTACACTCCTTGAACATCTCGATGCACGATGGCTCACACCACAAGATCTCAAGACCCTCACGTGGCTCCCTGCCGACGAGGAACTCATCATACAATTGCAAGAATTACTATTATAATTCACCCACGAATGAAAAGACTATTATTACTAACGCTATTAACAGCGGTGATAGGCGCAACACCAACCACAGCAACAGACGATGTACAGGCTTTTATGGCAGGAGAATGCCTCGAAACAAACACTAACGAAGTTACTGTATATCTCTGTATGGGACAACACGCCTACGCCTACCATAGTTCGGCAAAATGCGCAGGAATGAATTGTTCTGAGAATGTAATTGCCGTAACATTGTCACAAGCAAAAAACAACTATCACCGCAAGCCATGCGGACGTTGCTGCAATAAAGAAGATTATCGATGACACATCAACCAACACTATCAACAAATCACACAACACATAAAAAAAAGGGAAGCTTTACGGCTTCCCTTTTTTCTTATGGTTAATTGTATCTTTGACTATATTTCTGCAGATACTGAGCAATGTACTGATTCACCTCAGGCGATTCGATCTTTTGCACATGATCTAAAACATTAAGTAGGAAATGTGCCAAACCTCGTTCGTCGTAAATCGACAGACTCAGTTGCCAACCTCCATCAAACTTGATGAGTTGCGAGTTAACATCTTCCGAATCGAGCAAGGATTGTGCCGCAGGGAAACGTTCCAAAAGCAAACTCTTAACATAAGAGTCCATTTGAACCTTTACTTGGATAGGAGTGACATCGTCGCCACAAAGGAATCCGAAGAGGTCTACTTTGGGATTTTGCAAATGTTTACTTTGACATTGACATGGTTCTCCCAACGTGAGACCTGTCATACGACTAATTTTGTACATCTTATTCTTTTGTTCCTCTGGGCAATAACACACTACCGACTGGTGTTGTGGGAAATAGCCGCCGACACAAGGCTCTACAACAACAGTGTGCGGCTCGGCATGATATCCAGATGCATATTGTGGAATTCTTATCGAACGATTTTCTTTGATGGCCTGTAAGATTATTCTCACATGAGAAGCCAACGAGTCGGTGTTCTTCTTCTTACGTTCGATGATGTTTCTTTTCTGCAAATCATTTTTCACCTCAATAGTACTGCCACCCACTCTGTCGTAACATTTGCCAGCACCGTAGGGCCATGCATCTGAATCCGACTTAAATTGCACCATGTCGTACTCATAGGGCTTAATCTGCACCCGAAGCACTATACATTTTTTAGGATTTGTATGTATACTGATTTCCACTCTACCTTGGATAATGTCCATGCCCGAAGCTAATCCGTCAGAAGTAGTGAAGGCTTGGCAGAGTTGATTCTCGATGAAAAGGCGGAATTTGTCAGGTGTTGCATCCGGCACCTTGCGCTCTCTCAACAAATAGGCTATATCGCTTTCAACACCAACATCGTTACGGTCGTCGTTAACACCAAGCCATAGTATGCCGCCTGTCTCACTGTTAAGAAAACCACACACTGCTTTTAGTATTTCATGCAACTGTTTTGATAGATTCGGCAGACCATTGCCACCGGCAGGGTAGACGATGCTCGATTTGTATTCCAAATACTGTCCCTCTTCCTCCGAGTGGTCGCGTTCATCCAATATGGTTATATAGCGATCCTCTACATCTAAGATTTTAGCAATACGTTGCCTCATGATGTCTTGCGATGCAACAGGTATAATACCATTCAGACTTTTTGCCGAATCGGCTAAACTACGCACACGTTTCAGCAGTTCCTCGTCGCTACGCACAAATGTCTTCATACGCATAGAATCAGTATAAACGAAGGGATAGGAAGACAAGACCTCGAGCACTTCCACTTTTGTTTGCACACGTGGATGTCCTAGTAATTCCTCTGGTGGTGTAAGTACGTTCATTGCTTCACGACTAGCAAAATGCATGATTTCTTGCTGATATTTCAATTCGAATCGAATATATGCAGAGTCTTGCTGATGACAATTCAATTCGGCGAGGAAGCAGGCTTGATAGAGACGAAGATAACGCTCATCGCTCTGTTCAACGCAAAGAGCCTGCAAATAAGCCACACGCGCTAAAGTAGCGACAACAAGCGACGATATTGTTAATGGCGATGCTTCTATCGTAGCATTCGTTGTTTGAGTGGTAGGAGCAACAGGCAACACGCTATCTTGACGTTCATAGACTCTCACAAAATCCTCTAAGAATGCCATACGTGCAGCAGCCACAAATTCCTCTTCGGTCTCATCGTTATCAACAGAGTCACCACAAAGTTCCCCATAAACAAGGAACTTATTATTATCCCAAGTCACTTGATTCACCTTAATTTCAGCAAACAAAGGCATTGTAGGTTCCAAGTTGTACACCGTAACCAACAACCCATTCTCTAACAGATATTGCGATGTTTTCTTTAATGTTCTCATCAACCGTCCTCTGTGGATAGTACCCTCGTTCTGCATAGCGAAACACCTTTGATAATAATCGACATAAGCTGAATGTAAGTTAAACTTATAGTGCGTATTATCTTGATATTGAGCCATAAGGGTTACTTCTTTACCATAAGCCTCTGCCCAAGTTTGCAGCAAATAGTCTTGAAATTCCTTACGTTCGATACTAAGGTAGGGGTTGGAAAAGAGGTTGACTTTTTCGACGATATAAATTTCACCAGAAACTGTTTGACAACTTTCATCAGTAGTCTCTACGAAGATACGAGTATATCCAGTAAAATCGTCCGACGATGTGATGCGCACTTCAATCACATCGTTGAAGTTGATTGCATCAAGACTTGCAGTTGTCTCACTAGATTTTTGTAGGTTAGAAGCACCATTTTTCTGTGGTTTCACATTTCGTTGCTCCATGATAAACCCATAAAATTTTTGCTCATTGGCCAACAAATTTCCCATCTCAGTTTGCGAGAGTCTATCCTCCTTTTCTTTCACTTTTATCTGAAGAGAAGCATCAGCATCAACACAAGAAATAAAATTATAGAGGTTATCTTTTTCTTTCCAGAAGGTGTATTTGTCCAATGGTGCTAAATAAACGTGTGAGTCGTCAACCCACAACGTGCCAGCCTGTTCGAAACAAGCTGTAGTATTGGGCGCTGGTGGAGCAAACTGAATATGACAAAAACGTTCGACAAAGAACACGTGTGCAGTCAAATCCTGATTTTGAATGTCATTCCATGTGAAACCCATGTTCAACACCGACTGTTGTAGCATACAAGCACGAAGTACGTCCCACAAGATTTGCAACTGCTCAGGCGTATAGTTTTCATTAGCAGCAGTAATCGCCACATTTACTAAAGCAGAGAGTGCATCATAATCCATCTGTCCCGTCTTCTGCTTTGCTAAGAGATAGGCACCCATAAGACGCACAAACCACAGCAAATCGAAGCCTTGACTATGTTCAAGCGTATTATTTGTTAGATCGTTTTTTTGGATATCGTCCATATATTCTCCGACTCTTCTACGCAACAAGTCTAAAGTCTGAACATAACCATCGTCACCCTCCGGAGTCTTATCACGGAGGTAATTCACAAGTGCTTCAAAATTAGCATCAATGTATGCTGTCTTAACTTCTAGCCAAAGTAAACTGTTTGATTCCATAGTGTTGCTTTCTTTTCGGTAGCAAAGTTACTATTTTTTTAGGATTCGATACCACAAAAGAACACATTAGTTTGCAGTTGTAAGCAATAGAGCATCAGACCTCACAAAAACCATTTCGTTACGCAATACAACAATTTTGCACGAACAAGAACAAAATCATCGCCAACCACACAAAACTATCGACAAGAGAGCAACTTTACAAAAAAAGAATGTAAATTTGCGGCATAAAACACACTAAAACAATGATGAGAAGGATATTATTCACAATCTTGATATGTCTAACATTAAACAATGTTTTAGCACAACAACTTACACAGCAGCAACACAC
>JAUNIJ010000159.1 GCA_030523485.1 Bacteroidales bacterium
AAGAGTAATTATTTTCTTGCATCACGCGATGAATCCAATCGTACAATGGACGGAGCGATTCCTCCTCATTAAACAAAGGTATTATAATAGATATATCCATTTTTCAAAGGGATTATTCGTTATTATCATTTGGGGTTGTTGAAGCAAAAGGATTGTCGTTTTTTACTATTGCCGCCACGATTAGCCCAGTAAAAAAACCATTAAACAAATTTGCAATTAAAGTGATGGCTGAGTAAGAGCGAGGTGTAAACATTGTGTCCATAGTTTTTTGCAACTCATCAACCATTGTTTCACTGTATACGCCACTTTCTTCTAAGCTTTCTAATGATGTTGCGATTAGGTCTGTAATACCTTCAAAAAAGGAAGGAACTAATGAAGTATAGACCAACACAAATACTGCTGATACCATCGAGCCATAGAAAGCCAACTGAATAATATACCACAAAGCCTTACCATAGCTCCACATACCATCAAAAATTTGATCACGACAATTACTGCTAAATTTAAAGGTCATCCAAACTAAAAGTACCATTGTAACAATGTTACCAAGGCCACTTAAAGTGGGATTTAAGAGACCACATAGAAAACGTATTATCAAGACTATACCTATCAGTAGTCCATAATACATAGCATGTTTCAATGCTTCTGATTTCATTTTTTTTATTGAATATTATACCTTGCAAATTTACGATTTTTTTTGTAACATACGACTCTTCTTATTCTAAGAATTTATACACAAAAAAAGCTTTGGGATATTTCACCCAAAGCTCATTAATAACGATGTAAAAACTTTATTATATAGTATATACAAAGTCTACATATTCATACCGCCATCTATTTGAATGACTTGTCCACTTACATAGCTTGACATGTCGGATGCTAAGAATACACATACGTTCGCAATATCTTCGACTTGACCACCGCGACGCAATGGTATTTTCTTCATCCAATCAGCACGAACTTGCTCTGGTAGCTGTGCTGTCATAGCTGTTTCAATAAAGCCTGGAGCTACAGCATTGGCACGTATTCCTTTTGGACCCAATTCTTGAGCTATTGATTTTGCCAGACCTATCATACCGGCTTTAGAAGCGGAGTAATTGCATTGTCCTGCATTGCCGTGTACGCCAACAACACTTGACATATTGATAATTGAACCGCTTCGCTGACGAAGCATAATTGGAGCACAAGCATGAATAAAATTGAAAGCCGATTTCAAATTCACATTTAACACAGCATCCCACTGTGCTTCACTCATGCGAAGCATCAAACCATCTTTAGTGATACCTGCATTGTTTACCAATACGTCAATTGAACCAAAGTCATCTTTGATTTGTTTTACCACCTTATCGGTTTCCTCAAAATCAGCAGCATTACCAGCATAAGCTCTACATGTTACGCCTAAAGCTTCTATTTCTTTTCGAGTGGCTTCCATACCAGCTGCCATTTCATCGTTAAGAACAAGATCAGTAAATGCTATATTGGCTCCTTCTTGAGCGAATTTCATAGCTACAGCTTTACCAATACCACGAGCAGCACCAGTAATCAAAGCTACTTTTCCTTCTAAGAGTTTCATCTTATTATTTTTGTTATGTTTATGTCTTCAAGGAAGAATAGACATAAACTCTGTTATACAAAATTATATTTGTGCTTATAAGCAACAGATTAAGCGTACTATTTTGTTGTAAGACTATTTTGTTGGCATGTTTGCCAAAGTGGCAACGACAAAGTCCCAGAATTTTTGTACACTTGGAATGTTTACTTTTTCATCTGGTGAGTGAGGGTGACGAATAGTAGGGCCGATGGAAATCATATCCAAACCTTTTTCGATGGCACCAATTATACCACATTCCAAACCAGCATGAACAACAGTTACTTTTGGCTCTACACCAAATTGCGATTGATAAGCTTCGCGCATTGTTTTAAGAATTGGCGATTCCAAATTTGGAGCCCAACCAGAATAAGCTCCAGAGAATTCTACTTTTGCACCTGCCATTGAGAAAATACTTTCTACCATTGATGCCAATTCGTCTTTACGACTATCAACAGAGCCACGAATCAAACATTTTACTGAAATGTTTGTTGCATTTGCCTCAACAATTGAAAGGTTCATTGATGTCTCAACCTTGTCTGGCATGGAAGCAATCATTGAGAACACACCACATGGACAACCAGTAACTGCATTTACAAAATCGTCTTGAATCTCTTCTGGAATCATCATTTCTGGCATTGCCACTTCTTCTGCAAAGAATTGGATGTCGTTCTCAACATATTTAAATTCGTTGTTGAACAACACACGATATTCTTCTACTAAGTTTATAATGTCAGACTTGGCTTCTGCAGGAACACAAATAATAGCATATCCTTCACGAGGTATTGCATTACGCATATTGCCTCCAACCATTTCTGCCAAGCGAGCTTCAAAATTAGATATTGCATCTTTCAAAAAGCGGAATATCAATTTATTGGCATTAGCACGACCTTGGTTAATTTCCAAGCCAGAGTGACCACCTTTCAATCCTTTCAAAGTAACACGCATTGCAATGTCACCTTTTTCGGTTGAAACGCCTTGATACTCCCATGTCATTGTTGCATCAACACCACCAGCACAACCGACATAAAGTTCTCCTTCGTCTTCAGAGTCCATGTTTAGCAACATTTTACCTTTCAATGTTCCTGGTTTTAAACCAAAAGCGCCATACATACCTGTCTCCTCGTCGGCTGTAATAAGCACTTCTATCGGACCATGTTTCAAGTCTTTACT
>JAUNIJ010000160.1 GCA_030523485.1 Bacteroidales bacterium
GAAGGTTTCAGTATTGTTGAGTTGATATATTTTTTTCATGTGATTACCCAACACGACCAACAAATCGTATTTATATGGAGAGTCTGGCATTTGTGCTGCATAAGCAATATATTTTTGTAAGATACTGCCATATTGCCGAAATTGTATTCGTTGCTGAACGCTATGCATTGGTTCAGGCTTCACAGCATCAGCAACTGTTTTGGAGACGAGATATGGATAATCTACATCAAGTTTAAAATCCGACATAATAGCGAGATGGTCCCAAAGTTTACACTTAAACTCTTCAACTTCACGCAAATGGGGATACAAACTGCTCATAAAATTGACGATAGTAACAGCACAATGATTTCTTTCATCACGATTTTCTATGGTCAATGCATGATTTACCATTTGTTGAACATTACGTCCGTACTCTGGCATACGTAGTTCGTTCCTACTAAGATAATGCATGGCTATAGGATGTTGTTTTTGTTCTTCTGTCATGTTCTATTTTGTGATGCGTTTTCTAAAACAATTTCTTAGGTTTTATTGCTGTATATTCCTTCAGATAGAAAGGTTCGTAATAGGCAACGTCTTCGAATGCTCCACTTTGATATTTTGCTTCTACCACCTTTGCCATTGTTGTAGCTAACGGAACAATTCCTTCAAGAAAAGAAGCATTCGGATGGGTAATGACATCAGCACATTTCATGGCACCGTTACCACAAAAGCATATGCTATGTTCACTTAATTCATTTTGAAATGAGTTAGCATCAACCACTACAGCTTCTACTGGTGATTGTTGTTTTCCGTCGAGAGAATAAAGCGCCGTATACACTTCCATACGGCGTGCGTCAATCATTGGACGCACTCTTTCCGATGTTGTTGTTGCGGCTAAAGCTATTAACTGTAACGTATCAACAGCTATCAGCGGGCAACGTAATGCATAGCAGATTCCCTTTGCTGTCGACACGCCAATGCGTAAACCTGTATATGAGCCAGGCCCTGCACTCACTGCAACAGCATCTATTGTTAATGATTGCTGTTTAGTGAAGTCCAAAGCTTCTAACACAAAAACAGGAAGTTGCGACGCATGCGACTGTGTTGTTGGACATTGGCGACTAAATATAACGTCACCGTCACATGCTAAAGCCAACGAACATACTTCTGTTGAAGTTTCTATACAAAGAATCAGAGCCATAAGGCCATTGTTATTTTGCGAACTCGCGATAGAATTCTACGATTGCCTCGATACCTTTACGGAAAATATCGAGACGATTATTTTCGTTTGGCGAATGTATTGCGTTCGACTCTAATCCGAAGCCCATCAATACGGTTTTTATGCCTAATACTTTTTCAAATGTTGCAATGATTGGAATACTTCCACCGCGACGCACTGCGAGAGGTTTTTTACCAAAAGCTTTTGTAAAGCCTTTTTCTGCTGCTTGATATGCTGGCATATCGATAGGACAAACATATCCTTCGCCACCATGCATTGGTGTAACCTTCACCTTAACACTTTTGGGTGCAATCGATTGTATATAGTCGCAGAAAAGTTGTGATATCACATCATGGTTTTGATTAGCCACCAAACGGCAAGACACTTTTGCTGTTGCTTTCGATGGCAACACGGTTTTTGAACCTTCGCCGATATAACCACCCCAAATGCCACAAATATCGAATGATGGACGACAACTATTACGTTCCAATGTCGAATAGCCTTCTTCACCTTGCACTTCTGCCACGTCAATGGCTTTTTTGTAACTCTCGAGGTCAAAAGGAATCTGAGCTATCATCTCACGCTCAGCAGCAGGCACAGGAAGCACATCGTCGTAGAAATGTGGAATCGTAATCTTACCTTTTTCGTCAATCACTTTTGCCAACATGCTACAAAGTGTATTGATAGGATTAGCCACTGCACCACCAAAGTGTCCTGAATGTAGGTCACGGTTCGGACCGGTTACTTCTACTTCCCAGTAAGCTAAACCACGCAAGCCAGTAGTTAAACTTGGCAACTCAGCGCCTAACATGCTTGTATCAGAGACCAAGATAACGTCGGCCTTCAACATCTCTTTATGCGATTCGCAGAAGGCCTCAAGCGATGGCGAGCCTATTTCCTCTTCACCTTCAAAAATGAATTTCACATTACAACCAAGCTCATTTTCGTTGACTAAATACTCGAAAGCTTTGACTTGCATGAAGCTTTGACCTTTATCATCGTCAGCACCACGTGCCCAGATTCTACCGTCTTTCACAACAGGTTCGAATGGGTCGGTATGCCACAATTCCAATGGTTCTGCCGGCATCACATCGTAATGAGCATAGACAAGAACTGTAGGTTTCGTGGGATCAATCATCTTTTCACCATACACAACCGGATTGCCAGATGTCGACATCACTTCAGCTTTGTCAGCACCGGCAGCCAACAGCAGTTCTACCCAACGATTGGCACAACGTACCATGTCGGGTTTGTGTTCTGGTTTCGGACTAATACTTGGAATACGTATGAGTGAAAAAAGTTCGTCAAGGAACCTTGATTCATTACTTGCAATATAATTTTTTATTTCCATTGTTGCACTATTTTTTATGTTTGTTATGTGAGGCAAAGTTACTATTTTTTCATCACTTGACTCACACGTTTATTTATTCAATCATGTTTTATTTCTTTGTGAGACGACTAAATGTCTTCTGTCTTTTAATATAATACGACACGAGGATTGACGATGCGAAAAGACCTACAGGCTGTTTCTCTATTGTTTGT
>JAUNIJ010000026.1:0-5401 GCA_030523485.1 Bacteroidales bacterium
TTACTATTTGACTGAGACTCAAGGCTTGAATGCTACGCAAGTAAGCAACCTTCGTCGCTTGTGTAACAAGAATGAAGTTAAGATGGTTGTTGTAAAGAACAAGTTGTTCATTAAAGCATTGGAAAATTTAGGTGTTGATTATACCCAATTCGGTGATGCTCTAAAAAATAACACAGCTGTTCTTTTCTCTAATGTAGGTAACGCTCCTGCTAAACTTATTAAAGAGTTCTGCAGCGACAAAGCAAACGAAAAACCTGTTCTTAAGGCTGCTTATGTTGAGGAGTGCTTCTATGTTGGTGCAAACCAATTGGATGCTTTGTGTGCTATCAAGAGCAAAAACGAACTCATTGGCGAAATTGTCGGTCTCTTGCAATCTCCTGCAAAGAACGTTATTTCCGCTCTCCAATCTGGAGCAAATACTATTCACGGCGTGTTGACAACATTGTCAGAGAGATAGTATATTCCCTTAAACAAATATATCTGATAAAAATAATAAAATCTAAAATCATACTACAATGGCAGATTTGAAAGTTCTTGCTGAACAATTAGTTAACTTGACCGTCAAAGAGGTTAATGAGTTGGCTGAAATTTTGAAAAACGAATACCACATTGAACCTGCTGCTGCAGCTGTTGCAGTCGCAGCTCCTGCTGCTGGTGCAGCTCCTGCTGCTGAAGAAAAAACTGAGTTCGATGTTGTTTTGAAAAGTGCTGGCGCAGAAAAACTCAAAATCGTAAAATTGGTTAAAGAACTCACTGGTCTTGGCTTGAAAGACGCTAAAGACATGGTTGACGGTGCACCTTCAACAATTAAAGAGGCAGTTTCTAAAGAAGAAGCAGAAAATCTTAAGAAACAACTCACTGAAGCAGGCGCTGAAGTTGAACTTAAATAGGTCTAATCCTTTAATAGGATACTGTGGTTTAGAATCCGGTATTGTCACCGGACTCTAAACCTTTTTCCGTATAAAATATTAAGTTCTATTCATAAGTCTACTCAAATGTTTTCAAGTACTGATAATCAGAGAATTTCATTTGCATCTATCAAAAATCAGATTGATTACCCTGATTTTTTGGAGGTGCAGCTAAAATCATTCCGTGATTTCTTTCAGTTGGATACACCAACAGAAAAGCGTAAGAATGAGGGAATGTATAAGGCTTTTGCCGAAAATTTTCCAATAACTGATACAAGAAACAACTTTGTTCTTGAGTTCTTGGATTATTATATTGATCCGCCACGTTATTCTATTGAAGAATGTATTCGTCGTGGATTGACATATAGTGTGCCTTTGCGTGCAAAATTAAAATTATATTGCACGGATAATGAGCATGAGGATTTCGATACTACGATTCAAGATGTTTTCTTGGGTCCAATTCCTTATATGACTGACAAAGGAACATTTGTAATTAACGGCGCAGAGAGAGTTATTGTTTCTCAGTTGCACCGTTCACCAGGTGTTTTCTTTGGGCAGAGCATACATGCTAATGGTACAAAGTTATATTCAGCACGTATTATTCCTTTTAGAGGTTCTTGGATTGAATTTGCTACCGACATCAATAATGTGATGTACGCATATATCGATCGTAAGAAAAAGTTACCTGTTACTACTCTTTTACGTGCGATTGGATTTGAATCAGAAAGAAAAATTCTAGATACATTTGGCTTGGCCGAGGAGGTAAAGGTAAACAAAACCAATCTAAAGAAATATATTGGTAGAAAACTTGCTGCTCGTGTTGTAAAGCCCACAACAGAAGATTTTGTTGATGAAGGAACCGGTGAAGTTGTTTCTATCGAGCGTGTCGAGGTTATTCTTGACCGTGAGGTAGAACTTGATGCTGAAAACATCAAAACAATTTGTGAGTCGGGTGCGCAAACTATTATGGTGCATCGTGACGAACAAGACACCAACGATTTCAGAATCATCTTTAATACTTTACAAAAAGACCCAAGTAACTCAGAGAGAGAAGCCATTATGTATGTTTATCGTTTGCTTCGTAATGCTGAAGCAGCCGATGAAGCTTCTGCTCGTGAAGTTATTAATGGCTTATTCTTTTCTGATAAACGCTACGACCTTGGTTTAGTTGGTCGTTATCGTATCAATAGAAAATTAAATCTTGATGTCGACACCAATATTCGTGTGCTCACAATGGTCGACATTATCGAGATCATTAAATACTTGATTCGTCTGATTAACTCTAAAGAAGTAGTCGACGATATCGATCACTTAAGCAACAGACGTGTTCGTACGGTTGGTGAACAATTGTACAATCAATTTGGCGTTGGCTTGAACAGAATGTCACGTACAATCAAAGAGAGAATGAATGTGCGTGACAGTGAGGTGTTCACACCAATGGATTTGATTAATGCCAAAACCATCTCGTCTGTTATCAACTCTTATTTTGGTACAAACGCGTTGTCTCAATTTATGGACCAAACAAATCCGCTTGCTGAGATTACTCATAAGCGTCGTTTGTCTGCCTTAGGCCCAGGTGGCTTGAGTCGAGATAGAGCCGGTTTTGAGGTGCGCGACGTACACTATACACACTATGGTCGTTTGTGTCCAATCGAAACCCCTGAAGGTCCAAACATCGGTTTGATTTCATCGTTGTGTATTTTCGCAAAAATCAACGATCTTGGATTTATCGAAACACCATATAGAAAAGTAACTGATGGTGTGGTTGATACTAACCCAGATCATGTTGTTTATCTCACAGCAGAAGATGAGAGTGAGAAATATATTGCCCAAGGCAATGCTTTGTTGAACGAGGATGGCTCTTTTGTGAGAGATATGGTAAAAGCTCGTCAAGATGCCGATTATCCTGTTGTTTCTCCTAAATCAGTAGAGTTGATGGACGTTGCTCCTCAACAGATTGCATCTTTGGCTGCTGCTTTGATTCCTTTCCTCGAGCACGATGATGCTAACCGTGCATTGATGGGTTCTAACATGATGCGTCAAGCTGTACCATTGCTTCGCCCTGAAGCTCCTATCGTAGGTACAGGTATTGAAAGAAAGATGATTCATGACTCACGTACTCAAATTATGGCAAAATCTGCTGGTGTCGTTGAGTATGTTGATGCAAATGTTATCAAAGTTCGTTACGATAGAACTGAGGAAGAAGAGTTTGTCAATTTCGTTGATTCTTTGGTTGAGTATCGTTTACCTAAATTCCAAAAAACCAATCAGGATACAACTATCGACCTCCGTCCTATCGTCATGAAAGGACAACGTGTTGAAGCTGGTCAAATTCTTACTGAAGGTTATGCAACACAAGGCGGTGAATTAGCACTTGGCCGTAACCTTAAAGTAGCATATATGCCTTGGAAAGGTTACAACTACGAAGATGCTATCGTAATCAATGAACGTGTGGTTCGTGAAGATATCTTCACCTCTGTACATGTTAGCGAATATACTTTGGAAGTACGCGAAACAAAACGTGGTATGGAAGAATTAACCAACGACATTCCAAACGTTAGTGAAGATGCTACTCGTAATTTGGACGACAATGGTATTATTCGTATTGGTGCGCATGTTGTTCCTGGTGATATCTTGATTGGTAAAACAACACCAAAAGGTGAAACCGACCCGACTCCTGAAGAAAAACTACTTCGTGCTATATTTGGCGAAAAGGCAGGCGATGTAAAAGATGCATCGTTGAAAGCTTCTCCTTCTTTGCGTGGTGTTATTATTGGTAAAGAATTGTTCTCACGTGTCGTTAAAGATCGTAAGGCACGTATGGAAGATACCAAGACAAATATTCCACGTATCAAAGCAGACTTTGAGAAAAAAACAGAGGAGCTCAAGAAACAACTTGTTTCTAAACTTATGACCATTGTAAGTGGTAAGGTTTCTCAGGGTGTGAAAGATTTCATGGGTCAGGATTTAATCGAAAAGAGTCAGAAATTTACACAAAAAGCACTTTACGAAATCGACTACAACTCAGTACTTTTGACGAAGTGGACCACTGATGCACATAAGAACGATATGATTCGTCAGATAGTGATGAACTATCTACGTAAATATAAAGAGTATGATGCTGAATGTAAACGTCAACAACTGAATCTAAGCATTGGTGACGAGTTACCAAACGGCATTATGCAGATGGCAAAAGTCTATATTGCTAAAAAACGTAAGATTCGTGTTGGTGATAAAATGGCAGGACGTCATGGTAACAAAGGTATCGTGTCCAAGATTGTTCGTCAGGAAGATATGCCATTCCTTGCTGATGGCACACCAATGGATCTCGTGTTAAATCCTCTGGGTGTACCTTCTCGTATGAACCTCGGTCAGATTTTTGAAGCTGTGTTAGGTTGGGCAGGTAAAGAACTAGGAGTGAAGTTCGCTACACCAATTTTCGATGGTGCATCAATCGACGATTTAAATGAATGGACAGATAAAGCCGGTGTACCACGTTATGGTAAAACCTATCTTTATGATGGTGGAACAGGTGAGCGCTTTGACCAACCAGCAACAGTCGGTGTAACATACTTCTTGAAGCTGGGTCACATGGTCGATGATAAGATGCATGCTCGTTCTATCGGTCCATACTCACTGATTACACAACAGCCTCTTGGTGGTAAAGCACAATTTGGTGGTCAGCGTTTCGGTGAGATGGAGGTTTGGGCACTCGAAGCATTTGGCGCTTCAAACATACTTCAAGAAATTCTTACTGTGAAATCTGATGATGTGGTAGGTCGTGCTCGCGCTTACGAAGCTATTGTCAAGGGTGATCCAATGCCACAACCAGGTATTCCTGAGTCTTTCAACGTATTATTGCATGAGTTACGCGGATTAGGTCTCAGCGTTTCGCTCGACTAATTCAAAATCATGTTTTTGTTTGTAATGAAAAATCAGAATAGCTATGCCATTCAGAAAAGAAAATAAGGTTAAAACAAACTTCAACAAGATAACCATCAGTCTCGCATCTCCTGAAGAGATTCGCGAGGCATCTCGTGGTGAGGTTCTTAAACCAGAAACAATCAACTATAGAACCTACAAACCAGAGCGTGATGGCCTTTTCTGCGAACGTATTTTTGGTCCTACTAAGGATTACGAATGTAATTGTGGAAAGTATAGAAGAATTCGTTACAAAGGCATCGTATGTGACCGTTGTGGCGTTGAAGTTACAGAGAAAAAAGTACGTCGTGAACGTACAGGACATATTCAACTGGTAGTTCCTGTTGCACATATTTGGTATTTCCGTTCCTTACCGAATAAAATTGGTTATTTACTTGGGATGCCAACCAAGAAACTGGATTCAATCATCTATTACGAAAAATATGTCGTTATTCAAGCTGGTGTTTTAGGACAAGTGCTTGATGAAAATGGCAACCCATTGGTTCTCGATGGCGATTTAATCGAAGAAGATCGCTATTTGGAATTGATGGATATGTTGGAAAAAGACTATC
>JAUNIJ010000026.1:5411-16970 GCA_030523485.1 Bacteroidales bacterium
CAACCAACAACTTGACGACTCCGATGCTTCAAAATTCATTGCAAAAATGGGTGCTGAAGCTGTCTATGATATGTTGTGTAAATTGTCTTTAGAAGATGAAAATGGTCAAACAGGTCTTGATAAATTATCGTATGACTTGCGCTATAAAGCCGACCACGATACATCACAACAATCAAAGAAAGAAGCTCTCAAACGCTTGCAAGTCGTTGAATCGTTCCGTTCATCACGTCGCCTCAATCGTCCTGAATGGATGATTTTGAAAGTGTTGCCCGTAATTCCACCAGAACTCCGTCCTTTAGTGCCGTTGGATGGTGGACGTTTCGCCACTTCCGACTTAAATGATTTGTATCGTCGCGTAATCATTCGTAACAACCGTCTGAAACGTCTGATAGAAATCAAAGCCCCTGAAGTAATCTTAAGAAATGAGAAACGTATGTTGCAGGAAGCTGTCGACTCACTACTCGACAACTCAAAGAAATCAAATGCAATGAAAACCGAATCAAACCGCCCGCTAAAATCAATGAGCGACAGTTTGAAAGGTAAACAAGGACGTTTCCGTCAAAACTTGCTGGGTAAACGTACCGACTACTCAGCACGTTCTGTTATCGTTGTGGGTCCAGAACTTAAGATGCACGAATGCGGCTTACCAAAAGATATGGCAGCCGAACTCTATAAACCATTCATTATTCGTAAACTCATTGAACGTGGCGTTGTAAAAACCGTGAAATCGGCAAAACGCTTCATCGATAAAAAAGACCCAATCGTTTGGGATATCCTTGAGTTTGTAATGAAAGGTCACCCTGTACTGCTCAACCGTGCACCTACCTTGCACCGTCTTGGTATTCAGGCATTCCAACCAAAGATGATTGAGGGTAAAGCAATTCAACTGCACCCACTGGCTTGTACTGCATTTAATGCTGACTTCGACGGCGACCAAATGGCTGTTCACTTGCCATTGAGCAATGAAGCTGTGTTGGAAGCTCAATTGTTGATGTTGGCTTCTCACAATATCTTAAACCCAGCCAACGGTGCTCCTATCACAGTGCCATCGCAAGATATGGTGCTTGGTCTATACTATATTAGTAAAGGACGCCGTAGCACACCAGAACATCCTGTTCCTGGCGAAGGAATCACATTCTATTCTCCTGAAGAGGTTGAAATTGCCTACAACGAGAAAAAAGTGGATATTCACGCCATCATCAAAGTAAAAGTTGACGACGTTGTTAAGAAGGAAAATGCAAAAGATTATCCAGACAAACAACTTGGCGATAAAATCAATCATATTGTTGAGACAACCGTTGGACGTGTCATTATCAATAAATATGTACCAGAGCAAGTTGGCTATCTGAATGAGTTGATTTCTAAGAAATCTCTTCGCGACATCATCGGAAACGTTATCGAAGTTTGTGGTGTAGCTCGCACAGCTCAGTTCCTCGACGACATCAAAAACCTTGGTTATCAAATGGCATTCCGTGGTGGTTTGTCATTCAACCTCGCCGATATCATTATCCCAGAAGAAAAAGCTGCTTTGGTACAAGCTGGTTACGAAGAAATTCAAGGCATTGTCGACGACTTCAACGATGGTATCATTACCAACAACGAACGTTACAACCAAGTTATTGATGCTTGGAACACCGTTAACGATAAGTTGACTAAGAAAGTCATGGAACATTTTGAGGCCGACAACCAAGGCTTCAACTCAGTTTATATGATGTTGGATTCTGGTGCCCGTGGTTCTAAGGACCAGATCCGTCAGCTCTCTGGTATGCGTGGCTTGATGGCTAAACCTCAAAAAGCTGGTGCTGAAGGTGGTCAAATCATCGAAAACCCAATCTTGGCTAACTTTAAAGAAGGCCTCTCTGTGTTGGAGTACTTCATCTCTACTCACGGTGCTCGTAAAGGTTTGGCTGATACCGCATTGAAAACAGCCGACGCTGGTTACCTCACACGTCGTTTGGTCGACGTCTCACACGATGTCATCATCAACGCTGAAGACTGCGGCACTTTGCGTGGTATCGTCATCTCAGAAATTAAGAATAAAGAAGACGTTGTTGCTTCGTTAAGCGAACGTATCCTTGGACGTGTTTCTGTGCACGACATCATACATCCTCTCACTGGCGAACTGATAGTCGCTTCTGGTGAAATGATTGATGAGAAGATTGCTGCCATCATTCAAGCGTCTCCAATCGAACAAGTTGAAGTGCGTTCCGTACTCACTTGTGAACTACGTCGTGGTGTCTGCGCTAAATGTTATGGTCGTAACCTTGCCACCAGACAATTGGTTAACAAAGGTGAAGCTGTCGGCGTTATTGCAGCACAGTCAATCGGCGAACCTGGTACTCAGTTGACCCTGCGTACATTCCACGTCGGTGGTGTCGCTTCTCACTCTTCTGCTGAGTCAAGCTTGACCGCTAATTACGATGGCCGATTGGAAATCGACGAATTACGTACTGTCGACGTAAACAATGAAGACGGTACTTCATATAAAGTTGTTGTTGGTCGTTTGGCTGAAGCACGTATCATCGACGAAGTAACCAAAGTGGCATTGATGACACAAGCCATCCAATATGGTTCGAAACTCTTTGTGAACAACGGCGACATGGTGAAGAAAGGCGACAAGATTTGCGAATGGGACCCATTCAATGCTGTCCTTGTTACCGAGTATCCAGGTAAAGTAAAATTTGAAAATTTAGTTGAAGGTGTAACCTATACCGTTGATGCTGATGCCGCTTCTGGCGTAAGCGACCGCATCATCATCGAGTCGAAAGACCGCACAAAAACTCCTTCAATCCTGATTAAGAACGAAGCAAACGAAACCATCTACACTTACAACCTCCCTGTTGGTGCTCACTTAGTAGCTACAGAAGGAGCAATGTTGAAGGCTGGTGACCTCTTGGTTAAGATTCCACGTGCTACAAGTAAAGTTGGCGATATCACTGGTGGTCTGCCACGTGTTACCGAACTCTTTGAAGCTCGTAATCCATCCAACCCTGCTATCGTTTCTGAAATCGATGGTGAAGTATCATTTGGTAAAGTAAAACGTGGTAACCGTGAAATCACCATCACCTCAAAAACCGGTGAAGAGAAGAAATACCTCGTGCCAATGTCGAAGCAAATTCTTGTACAAGAGCAAGATTACGTTCGTGCAGGTACCGCTCTTTCCGATGGTGCTATCACCCCTGCTGACATCCTCGCCATCAAGGGTCCTACCGCTGTTCAAGAGTACATCGTCAACGAAGTACAAAGTGTATACCGTTTGCAAGGTGTAAAAATCAACGATAAACACTTCGAAATCATCGTACGTCAGATGATGAGCAAGGTAACTATTGACGATGCTGGCGATACACGCTTCCTTGAAGGACAAGTGGTTGACAAGTTCGAGTTTATGGATGAAAACGATACTATTTGGGGTAAGAAAGTAGTTACCGACAAAGGCGACTCCGAACAATTCTCCAATGGTCAAATCATCACAGCTCGTCGCTTAAGAGACGAAAACAGCTCGTTAAAACGCCGTGATAAAAAAGTGGTTGAAGTACGCGACGCCCGTCCTGCCACCTCTACACAAATGTTACAAGGCATCACACGTGCTGCACTGCAAACACGTAGCTTCATGTCGGCTGCATCATTCCAGGAAACCACCAAAGTGCTTAACGAAGCAGCTATCAATGGTAAAGTCGACTACTTGGAAGGTATGAAAGAAAACGTAATCGTTGGTCACAAGATTCCTGCTGGTACAGGCTTGCGCGAATACGAACGTCTCATTGTCATGCCGCAAGAAGACTACGATCGTCTTGCCAATGCCAATGCCGAAGAAGAAGTAGAGATGGAAGTCTCAGAAACTGAAATCTAAACCCATTCTTTCAGTATACTAATAAGCCAGGAGTTCTCGCTCCTGGCTTTTTTTGTTGATATATGTTCTATAAATAGAGCGGAGTGTGTTCTTAGGTAGTGCATTAACACATATAATAATATGATACACTTCACCGCCAGCATTGGTCGTGTGATGTATGGCAAAGTCATCGTGAAATAGCACACCTTAAAACACCAAGACTTTCCTTTCTCCAGGAATATCTTGGATTATCAGGAAAAACTCATAAACTCCTCAGCCTCGCCTACACACGGTGGGGCTTTCTTGTAACAGAATAAATATATGTTTAATATGGAACTCGTCAACAGTAATAATATAGAAAGAAGCTACTTGAAAATTATGAAGATTTTAGTGTTTAAAAATTTGCTTGGATGAGATAAAAATGTTATCTTTGCAAAGGATGTCGAAAGATGTTATCTTTGATGGCGTAATATCAAAATAGATTTTTTGATGTGGGGTGTTAAATAATTATTTTTTCAACTGTCTAATAGCACTAACATGTGCTTTAAAACCAAATAATTAAAGCGGAAGTTATTCATCTAACAATTATTATATGATTCAAAATTTATTATTTTCGCCATTTGCATATGAAACGTGTGAAATGGAAAAGCCTGATTTTAAGAGATTTAAATCGGGTGTTGTATTGGGCCTTAGATATTGTTCTAAGGCGAGACTTTCAGGAAAGTATGGTGTGCCTATGATTAAGGCGTATCGTGGTGCTGTTCCTGACAAATTTATAACTTACAGCGATTCAACTCGTGTTACAGATTATTCTTGTGGTGTCGTTAGTTTTGATAGTGACAACGTCCTAGAAAGAGTGTGGAATAATCCTGAGAAGTATATTCCCATCTTATCGAGATTTTCATGTGTTGGAGAACCTGATTTTTCGTTGAAACTAGAGTATCCTTTATCGATTCAAATTGCGAATACTTTCAGAAATCATGCTCTAGCGTATCATATGCAAGAGTCCGGAATAAATGTAATACCATCGATGTCTTGGAGTTCGACGGTGTCGTATGAATTTTGTTTTGATGGACATGAGAAAGGTGGTGCTGTTGTTGTGTCGACTATAGGCACATTAGGTGATGAACGTTCGAATATGTTTTTTAGACTTGGTTTTGAGGAGATGCTAAAACGTATTGCACCAGATGTTGTTGTTTTATATGGAGATGTTAATGAGTCGCTAAGAATGTGGCTACCTCAACAACTTCATGTATGTGTCGTTGATCATAATCGTTTTAAAAGAGCAAGAAAACATGGGAGCAAGGGGAGCTTTTGATCGAAATTTAGGTCGTACGGGAGGCATAACATTTGAAAATAGATATTATTCGTGTGTTGGAACGTTGAATAATATAAAAATTATTCAGTGTGATGCGTTTAAAAACAATCCAACGCCAACTTATTCGAATACATATCGTACGACATACTATGCATATTCAAAAGAGAATAGAAGAATTGAGCATATCTACTATTATCAAAATCATAAACTTTTCAAGAGTGTTGATTTTAAAAAAGGTGAAGAGCCTCATACTCACTATTGGGGAGGAGGTCAAGTTGGTCGGAAACGACATGATACAAGTAATACTAAACCATTAAGTGATAGGGATAAGAGACTAATGCAACTTGCTCAGTTGTGGAATCAAAGTGTTGAAAATCATGGAAAAGAAAGTTATTAAAGAACATTTTTGGAAAACGGGTGTTGACGGTGATGTAAGGTTAACTACTGATGACCTCGGGTGGCCTGAAATGCTAAAAGAAGAGGCTTTGTCGGATTATCCAGAAACGATTTTTCGCCATTGTATAGAAATCGTTGGGTTCAATCTTTTGTTTTATTGGACTCGTGATGAAAATTTCTATACTATTGAAACAGTAAAAAATCCTATAGAAGTGCGACGAATTTACAACAACCCGCAGTGGGATGGTGTCTGCGAATTTCTGAAAGCAGGTATTGGTGAATCGGGTCCAAATACGTCATCAGCTGGCTATGTGATTGCTACTTTTAGTAATCCCACTCGTTTATGGACAGATTTGATAATCGATGGTGTACCAATAAATCAAGTGCTTGAAGAGTCGGCAATATTAACATGGGATTAATATATAACTCATAAACTCCTCAGTCTCGCCTACATACGGCGAGGCTTTTTGTATGCTTAGCTGTTCTGTTAAATAGTTGATTTTAGCTGTCTTGTTAAACTCTTAGCATAAACCAAAATGTAGGATGGTACTTTTGTGTGGTTTTCCTTGTCGATGTGTATTGTGCCGTGTAACAGCGATGTAAGTGAATTGGAAGAAACTTTTGGTTGCCGATAAACTTTATGGCATAAATAAAAATTCTTTTCGTGACAGTAGTTTGAGGTGTATACAAGAAAACTTTAACGACAATTTCATTACTTTCAGCGTTTGATAATCCGCAAAATATGCTACCTTTGCAAAAAAAAGAATATGAAGCTTTTACCTAAATTCGTTACCAGCCTAAGTCCAAAGCTTCGCATGCTGTGCTTCGGTGCCTGCGGATGCCTTGTTGGTGGAATCTTTCTATTCCTCTATCTTCTTCGTGCGCACACCTATTTGAGCAACGATTCTTCAGCGTGCATCAACTGCCACATCATGTCGCCTTACTATGTCACGTGGATGCACTCGTCGCACGCACGAAATACAACTTGCAACGATTGTCACGTACCACATGATAACGTCGTGCACACCTACGCCTTCAAGGGTATGGACGGCATGAAACATGTTGGCTTGTTCCTCACAAACCAAGAACGCATGTCGCCAAAAATAGAGCAGGCTGGGCAAAATGTTGTTATGGACAACTGCATACGCTGTCACACCGAACTGATTACCGAGATGGTGGCACCCGTCAACACTGATATGCAACGTGCTGTGGCTGATGGTAAGAAATGCTGGGACTGTCATCGCAACATACCACACGGTGGAACCAACTCCATTGCCAGCACCCAAACCAGCGATCCACTCATGCCGATGCCCAAAAGCGCAGTTCCCGAATGGATTCAGAAAATAACAAAGTAACAACTAATCGAAAAAACGTAACACAACAATAAATCACAAACTTAAACTATGGGAGAGAAAAAAATGAAATCATGGCACGGATGGACACTCTTTGCAGTGTGCATGGTGGTTGTATTCGTACTTGGACTACTCGCTTCATCGCTCATGGAACGACGCGCCGAAACTGCTTCTGTGTTTAATAACCGTCAAGTAAAATTTAACGACACTATCGAAGGACGTAACGATAAGTTCAAAACAGACTTCCCACGTGAATATGAGACATGGGCGAAGACTGCCGAGACAACCTTTAAGTCGGAATTCAACTCCTCGGAAGCTGTCGACGTACTCGAACAGCGTCCAGAAATGGTTATTCTGTGGGCTGGCTACGCTTTCTCTTGGGATTATACTACGCCACGCGGTCACATGCACGCTATCGAAGACATGACACGCACATTGCGCACAGGTGCTCCCACCACAACCACCGATGGCTCCAACCAACCTGGCACCTGTTGGACCTGTAAATCGCCCGATGTGCCACGCATCATGGCTGAGAAAGGTGTAAGCGAATACTACAAAGCCAACTGGGCTATGTGGGGCAATGAAATAGTGAATCCCATTGGTTGCGCCGACTGTCATGACCCTCGTACCATGGAGTTGCACATCTCCCGTCCTGCCCTCCGCGAAGCTTTCGCCCGTCAAGGCAAAGACATCAACAAGGCAACACATCAGGAGATGCGTACATTGGTTTGCGCACAATGCCACGTAGAATACTACTTCAAAGATGACCCCAACACCCCAGAACACGACCAATACCTCACTTTCCCATGGGATAAAGGACTCACTGTGGAAGACATCGAAGCTTACTACGACGAGTCCGGTTATTACGACTATATACACGCCCTCTCGAAAACACCTATCCTTAAAGCACAACACCCTGGCTATGAGACAACACGCATGGGCATACACGGACAACGTGGCGTAAGTTGTGCCGACTGCCATATGCCTTACACTAAAGACGGTGGCGTGAAATACTCCGACCACCAAGTGCAGTCGCCGCTCGCCAAGATGGACCGTACCTGTCTCACCTGTCATCGTGAATCAGAAGAAACGCTCCGTGAAAACGTTTATGAACGTCAACGCAAATGCAACGAGATACGCAATAACCTCGAGAAAGAATTGGCTACAGCGCACATCGAAGCTAAGTTCGCTTGGGACAATGGCGCAACAGAGGCTGAGATGAAACCTGTACTCGACCTCATCCGCAAGAGTCAATGGCGTTGGGACTTCGCCGTAGCAAGTCATGGCGCAGCCTTCCATGCACCACAAGAAATTGCACGCATCCTCTCGGGAGGTCTCTATAACGCTCAACAAGCTCGCCTCGCCATTAGCAAAGTGTTAGCAAAACATGGCTTTACTGGCGACGTGCCAATGCCTGACATCTCAACAAAAGAAAAAGCACAGGAATACATCGGCATTGACATTAAAGACAAAGAGATGAAGAAGAGCGAATTCATGAAGAATATACAACCTCAATGGATCGAAGATGCCCGTAGTAAAGGTAAAATCCTTTAGAGACGATGTGGCATCAACCTTGGACATATAAAGAAGGAATAGCTGTAGCGGCAGGTCTCATCGTAGTAGGCCTGTTGCTACAGTTTTGTGTTGGCAGCATCAACTGGGACCTCGTGGAATGGCCTGTCAACATCATTATGCTCTGTTGCTATGTCGCCACACTGGCAACAGCGTTTTCACTGCGAAAAAAAAGCTACGTCATACGTTGGTGCATGAGTTACAACGCCGCTGTGCCGGCACTCCTTATTAGTGGCATTGCAACCGTTGGTTACGGCATCACATGCATACGCGAAACGCTCTCATTTTGGCCTTTTGTGCTACTGTATGTTTGGCTAACAACAATAGCAGGACTCTCGTGCATCAAACTTATTGCCGAACGCAGATCCTTGGGCGCAATTCTCTGTCACGCTGGCTTCTTCCTTGCTGTCACGTGTGCCACCCTCGGCAGCGCCGACATGCAAAAGCTACGAATGCAAATATCATCCGATAGTCCTGAGTGGCGTGCCCTCGATGATGCCGGCAATATTCACGAACTCGACATCGCCCTTGAACTCAACCATTTCACCATCGACGAATATCCTCCAAAACTCGTTGTCATCGACAATGCAACGGGCAAAGCACTCCCTCAAGGTAAATCGGAGAGCATCGTACTTGAAGACTCTGTGACAGAAGGACAATTGCTTGACTATCAAATCAAAGTGTCGCATGTCTACGACTACGCCGCACAGGTGTCATCGCCCGACAGCGTCAACTATGTAGCGTGGGCATACAACGGTGCCACTTCGGCGGCTCTTGTCGAAGTGAGTAAAAATGGTAAGTCGCCCATTGCCGTTGGTTGGGTGAGCAACGGTTCGTACATGTTCCCCTACAAAGCTTTGCGACTCTCTGCGAATCATTCGTTAGTGATGCCCGAACGCGACCCAAAACGCTACGTTTCCAATGTCAACGTCTATACTAAGAGCGGAATAAAAAAAGAGGGCGTAGAGATTGAAGTGAATAAACCACTTAAAATAGAGGGGTGGAACATCTATCAATTAAGCTACGACGAACGCATGGGTCGATGGAGCTCGACATCGGTGGTAGAACTTGTTAACGACCCATGGCTTCCTGCAGTCTATGTCGGCATCTATATGTTGCTTGCGGGAGCAGTAGTCATGTTTTTTACGATAAATCATAAAAGAAAACAGCAATGATAACCTGGAGCGATTTCATCTACTTTGCCCTTCCTTCCGTGCTGCTGTGGATAGGCGGTGCCTTGGCATCTTTTCGTCAGCGTCGCGCTTTAGCTCTTGGTTTTAGCGCCATCGGATTGGTGGTGTTCTCAGCCTTCATCGCTTTGCTGTGGACGAGTCTTGAACGACCGCCATTACGCACCATGGGCGAGACACGCTTGTGGTACAGCGCTTTCCTTTCGCTTGCTGGCATCGTCATCTACAGTCGTTGGCGCTACAGATGGGTGCTGTCGTTTTCAACAGTGCTTAGCATCGTGTTCATCTGCGTTAATATTTTCAAACCTGAGATACATAACAAAACATTGATGCCTGCTCTGCAATCGCCGTGGTTTGCGCCACACGTCATCATCTACATGTTTTGTTACGCACTCTTCGGTGTCGCAACACTCATTGCCATCTACACCCTTGTGAAACGCGGCACACTCGAAGCCGCCGACAATATGGTTTATGTTGGACTCTCGATGATGACCGTTGCCATGCTCTTCGGGGCGTTGTGGGCAAAAGAGGCTTGGGGACATTATTGGGCGTGGGACCCCAAAGAGACTTGGGCGGCGGCAACGTGGTTGCTTTATCTGTCCTACATTCATCAGCGCTTGGCACGTCCCAAACAAACACGCATTGCTGCCTGGTTGCTCATCGTCTGCTTCTGTTGTCTACAAATGTGTTGGTGGGGCATCAACTATCTGCCAACAGCACAAGGCAATTCTGTGCACACCTATAACATCAATTAAAACATAATAATAAAATAATACATCAGCTTCGCTTAACCACGGCGGAGCTTTTTTGTGTCAAGTTGTTGAGTTAGATGTCGAAAAATGAGTATATTTGCAACATAAAAACGAGATGGAAGCAACGTCTCATTCTTTAGCAAATGAAAAGGATAGTTACATGACTAATGTTGTATTTGCGAAGATTAAAAAGTATGTAAGATGAAGAAATCGATACGATTCTATAACGATTGGGAGGTTCGTGCCGTTTGGGATGACGAGAATAACCAGTGGCGATTTTCTGCCATTGATGTTGTTCGTGCCATAAACGGTGAACCCAATTACGTGAAAGCAGGTAACTATTGGCGATGGTTGAAGAAGAAACTCTCTGCTTCAGGAATTCAACTCGTGAGTGGCGCTCACGAGTTTAAATTTGAGGCTCCCGATGGCAAACAGCGAAAGGCTGACGTGTTAGATAGTGAGGAGGTTGTTCTACTTGCCAAAAATTATCCGAACAATCGTGCTCATACTTTCTTAGACTGGTTCTTATATAGTGATAATACTTTAGATGGGCAGAGCAAGAAAAAAGCATATGAACTCTATGAGAGTGGTCTGCTCAATAGCTTTGAACCTGGTACTGTCAAATGTCTGCAGCAGATACACGCCTATATCTTCGGTGGTCTTTACGATTTTGCTGGACAACTTCGTACGAAAAATATCTCGAAAGAGGGATTTACTTTTGCAAACGTGCTCTATTTCAATAAGATATTGCCGGAAATAGAGCTGATGTCAGAGAACTCTTTCGATGAGATTGTTAGTAAATATGTGGAAATGAATGTGGTGCATCCTTTTATGGAAGGTAACGGACGTAGCACACGCATTTGGCTCGACTTAATGCTGAAGCGTTCGTTGAAACGCTGTGTCGATTGGAGTCAAATCAATAAGAACGATTATTTGGAAGCGATGCGTAGTAGTGTAGCTGATTCTGCTCGCATTAAAGAACTATTATGTGGTGCTTTGACTACAAAAATAGACGATCGCGAAATCTTCATGAAAGGCATCGACTACTCGTATTATTACGAACAAACGGATGACTTATAGTGTAACGACAAAACAAAACTTATCTCTATATCTCTAAGCTTCGCCCAACCACGGCGGAGCTTTTTTTGTG
>JAUNIJ010000027.1 GCA_030523485.1 Bacteroidales bacterium
ATGTCTAATTTGGTTGCTCAATGTAGTGCGTTGTCATGTTTTTTGACGGGTTATTCATCAAATGTTTTCGTTTCGTTTCTTTGCACCTGAAATATCTGTAGGAATGGCTGTTATGCGGTGTTTGTCGGTTAAAAATACTTTCAAACTGTAAGATTTTCTTCGTTGTGTCTTGTCTGGATTTAATTTTTTGTCGCGTTTGGAAGTTTTAAGCAGAAATTTGATTGGAAATGGAATTTTCGACCTCATAAGAGAGCCTTTCGAACACGTAAAATTTGGACTTTTTTGCACCGAAATTTGTGTTTTTCTGTCAAAATTTAGTGGCAGAATAAATTTAATAAAATTGTAATACATTGCTAACTTATTAAACCACAGCTTGTTATGTGGGGGGGGGTAATCGTTGGTGTGCATGTAAGAAAAATGCAAGGCTTGTGTTCAAAAAATCCTATTATAATAGGGTGTGATGTGCTAACTTTGCGTCGTGAAAATTTACGCTCCCATGTGATTTTTTCGCCGCCACAAATACACCCGAACAGAATGGTGGGTTGTAAAGACTTGTAAAGACTATTATCAGAAAGACTATGAAAGGCGAAAAAACTCACTGGGCAAGCGAATAGATCAATGTATTTAACTTTCTATCGCCCAGAACTGTCTCATTGGAAACACGATTATCGCATAGGAAGAGTTGCTACAATTGAATACATTATATATAATATACTGCGCACTTTTTGTAAAGACTAATGTAAAGACTTGGCAACGCGCGGTGCTACGAAACAGCAAATAATAAACTAATTAATTATATCAAGCTTAAAAACATTTAACAATGAGACGCATTCTACATCTATGCATCTTCTGCATGCTTCTATTGGTGCCTCTTTCGGTAGCGGCACAATTCAGTAGCGGCGATATTATCACCATTGCTTCCGGTACGAACTATCTGTCGACGGATGTCAAAGATAATGTCGCAAACGTAACTGGCACTCCTACCCTCTATTCACTTTGGGAAGTCACTGTCTCCGGTAGCAACTATACACTGAAAAATGTGGCTACGGGGAAGTATCTTGGCTATTCTACTGGAACCTTAGGTGCTCCTAATGGTTTGACAATCTCCACTTCATCTGCTAACTTTAGTTATGATGCAACGAGTTTTTTTGTTCCTTATTCTAATTTTTTGGGTAATAGAGGTCGTTACCTCAGTTATAATAATGGTTGGTCCTTAAATACATCAGGCACTAACACCACAGAGCTAACCTGGACGAAAGGCACTAACACCACAATAAACTATAATAGTGTCTTAAACATCAATCCTGCCACACAAAACGCTGCTAGTGGCACCTCGATCTTATCGCCAAGTTTGACTGCCAACACCATTGTTACCGATACCTATACCAACGGTTCGACAGTGATTAACGGCTCATCCACTACTACTACGGCAGTTGTTCCTTCTTACACAGTAAGCTATGCTTCAAACGACAGCTGGGCTACCGTTAACAATAGTAACAATACAGTCGCCGCTCCTGCTCTCACAGGTAGTAGTCGTTCTACCACCATCACCGCAACGTTTGCCGTAGGTGGTAACAATGTGACTACAGCCACAGCAACATTCACACAAACAGGTACTGTTACACACAACTTCAGTCACAAAGCAGGTGCCAGCGGCCGTCCGATGATGGCAAACGGCATGCAAGGCGTTCACACCTACAAAACTATCGTCTATATTCCTGATGGCGGAAGCAAGACATTGGAACTGCAAGAGCGAACATTCCCTTCCTACAGCCGTTGGTACGATTATAATACCGACTTAGCTTCGGATAACCTCGCTACACCTACGGGTTACACCCATCATACTGCAGGTGAGTTTAAATTGAGCGCTTCCAACTCTACAAGTAGAAACAACGATGCACAAAATGCAACATTTACTATGAACGGTGCAAGCCACAAAATGATTGCTTGCGACCTCTCTGCTTACGAAGACTTCACTCCTGCCCCTACCAACAACAACATCGACTTCAACATCAACACTATTGCTACTTTTGTTGAG
Source organism: Bacteroidales bacterium (assembly GCA_030523485.1). Taxonomy (GTDB): domain Bacteria; phylum Bacteroidota; class Bacteroidia; order Bacteroidales; family Paludibacteraceae; genus HGM05398. The sequence goes on from JAUNIJ010000027.1 coordinate 2,039, forward strand.
CCAACACTCTCTTATCGCGCTATTTTCGACATACGTCCCGCTACGGAAATGAGTGCTGTGATGGCGAATTGCACTGGCAGCACTTTCTATGAGACACACAACATCATCGCTCCTGCTGGCAAAAGCATTAACCTTGGTTTGAATTACCCTCGCAACAACTATTACGACGGCAATGGCAATAGTCTTGCCAACTCAACCAACTGGAATACCTCACGAGGTTCCTTTGTTAGTGGCAATGAAAAATATATCAACACCACAATCACCGCTCCTGGCGATTACACCGTCGATGTTACCTGCAATGGCTACAACATCGCACGCTTTAACGTACACGTGGTAAATGCTTCAGAAGTGATCAGCCCAGACAACGACACCGTTGTAAATGGTAACACCACACAAGTGCTTAGCAGAATTTATAACCTTGCAGCTTATCAAGACTTCAACAGCTACGATGGTACACAGCCAATCAGCTGGGATGAATGCTCATACGGCTTTGCTAAATATAATGGTGTAGCTCGTAATACTTATAAAAATAGTAATGGCGTGACAGGCACAACAGTTGCCAACACCACCAACTCCAAATATGCTCAATATGGCGAGTATGCTTTGTTAACCTATTCTGCCGGTTGGGATCCTGGAAGAGCCCCAGTAAGAGCTCTTGATAACAGCACCTTCCTGTATGCCGACGGCGCAGCACAACCTTCTATCCTTGCTAATCTCGTTATCGATGGCGAACTTTGCAATGGCTCAAAACTCCTTGTCTCTGCACGTGTAGCAGCCAACAACCCTAGTCGCTATGGCGCTGCTCCTAACCTCAACTTCGTAATCACTGGTATCGATGCTGACGGCACTGAAACAGCTATTACCACATTCACCACTGGCGACGTTACGCAAGGTGGACATTGGTATCAATACATGTTCGAAATACAAAAAGATGCCAACGATAACACCGACTACAATGAATATCGTCTGCAAATCGTCAACAACTGCGCTAATAACAGTGGTAACGACTTCTGTATCGACGATATCAAATTCTGGAAAGGTAAGAAAGCGGTGCTTCCTTATCAAGGTCAAGTAAGCTGCGATGCTTCAAGCAACAAGATTACTTCGGTGCTCCGCGTAAACTATAACAACACCTTGTCGACAGGTACAAAATACTATTATCAATGGCGCGATAACTCCAGAATCATTCCTGGCATTGGCATCGGACAAACGCTTGACCTCGACTATCTGAATAAGCGCACACCAAAAGATGGCAGTATCTATGGCGTACTCGAAACACAATATTTCATCGACCGCACCACAACAACACTCACAAATGGTGTTGTAGCTAATCCACAAGAAGGAATGCTCTGGACGTCACTTTCTGACATGATTAATGCCGGAGAATCCTATTGCAAAACCAACAACACCGATAGGTTCTATGGTTATCTCGAAGAGGTGATCAACGAAAACCAAACGGTTTATATTCTCTATATCCTTCACGTTTCCGATAAGTTTGTAAGAGGTAGAGAATATGCAGTAGAATTGACAGAACGTACACAAGATATCTCTCCTTTAGACTCAGAAACCATTCCTTCGTTTGGACAAGCAAGCAGTGGCGATTGTGGATTCCAAGGTTCTATCGTTGTTACCATTCCACAAGCCTTGTCGGTCAACAACACCATTACGTACGAAAACGAATTAGGCTCACTCTGCGCACAAGCAGTACACTCACTTCAACCTGCTATCACTATTAATGTGACTGACGACGAGGATAACAGCATTAAACAAGTCGATGGTACTTGCATCGGCGACTGGGTGCTCTTCTCCTACAACAACATTCCTACAAACTATAACTTCACAACAAGAGAGTTGCACGATGCGATGATACACTTCCGCACCGCATATCCAAATGCTACTTCTCTCAATAACGTGGTTGCTCTTGGCGTATTCACCGCGCAAGACCTCTCAATTCTTCAAACAATAGCAGCCGACGGCTTGTTGGTGTTGAGTGAAAATATTCACTACGAATATCTCACTGCTGGCGAATCGAAAACAGTGACACTCTTCCCGATCAACGGCACCGTTGTTGATATGGAGGGCAACCCAATCACTGAAGGCATCTGCCTCTCTACTACCGAACTCACCATCACAGCACGTACTCAACCAACAGGATTCTTAAAACTTGGTGACATTAACCTCAACTACACCGACGACGCTGCCGACAACAGAGTAGCTGCAACACGTATCGGCGTGAACGATGCAACCGCAAGAATGCAAATTCGCGAACTCGACAATGTTCAAGTTACAGGATTACGTTTGATACCTGAATTCACTACCGACCCAAGCGTAACCACTGAAGTGGCTATCCCTTACTCAAACCTCAGCACACTCAAACAAGGCGACTACATCAATATCAACGTTAACGCACTCGGAACACTACAAGAAGGTTATGAATATGCTGTTGCTGTCGACTTCAACCGTCTCAACTCAGATGGCACACTCGCTGAAGGAGAGTGTACGGTTGGCATGAACTACTTCCTCGTAAAAGTAGTACCAGCATATGCCGTTTGGACACCAATGTCAAGCACCAATGCTGCATGGAACAACGACAACAACTGGAGTGTGGCTACGGTAAAAGGTGAAATCGTACGCAATGGTTTCGTTCCAAAAGACTTCACTAACGTGATTATCCCAAGCAATGCAACAGTATATCCTGTATTGCCAACAGCTTCAGGCATGGTTGACGAACCAGGTGCTACACCTTATATCAACTACGATTTTAACTACGACATCACAACCGTTGATCAAATCTTCTTTGCAGCAAATGCAATGATGGGCAACCAACAATCGCTCAAATATAACGAAGCTTATGTCGATATGACAGTTCCTTCGTCGCGTTGGACATTAGTAGGCATGCCAATGCAAAGCATGTATTCTGGCGACTTCAACGTGCCAACCTCAGAAATGGACAATCACGACCCATTCGTTGTAACAAACTATGACGGTAACTACAACGTACAATTCTGGCAAAACCTCTACAACAACACCACCGCATATAACGTAGGCTGGAGCGGTGTGAACAACGCAGTAAACGTAACTGTAGGTGCTAACAACTGGACCTCGAACTTCAACGGCGTTAAACAAGAGTACAACCCTGGTGCTGCCGCTTCAGTATGGGGCTACGACACACGCAAAGGTGAAACAGAAGACTACGACCTCATCGTAACATTGCCTGGTAAAGAAACCACCCTGTACTACTACAGCTATGGTAACCCAACAGGCATTGGCGAATCAACACCAAGACCTAATGGTGGACAACTCGCCTTCCCAATGACATCTGACTACGAAATCAACTCCGTAGCTGGCGACGACTATATCGTCTTCGGTAACCCAACCATGGCTTACATCGACCTCGAAAAAATGATTGCTCACAACGCCGAAATCGCTGACGAATACAGCTATTGGGTTGCAAGCAGTGCCAACACACTCGACTGGACACAATACACCATCGTTAACGGACAAGGCAACGTAAGCAGCATGCCATCGGAAATCGTAGCTGGTTACCTCGCACCAATGCGCGCTGTTATGTTGAAGAAAACCGACGCTACAGCTACCTCTGTAAACATCTCACTCCTACCAAGCGACTTGACCACCACACCAGTGGCAAAAGACATGGCAATGGGCGCTCAACTCTACATCAAAGCAAAATGCGAAGGTCACAAATCCTACGCTAACATCAGCGAGAACGCAATGGCTACCGAAAACTACAACGCCAACGAAGACGCTAAGATGATGATTGCTAACAGCGACTACACACCATCGGCAATCTACACTGTTGGTGGTAACAATGCTTTGAACGTAAACACTCTCAACACCATCAATAACGTGCCTGTAGCTGTTTACGCCAACAAAACTACCACAGCAAAACTCTCGTTCGAAGGAGCCGACAACTTTAATGGTCAACTCTATCTTTACGATGCTGTTGAAAACAATTCAACACTCATCGACAACAACAACGAAATAACCATCACAACGACAAAACAAGGTGAAGCAATACGCTACTTCATACAAAAAGTTGTGGACACAAACACCGACATCGACATCACAACAACCACCGAAGGCATCAATATCTTCGTGCAACCTGACGGCTCAATTGCTGTGTCGTCGAACGACATGCTACTGGAAATTAATGTCTACAACGGTGCTGGTCAACGCATCATACATCAAGATGCCAACAGCCAGTTTGTCGGAATCTCGTTGCCTGCTGGAGTATATGCCGTTCAAGCCGTGACAGAAAACAACAACTTCACACAGAAAGTAGTGATTAAGTAATTGATGAAACCAATACATACACTAAAAACTGAAAAGACTACAACAATGAAAAAATATATTTTATTGATGGCTCTTGTGGCATTGACCATGTCGGTAACAACACAAGCACAAATCTACGATGGCTCGTTCTTCAGCAACGAAGAACTCATGAACCAATACGACGACAACTATGCCATGTTCGATGGTCGTGACATTTCCGAAAGCGTGACATCTTTCAACGACCGAAGCCTCAACGTGAATAATGGACTCTTTGGCACACAAATCACTCCATTTGAAACAGCAGGCGAACCGCAATATGCAGGTTCCCTACGCACACCTCCTGGCGAACCAACCAACAATGTTCCTGTTGGTTCTGCATGGTGCCTCGTCGTAGGACTCCTACTCTTAATTGTCGTACGTGTGCTACACACCATAAAGTTAAGCAAACGTCAAGGATAATTGTAACAACTTTATTATATAGTATTTTTTTAGAAATACCCAACGGGGCACTATGTGAATAGCGCCCCGTCTTTTTTTTGTAAACTAACTGCCGACAACACAGTACACATTCAGCAAAAACAAGTAACTTTGCACACATTTTTACAACAACACCATGCTCTTCATCCTCATCGTCATATTGGCACTCGTGATAGCTGTCGTGCTCGTTCTGCTCTTGGTGAAAAAAGAAAATCTCGAACCGGACAAAACCGTTCCCGACGACTGCTGTGGCGCACATGCTGTGTGCGAGCGCGACCGTCTGCTCTCGTCGACCGACGAAATAATCTATTTTGATGATGAAGAATTAGATGCTTTGGCAGGTAAAGATCCCTACACATTTACTGAAGAAGAATACGACATGGTTGAGGAGGTGCTCTTCTCGTTGCGCGAATCCGATGTTGCCGGATGGCTCAGAAGCCTACAGCTGCGTAACATTGAAATACCCAACGAACTCAAAGACGAAGCATTGCTCATTGTGAGTGAGAGACGCTCCGGAAACCACACCAACGATGCCGTAAAAAAATAAACCCAAACGAAACAAACGCAATAATGAATATCGAAGAAAGACAAGAGGAAATTATCGACGAATTTTCACTCTACGACGATTGGATGGACCGCTATCAATACTTAGTCGAATTGGGCAATGCACTGCCTGAAATGCCTGAGGCAGACAAAACAGAACAAAACCTTATCGACGGCTGTCAAAGCAAAGTGTGGCTTACGGCAAACTACGACAATGGCGTTATTACTTATCAAGGCGATAGCGACGCCATCATCGTGAAAGGCATTGTTTCGTTACTTATTAAGGTGTTGTCGGGTTCAACAACCAACGAAATTATCAATTCTGACTTGCATTTCATCGATGCTATTGGACTTAAAGAACACCTCTCGCCAACACGTTCCAACGGACTGCTTGCTATGGTGAAACAAATGCGACTTTATGCCGTAGCGTTCAAAGCAAAATACGAGTAACAAACTACTGTTTACGACGTGCGAATCAAAGCAAAATAATATTAGTTGTGGGCTGACATGGAACGATGTCAGCCTTTTTTTGTGTCTTATTTCGTTGTGTCGTCAATCGTTCCTTAACAACAAATCACACGTGATGATAAGTTTTTGTGTGCGTTCATTGTTTCGTTGTTGTTTACCTATTTTTACTGTGGCATAAATCATTTTGCTCTGCAAAATGTTAAGTTGTTTTTGTTGTTCTTTCGGATGCACAAACAAAGAAAGAGGTGTTTCACTATGTTGTGGAACACCTCTTTGCAAAAGTTTCTTTGTGTTGTCGTTATTTCTTTGTGGTACTCTTGAGTCGTATCTCTTTGAATTTTCGTTTGGTGTAGAGTGGGAAGTCGGCGTTTAGAATCCAACTCAGATAACCAGGTGCCTCGTTTAACACTTCTGTCACAAGTCTTCCCTTGTATTTGCCGAATCCGAACACTGGTTTGTCGACTTCGTTGAGCACGATGAAGCCAGCGTAGTCGACGTTGCGTGTTTGTGATGTGAAAACCGACAGTGCCTCAACGTCGTTGGGTAGTGCATCGCCATAATGTTCGAGTTGCGCACAGAGCACTTCGTAGGTGGCTTCGGTGTCGGCAGCAGCAGCGTGGGCTCCTTCGAGGTCTTTGTTGCAGTAGAAGCGGTAGGCTGCAGTGAGTGTACGTTGTTCCATACGGTGGAAAATGGTTTGTACGTCAATAGGTTGGCAACGTTTTAGGTCGAAGTCAGTCTCGGTGCGTTCGAATTCTTCGGCGAGCAGTGGTATGTCGAATCGGTTGGAGTTGTAGCCGGCGATGTCGCATCCTTGGAATACGGAGGCTAGTTCGTGTGCTACTTGGCGGAATGTTGGGCAGTCTTTTACGTCATCGTTGGTGATGTGGTGTACGGCGGTGGCTTCTGTAGAGATGGGGCATTCCGGATTGAGTCGCATGGTTTTGCTTTCTCGTGTTTGGTTGGGATAGACTTTCAAATACGAGATTTCTACGATGCGGTCTTTAGCGATGTTGAGTCCAGTCGATTCGATGTCGAAGAATACGAGTGGTCGTTTGAGGTTGAGTTTCATGATTCAATGTTTTTTATTTGTTGTGCCACAAGTTCTGCCACATCGGCAACGCGTTGTGTTGTTGATTGTTGGAATGCTTTTTTACACATAGGGCATGCTGTGGCAATGAGGTCTGGGTGGTCGGTGTTAAGGTTGTTGAGTGTGGTGTCGCGTACTTTGAGTTGTTGTGTGCTTTGGAGTCGTGTGTTGCCGAGGTTGCATCCGCAGCAGAGACTGTTTTCGCGTTGTAGTGGCACGTTTGTAAGTGTGCCGACAGTGCTAAGCACCTGTCGTGGCTCGTCGTAGATGCCGCAACCACGTCCAAGTTCGCATGGGTCGTGGTAGGCGATGCGTAAGTCGCTCATTTCTGGCGATAGTAGCCCTTTTTCTATGAGCATGGCGATGTATTCGGTGTGGTGCATCACCTTAATAGGTAGGTGATATTCTTGTGTGAATGATCGGTAGCAGATAGGGCACGAGGTGATGAGCATAGTGGCGTGCGATTCGATTATCATGGCGGTGTTTTTCCGCCTGAGTTCGGCAGCCTGATTGCTGAATCCTTGTTGTTCGAGAGGTCGTCCGCAGCAGATGGTTCGTTCTTCGTCCATAATCCAATAGTCTTGTCCGACAGCTTGGAAGATCTTCTTCATCGACTCTTGGATGTTAGGTGTGAGGTGCGACATGCATCCTCCGAAGAAAGCGACGCGTCCGACAGCATTGAATGGGCGTTCTTTGATGTAGGTGTAGTTGTTGCGCAAATCGATGCGTTTTTTGTTGCGTGCCTGTAGTCTGATGGCATCAATGTCGATGCCAACGGGGCATGCTTCTACGCATCTGCCACAAAGTAGGCAGTTGGTGGCAGCATAGCGGTAGGCAAGTCCGTGTCGCAGTCCGCGTAGCAGATAGACGGCTTGTATGTTGTTGATGTTAAGTTCGTTGTTGAGCGGACACACATCGATGCATATGCCGCATCGTGAGCAAGCCGACAGTTCTGTCTTAGTGAATCCTGTGGGTTGTTTGCTTTCTTTCACACCGAAGCTTTTCAGGAATATCAGCAGTGGTTCGGTGAAGATGTGCATAAACCGTGAATAAGGCATGAAGACGAAGAAAATGCAAAGTGCAATGGAGTAGAGGCTCCAGAGTGGTACCTCGAGTAGTTCGGCAACTTGTAGTGGAATGAGGTTGCCGAGTGTTTGTGTGATAATGCCGCCGTTGTTGTGTAGTGTTGCGGTCATAGTTTCTGAGAGCAGTCGTAGTGGGAAGATGCTCCAAAGTGCGTATCGTAGCAAACGGTCGGACCATCTAAGTACGGTGGTTTTGCGCATGCCTACGGTTTTTGGTCGGTGCGATTTGATGAATGCCATCGTTACTCCAGAGAGCACGTAGAGCAGTAGGAGGTCCATGATGGTGGCAAACACTTGTTGCACGATGTTGTTGTTGCCGTAGACGAAGAAACGGTAGAAAACGCCTGTCCATGGAGCATGTCCGCGGAATCCGAAGTGTATGATGGTTTCGATGAGTCCGACAACGATAAGTAGAAACCAACCAAAGGCGATGCTACGGTGCATATAGCCAAGTCGTCGGTTGATTTTGCTGACTTTGATGTGTAGTAGCGATTCTTTGAATATGTCTTTGATCATCTTCCATAGTGCAGGGAAGATGTCGGATGTCATGAAGGTGCGTTTTGCTGTATGGTACTGTTTGCGGTCGAGCGTTTGAATCCATCGTGTGAATTTGTAGATGATAGTGCAGAACAGTATGGCGGCTCCAATGGTGAAGGGGAGTACGAAAGGATGGAATTGTGTGGTCATTGTTCTCCCTCCTCTTTTTTCTTTAGTGCGTCGATGTTGCGTCGCATGTAGATGATTAATGAGCGCAGATTAACATCGCGCGGACACACCAGTGTGCATTTGCCGCAGAGCATACATTTTTCGAGTTCTTTTTTTGGCAGTTCTATTTGGTGCCATCTGTAGAGGTTGTGTATTTTGCGTATGTTGAACTGTGTGAAGTGTGCCGCAGAGCATGTTGCGGTGCATCCACCACAGTTCATGCATCGGCGAAACGTAGGCACTTGTCCGCTGATTGGCGATAGTGTGTCGAGTGGTTTGTCGTCGACAATGATGGTGTGTGTGGTTGCTATTTTGAATCCGAAAGGTTTCATTTGTTGTGTGCGAAAATAATGCGTTGGCTGTTGTTTCTTTTTTTACGCTTTTTCGTTGAGATAGCGTTCTGTGGCAGCAGCTGCAGCGTAGGCGTCGTTGATGGTGTCGGAGAGCGTGTAGGGGCGTTTGCAGCTACCAGCGAGGAAGATGCCAGGTTGTTCTGTTGTTTGGTCGAGCAAGTGTGGTGTCTTGCTGGCAGCAAATCCGTAGTCGCCGCTGATGTTGCATTGTTGTGATAGATTTTTTGTGCCGCACGATGGTTCCATGCCTACCATAAGAACAAGGAAGTCGGTGTTCATCTTGAGTGGTTGTCCGATGAGTGTGTCTTCTGCTTTTATTTGTATGCGTCCGTCGTAGGTGCTGGCGGCTTCAGATATTCTGCCACGTACGAAATGTACGTTATGTTCTTCTTGCGATTGTCGGTAGAGTTCTTCGAAGCCTTGTCCCCACATTCTGAGGTCCATGTAGAAAAGGAATACTTCGGTTTCCGGTGATATTTTGCGTAATTCGATAGCTTGTTTTACGGCGGTCACACAGCATAGTTTGGAGCAGTAGTGATTACCGATTTTTGCATCGCGTGAGCCTACGCATTGTAGGAAAGTGATGCGTCGTGGTTTGTCGCCGAATCGTGTGACTACGTTGCCTGATTTCATCATTTGTTCTAGTTCGAGCGATGTGATGATGCCAGGATAGATGCCGTATCCGAGTTCTTCTTTGCGATGTGCGTCGAATATGTCGTAACCTGTTGCTATTACCACAGCATCGGCGGTGATGGTGTCTTTGTCGGTGGTTACTTCCCATTTGTTGTCAGCGCGGTTTATTTTTGTTACTTCGGCTGATGTGTTAACGGTGATGTTTTCGTTCTTTGTCGTCGCTATGAGTTCTGCTGCTGTTTCGTCGGCGTCGGCAAAGTTAGGGAAGAGTTTGAATTTATTGGTAATGTTATTGCAGAGTTTGTCGTTCTTTTCGAGTAGTGTGACGCGGTGTGTTTTTGCGAGTTGTGCTGCCGCTACGATGCCAGCGGGGCCACCGCCTATCACTACGATATGTTGTTTTGGGGTGTCCATGTTATACTTTTAGGTTTTGAGGGTGTTCGGGTGTTGGTAGCATTTTGCCGTCTTTGCCTGTGTATTTTTCGTTAGGGTTGTAGGCAATGCCGATTTTGTCGAGTAGTGGTTCGCATTGTACTTGATGTAGCTGTAGTCCTAATTCCCAAGGGTCGTATCCGAGTAGTATGCCAGCCATTTCTTCGTAGGTAAGTACGGGAATGCCGTAGCCTGCTTTGTCGTAGGTTTTGTTTTCTATTTCTGCGATAGTGTATTGCCATTTGTCTAAGAACATAGAGCAGCCTGGGCAGTTTGTTACTATGAAGTCTGGTTCGTAAGGCTCCATCGATTCGAATTTCTTTTTGGTGTTTGCCACAGAGTAGCCGCGATTGGCTTGTACGAGATATTGTCGGAATCCAAATCCGCAGCAGTGTCGTCGTTCTGGGTAGTCGATTACTTCACCGCCCCATGCTTCAATCATGCCAGCAAGAACGTATGGAAATTCAGCGTTGCCGATACCTTTCGATGGGAATATTTTGGCATAGTGGCATCCGATATGTTCCACTACTTTCAATGGTTTTCCGGTTCGACGGTTAATGAGTTGGTATTTCATTTTTTCTTTGAGTTTGAACCGGTTTTTGAAAATGATGTCGGATGGGTGTGCAATGTTTTTAGGAATTTCGAATGTTCTTCCTGTTGTCTCTTTGAGTATTTTTCGTGTTTTTTCCAACAGTTCTGGTTGTTCTTTCCATGTTTCTACCATTTCGTTGAATATGCCGAAAGAGGTGACGCACGAAGGGACGTAGTTTTCGTAGCCGTCTTCGGTCATGAGTGCGAAGAGGCGTGCTACTATCACCATGGTTGTTTCGAATGGTACGACATCGCTGTGATATCCGATGCCGGTGCAAGTATGTTGGTTCATCTCGTCTTTGATGTCTTTCCCTAGTTCTTCGCGTAGTATGCGTAAGAATGCTGTTTCGGAGCCAGGGAAAAAGGTTTGACGGATGCAGCTACGCTCGTAGAAATAGTGGTCGTCGGCTATTTCTTTTTGATATTCGTTCCAGAAGCGTTTTGCCATAGAGGTGTCTTGATTTATTATTGTGTTGAGAGTAGTGTGTGGCGTATGTTGTAATAATGTAAGGGTATGTATACGTGTTGTGGGCTACTCTTCGTTGTTTTCGCTGTTATAGGTAAATACTCGGTCGAAAAGTTCTTCGTTGTTGCTGATGCCGCTTTCTTTTTTTGCTGCGCTGTCTATTTCTTCAGTAAGTTTCATAGCACCAGTAGCTTCGAAGATGAGTTTTATTTCGTCGAGGTTTTGTTGGCGTATGTTGCGTAGGGCGCCTGGTCCATCGCCGTGGTAGTTTGCACCTAATTTTGGCGCTATGTCTTCGATGTGTTCGACATACCATTCCCAGATAGGTCCCTGTTCGGGATGTCTCTCTGGTAGTACGCGGTCGGGGTGTACGCAGTAGCCAATTTCGAGGATGTTGTTTACGAGTGCTTCTTTGAGTGCGAACTGTTGTATGCCTTTTTCGCTTGTTGCGAAATATCCCATTTCTTGCGATACTTTACGTAGAACATTGATCATTGTTCCGGGTATGTTGTTTCTTGGACATCGTGTTTTGCACGACATGCATTGTCCGCAGTACCATATGGTGTCGCTACTTAGCAGATTCTCAATCTCTTTCTCGTCTTGACGTTGAACGATGTCCATAATTTTACGTGGGTCATAGTTGTAGAATTCTGCTGCTGGGCATACGCCAGTGCAGATGCCGCAGTTCATGCAAGCGGTCAGACATTCTTCAAAGCGAGGGTCTTCAGAGATGAGTTTGTAGAGGTTTCCCATTCTTAAGGGGTTTTTGTAAAAAAAACAGGGTACATCCGGTTTGTTTGTAATCGGAAGTCGGTTGGGACTGCCTATGTTATGGATGTCCCTGTTTTTCTTTTGATTTTGTTGTTGGTTGTGTGGTGTTGTTGTGTAGTCTACAACAAAGCTTTTGTTTGTTGCACGAATGCTTCGTTGCGGTTGGCGCTTTCACCGAGGTTAATCACCACAGTTTCGCCTTGTTTGATTTTATTTTCTTTAATGGCTTGGTAGAAACCAGCGAGACATACAGTAGCGGCTGGTCCGATGAATGTGTGTTTTTGGCGGTAAACTTCAGCAGCGTAGTTTGGTAATTCTGCTTCAGCTACGCGAACGAAGTCGCCGTTACTTCTTTTAACGATTGGTGCCACTAAAGGATACATGCCAGGGTTGGCGGCGTTGAGGATTGACACTTTTGTCTTGCTTCCGTCAACGGCTTGGAAATCTTTCTCGTAGCCTTCTGGGAAGTTGTTTGCTTTGGCTTTTTCCCATGCGCGTACCATAGGGTCGCAGAGGTCTTGTTGAGCGAGCACCATGCGTGGCAGTTTATAGTTGCCATAGGGAGCAATCTCGCGAATTCCTTTATCGACGGCGATTGGTCCGGTGCCACCTGCTACGGCTTGCATGTATACGTCGGGCATTTTGCCTAATTGGCGAAGGAATTCCATCACCATGGTTTTCTTGGCTTCGATGCGTATGGGGTCGAAGTTACCGAAGCTCATGAGCACATTGTTTTTGGCAGCGTAGTCGGCAGCTTCTGCTTTTGCTTTGCCATAGTCGCCTTGTGAAACGACTACGCGTTGTCCTACTTTTTCTATCGCGTTTATGGAATCTTGGCAGATGTTGTTGGGCGCGAAATTAGTGAATTTCACGTTGGCTTTAGCGCAGTAGGTTGCATAGGCGGTAGCGGAGTTTCCTGTTGATGAGATGCAGTATTCTTTGACTCCGTTTTCTTTAAAGAGCGAAACGCCGAGTGATGCTGCTACATCTTTCAGTGTACCTGTGCCACCGTTGAGGTCGTTGCGATAGGCATAAACTTTGCAGTCGATGCCGTGTTCTTTGGCGTAGTGTTCGAGAAATTCCCATTCTTCGATGGGCACAGCGCCTTCACCGAGTGTTACTATGTTTTCGCTTTTTTCCAGAGGCAGTACATTAATATAGTGCCAGAAGTTGTCGATTTTCTTGCCGGGTAAGTCTTTTAAGAAACTATAGTCGGCATCGTAGCTTACTTCGCCATGTTTTCCACCACACTCCGGGCAGGTTTGCCCGTGGGCAAACCATTCGGAGAATGAGTTGATTACGTGGCCGCAAGCGCGACACGTTATTTTATAGCTCATGTTGTTATGCTTTGTTGATGAGGTTCATGTTAGGCATCTCTTTGCGGTATTCGCCACGTTCCAATTTTCCTTTGATTTCGTCGAATACGGCAATGGTGCGTTCCACGTGTTCGAGTGTGTGAGCGGCGGTAGGGATGATGCGGAGCATGATAACACCTTTTGGCACTACTGGATAGGTAACGATAGAGCAGAAGATGTTGTAGTTTTCGCGGAGGTCAACAACGAGGTTGGTGCCTTCAGCGATGTCGCCTTGTAGGTATACAGGTGTAACAGGCGACATGGTGTTGCCGAGGTTGAAGCCACGGTCTTTCAAACCTTTTTGTAGTGTGCGTGCTACTGTCCAGAGTTGTTCGCGAAGTTCTGGGCAGTTTTGCAAAAGTTCAAGACGTTTCATAGCGCCCTTTACCATTGGCATTGGGAGTGATTTTGCGAAGATTTGTGAGCGCATGTTGAAGCGTAGGTGGTCAACGATTTCGCGTTCTGATGCTACGAAAGCACCGATGCCAGCCATACTTTTAGCGAATGTTGCGAAGTAGATGTCTACGCCGTCTTGTACGCCGAAGTGTGTGCCTGTGCCTGCACCTTTTGGTCCCATGGTGCCGAAGCCGTGAGCGTCGTCGATCATCAGACGGAAACTGTGACGTTTTTTCAATTCGCAGATTTTGTCGAGTGCGCCGAGGTCGCCTGCCATGCCGAATACGCCTTCGGTGATAACCATGATGCCGCCTTTGCCGCCTTCTTTTTCAATGTATTTTTCGGCCATGCCGATCATTTTCTCACATTTCTCGATATCGTTGTGTGGGTAAACGAAGCTTTTGCCGCCTTTGGCTTTGTGAAGGAAGATACCATCCATGATGCAAGCGTGGTCTTCTGAGTCGTATACGATGACGTCGTAACGTGAGCACATTACATCGATGATTGAAACCATAGCTTGATAGCCGAAGTTAACAAGGTAGCCTGCTGGTTTGTCGACGAAGTCGGCGAGGTCTTGTTCAAGTTTTTTGTGGTGGATGGTGTCACCGCTCATCATGCGAGCGCCCATTGGGTAAGCCATGCCGTATTCTGCGCAAGCTTCTGCGTCGGCTTTGCGCACTTCTGGGTGGTTGGCCAGTCCGAGGTAGTTGTTTAAGCTCCAAACAAGTACGTCTTTACCGTTGAAGCGCATGATTGGGTTGATTTCACCTTCAAGTTTTGGGAACATGAAATATCCGTCGGCGTTGCCTTGGTATTGTCCAAGTGGGCCTGGAATCGATTTGATGGTTTCGAAAATGTCTCTCATTTTTTGGAGTTTTATTTTTTTTATTGTGTTATTCGTTGATGGGTCTATCTCTATGGTTGTGTTTTTGTTGATGGTTTATAACAACGCACAGTGATTTACACAAGGGCAAAGTTACGATTTTCTACCGAATCGTGCAACCATTTTTTTGCTCTCTTTTATGTTGTTGTAACTGGCGGTAGATAAGAAAGATAGAGCCTAATACTTTTGTTTTCTTTGGCTCTTTGTTTATTTTCTATGAACGATTGTTCGAAAAAATTAGTCATGTTTTGTTGATTCCGAATTTCATTCGAAAGAAAGGTGTTTGTAGCAGACTATTGGTGTGTTTTTGTTGAGTTGAAATGTGTTATGTTGAATTCTTGTGGCGATGCACGAAAGTTTTCACGCTGACAATAATTTCTTGTGGCGATG
>JAUNIJ010000161.1 GCA_030523485.1 Bacteroidales bacterium
TCATGCTGAAAATAATTTCATGTGAGGATGTACGAAACCAAAACTCTCTACAAAAAATTATTTTCAGCGTGCACGAAACGAGAACAGCCGACACAAAATTATTAGAATGCGTTTTCCTGCGTCTCTTTTCTCTTCAAAATTTATTTCTTAACCGAAATCTTAGAAAGAAAATCTGCTAAACGTTCAACATATTCTTTCAATCCAACGTCGTTGAAATGAATACCATCTATCGACACGTCGTTGGTTTTGTAAGCCATTGCCGACATATAATAAATGTTTTTCAGTCCCGAGGCAACCAACATTTTATAAGCACGTTCTAACGCTGTGTTTCTCGCTTTAATTTCAGCATATTCAGCCTGATTATAAGCGTTTTTCATAGGTAAGGCTTGTTCTACTAAAATGATAGGAATTTCAGAGTGAACCGTGGCAATTTGGTCGAAGAAAGGGATGCTTCTTTCAATAATACTCTTTGACGTGAGGTTGTTGTTACAATCTACCACAATGGCACTGGGTTTTGTTGTGACAAGTATGTCGGCCATAATTTCATCAAAATTTGCCAAATTGCCTAAACCCATGTTAATCACCTCTTTGTTTGTAGCACGGCTCAGAAGGGCAGAGGTGGAAAGTCCTGAACGTGATGCTGAAAATCCTTGCGATCGGTCGGAACCGAACAAAACAATAGGTGCGTGTTCGTTGGGCTGAATGGTCATTAAATAGGCACTCTCGTTGACACCAATAAACACAGAGTCAACTACAGCATTTAAAGGCAAAAATAACTCGTAATCGCACATTTTTCCATCGCCACCAATTACCAGCGAACAGCTACCTTTTTCGTCTTGTTGCATGGTGTTTCCTACCCAGATCCACTGGTTGCTAGATGGCCTTGCGTAGAGGTCGAAACAGTTGGCAGCACATGGTGTAAGATGGTCCAGTGGTTCTTGTTTGTGAATTTGCCAACGAATAGAAATGGTTTCAGCATTGGTTTTAAAACGAATGCTGATGCCTGACGATAAATCGCCAACAGATTTTAAATCGGGGTCGTCGTTGACTAATGATATTGGTAGACGACAATATTTTTTTGATGCAATGTTCGTGTTTTTACCACATATGGTGAGTTCACGGCCTTCAATCCATTTGGTGTCTTCTGCGTATGTGTTTAGAGCTAAAAGACTAGTGAGACATATGCAAACGACTGACAATAAAGTTCTTTTGTGCATTTTGGGTGTTCTTTAACGATAGATGATTTGTGTGGCACAAAATTATAAAATATCTCATAACTTATTTGCTGCAACGAGACATATTTTTATGCCTGTTTGTCGAGTCATTTTTGTTCTAGGTTGGTAATCTATGCAGTTTTATCCTATTGAGTTTAAGCTACTACAATAAAAAATAGTAATTTTGCAATTTAAATGTTTTAGGTGAGTTATGAAAAGAGTCATTACTTATGGAACCTACGACTTACTGCATCAGGGTCACATCAACCTGCTTCGTTGTGCGAAAGAGTTGGGCGACTATTTGATAGTAGGCGTTACAAGCGACAGTTTCGACCGTGAACGTGGCAAGCTAAATGTTCGTAACAATGTGTTGGAACGTGTTGAAGCCGTTCGTGCAACAGGTTATGCTGATGAAATAATTATCGAAGACTATGTGGGACAAAAGATTGATGACATACAAAAATATGACATCGATATTTTTGCTATAGGAGATGATTGGCATGGTAAGTTTGACTATCTAAATGAGTATTGTAAAGTTGTTTATCTTCCACGAACAGTGGGTGTTAGTTCTACGTTGCTTCGTGCTAACGACACCGTAAACGTGCGTGTTGGTATTATTGGTTGCGGACGTGTAGCACGTCGGCTTCCAGCAGAAGCTCATGTTGTGAGTGGTGTGGATTTGACCGCAGTCTACGACATTAATCCTGAGGTGGCATGTGAATTCTCACAACAATTCAATATTCCAGTGTATAACAATGTAGACGTATTTCTCGAACACGTTGATGCTGTGTATATTGCATCGCCTCACCTTACTCACTACGATTATATTCGACAGTGTATCTTGCACCATAAACATGTGCTTTGTGAAACTCCTTTGGTGTTGAGTGGCGACGAAGCAAGAGAATTATTTTCACTTTCAGAGTCGTATGGTGTAATGCTAATGGAAGCAAATAAAACAGCTCATTGTCCGGCATTTAATCACTTAATGGTGATGATTAAGTCGGGTGTAATTGGTGAAGTGGTGGATGTGGAAGCTTCGTTGTCGAAACTGTGGGACGACGATCTTTCATTACGTGAGTTCGACCCCAAACAAGCTGGAGGTTCCATATTTGAGTTAGGAAGCTATCCTCTTTTGCCTATCGTGAAACTTTGCGGCACACAGTTCGAACAATGCAATCTCTATGCGCGTCTGAAAGAGGGAGTTGATATGTACACAAAAGGTGTTATACAATATAAAAGTACTATATGCTCGTTTAAAGTTGGACTTGGTGTAAAAACAGAGGGTGATTTGGTGATTTCAGGAACAAAGGGTTATGCATATGTGCCAGCGCCATGGTGGAAAACCGATTTTTTCGAACTTCGTTACGAGAATCAAAACGAAAATAAGAAGTTCTTTTACAAATGGGATGGTGCTGGTTTACGTTATGAATTTCAAGAATTT
>JAUNIJ010000028.1:0-817 GCA_030523485.1 Bacteroidales bacterium
CTTCAACGCAACTGATTGGGCATATATCAATTATAATATCAATAATAATTGGTGCTTATCGGCTGGTAAACAAGTCGTATATATTGGCGGTTTTGAATATGATGCTGCCCCAATTGATGTCTACTATTGGTCAACATTCTGGAATAATGTCAACTGTTATGAATTTGGCGTGTCTGGACAATACACTACCAACGACGGACGTAGCACAATTATTGCCCAAATAAGTAACTCTCCTTTTGCCGACCGTGGTTATCGTCTTGACGGACTATATGCGTATAATATTATATGGTATGGTAGTTATGGTTGTTTTAAATCAATCTATTCAACCAATATGATTGAATATGCACCAGGAAGATATACTAACTATATCGCATTGGGTAATCAGTGGACCGCTGGCCTAGTAACAATGCAGTTAGATTATATGAATCGTTATTATCTTCGCCAAGAGGGTGGCTTTTTCAACGACTTTACTTTAATTGGTAAGGTGGATTATAACATCAAAAATAGAGTAAACATCTTTGTAAAAGGTGGCTACGACTATAATAATACCGGTAATGCCGACACATTTGTTCCTGATGGTACAAAATATGGTTTCGTTGGTGCTGGTTGCGAATTCTACCCTATAAAAGACAAGAAAAATCTTCGTTTACATGCTTTTTGGCATACTAACAACGATAATCATTTCAAAGATCAATACATTTCTGTTGGGTTGAAATGGTTACTTACCGCTTTTGAACATAAATAAATAACACATAGTATATACAAATGAAATCGTCGATACGTAAAATTGTAGAACCTATCGTTTTCCTCGTTTTGT
>JAUNIJ010000028.1:827-3807 GCA_030523485.1 Bacteroidales bacterium
TACGAAAATGGGAGCAGCAAATATGCTGAACACAATCATGAAAACTTCTCACGATCTTTTATTAAACACATGCTTTTATTTGATGGGCATCACCGTACTCACGGGTGCTTTAGGACACTTGTTGATTGAGTTCGGTGTGGTTAGTATGTTGGAGAAGCTACTTCGTCCACTTATGAAACCACTCTATAATCTTCCTGGTGTTGCTGCTTTGGGTGCAGTACTAACATTCCTGAGCGATAATCCTGCAATCATTACTTTGGCACACGATAAAAAATTTAGTTGCTACTTCAAGAAATATCAACTCATTTCGCTTACCAACTTCGGCACAGCTTTTGGCATGGGCCTCGTAGTTATTGCGTTTATGATGGGACAAGGATTTGGACAAGGTGCTGTAATAGGTTTATTAGGTGCTGTTGTTGGTAGTATTGTCTCGACGCGTTTAATGCAATATTTCATTGTTAAATCGTATCCAAATTACAAAACAGAAGAAGCTGCAGGCGAACTTATCGAAGAGACAAAAGAAGAGAAGGAACAAGAAAGCACTTTAATGCGTGCTTTAAATGCTATTCTTGATGGTGGTAAAGAAGGTGTAGGATTAGGTTTGGCCATTATTCCTGGTGTGTTGGTAATTTCAACTGCTGTTATGATGATGACTTTTGGCGCACGTGGCGACGAAGGAGCCTATGCTGGTGTTGCTTATGAAGGTGTGCCTATATTACCTTGGCTTGCTGATAAGATTGATTTTGTCTTTAAGTTCCTCTTTGGTTTTGAACATCCTGAATTAGTAGCTTTCCCAATCACAGCTTTAGGTGCTGTGGGTGCTGCTATTGGTTTGATTCCGGAATTTGTAGCGCAAGGTTTTATCGACAATAACGCAATTGCTGTTTGTACGGCTATTGGTATGTGTTGGAGTGGTTATCTCTCAACACACTCTGCTATGCTCGATTCGCTTGGTTATCGTCATTTAGTTTCAAAAGCTATTGGCGCACACACCATTGGTGGCCTTTGTGCTGGTGTTGCGGCACATTTATTCTATATGTTGTTTCAATTGTTCTAACAACAATTTATATCGTAAAAAAATAAAAGGTTGGCTCATAAGAGTCAACCTTTTTTTTCTGTGTTTTTTGTGGAGAATTATTTCAACGGACGTGCTAAAGTTAATAGTGAACTATCGCCGTATGAAAGGAAGCGGAAGTTGTTGCTTAATGCGTAATTATAAATCGTTTTCCAATGTTCAATGCCAACGAAAGCTGCTACTAAAAGAAGTAGTGTGCTTTTAGGTTGATGAAAATTAGTTAGCATACGACTTACAACACGGAATTCAAAGCCTGGCACAATAAGAATTTGTGTTGATGCTTCAATCATCCATAAATGATGTTGGTTGAGGTAATCTAAGATGGCTTGAAGTGCTTGCTGTGTTGTAAGGGTGTGTGGTTCATATGGTTCCCATTGTTCAACGTGCAGATTGGGCGCTTCTGGGTTGTTGGCAATATGTACGCCAAGATAATAAAGACTTTCCAATGTGCGTACAGAAGTAGTGCCCACAGCTACAATATGTTCCCTGTTGTTTAGTAACAACTCTATCGTTTCCTTATTTATCGAAATAAACTCGGTGTGCATGGGATGGTCGCCTATTTCTTCGCTTTTTACTGGGTGGAAAGTGCCTGCGCCGACATGAAGTGTTATTTCTTCTTCTCTTACTCCATTACGCGCTAAACGTCGTAGTACGGGAAGAGTAAAATGTAGTCCGGCTGTTGGTGCTGCCACCGAGCCTTCTATTTTAGAATAAACCGTTTGATACGTTTCTTTGTCTTTGTCTTCTGTTTCGCGATTTAAATAAGGTGGGATGGGCAATTCTCCGCATGCTTCCAAAATTTGTGCAAATGTAAATTCGGACTTATTCCATGTAAATCGAATTAAATGCGACATGCCTCCAATTTCTTCAACGTATTCTGCCTGTAAGCAAACGTCGATATCGTTGATAAAGAAGTTACGTGACAGAATGCCTTGTTTCCATTTTTTTAGATTTCCAACCATGCATTGCCATACGACTTCCTTTGCTGCGGCAAAAGCTTCCTCGTAGTTAGAGGGTGTGTGTGGTTCAAGGCAAAATATTTCGATTAATGCACCTGTCTCTTTGGCAAAATGAAGTCGTGCTTGAATCACTTTTGTGTTATTATAGATAAGCACGTCGCCTTGATGTAAAAGGTCGGGTAAGTCGTAGAAATGTTGATGATGTGGTTGTACACCATCCCAAATGAGCAGTTGGCTTTGGTCGCGTTCCTCGAGAGGATATTTGGCAATACGTTCATCTGGAAGTTCGTAGTTGAAATCTTCAATACGTATATGACGTTGTTCCATAAGGTGATATTATTTTTTTTCTGGGAGTAAGATGTCGTCAATCGTTAGGTTTACAAATCTTGTTTGGTCAACAGGTTTTTTGATCCCATCGATATGGTTTGTGTCGGCAAATTGCCATAGGTAATGTTGACGGCGATCTTTAAATTTTGGTGGGGTTTCGCTATAGTAACCTAAATAAATTGTGTAGTCTTTAAATGTAGGGTAGAGTATGCTGTTGAATTTCCCTAATGTTGTGTAGATTATCGGTTTGACGCCATATTCTTCTTCCATAAGGTCTGCCACTTCTTTGGCTAAACGTATCAATTCTTTGTTGCTGAAATTCCCTTGTTCTTCAATGTCAAGCATTGGAATAAGGTTGGTTTCTTTTGGGGTGTGTTTCTTGAAATTCTCAAATTGGGTTTTTGCTTGACTTTTGGTTGAAAGGTAGTGGTAAGCGCCTACATTAAGTCCTAATTCACGCGCTTTTTTGATATTTTTTTGTCCCAAGCGGTCTTGATAAGTGGTACCTTCGGTAACTTTAACATAGACAAATTGTATGCTGGAATCTTGTGCTACTTTGTCCCAATCAATCTCTTTTTGATGGCTCGACACGTCGATTCCGTCGAATCCATTGTGTTGT
>JAUNIJ010000028.1:3817-7026 GCA_030523485.1 Bacteroidales bacterium
CTTAACTCTTTATGGTGTTTAAAAACATCATACACACCCACACTTAAGACAGCTGTGAGGAGAAGGAGCAAAATGGCTCTTCTTGGCTGTGATTTGTTGGGGTGTGGTGTGGTCATGTGTTATTTAATTTAGATATGCAAATTTACTTATTTTTTCTCGTTTACGTGTAACGAGAAAAAAAAATGATGCCTCGAAAATCGTTTTTCCGAGGCACCAATTATTTAGATAATAGTGTGTGTCTAAAGCTTATTTCTTTATAAAGCGTAGGTTCTTAATGGTGTTGTCTGCCATTGTAGCACGAAGCATGTAGATGCCTTGTGATAGAGCGCCAACGTTAAGTGTTGCTTGTGTGCCATCGAGAACTTCTGTCATAAGCACCATACCATTCATTGCTACGATTTCTGCTTTAATCATTGATTCTGATGCATTGATAGTTAGCAAGTCGACTGTTGGCACTGGCGACAACGTGATGTCGATGTTGGTGATGGTCTCAATACCGCTAATAATAGGCCGTGTAGGATAAACAGGAGCGAGGTCTTGTGGCATAACAACATCCCAGTTATTCATGTCGGTGTGATATTCGAAATAAACGACGTCGCCATCATTAATAACTTGGGTGTTAACAGCATCAGCAAAACCGTTGTTCAATGCGTACATCCAATAACCGAATGTTGTTGCATTTGTGTCGTTGTGGAAAATGTTGTTGATAGCGTCTTCATAAGCAATGTTGGTAATGAAACCACTCGACAAACCAGTGAATGTAAAGCCTTGACATGAGTCGAGGAATGCTTGAAGCATGTCTTCAACTACGGCGTTGCCATTCCAACGATAGCCAAATGCTACGGCTTCGTTGTCGAAAGTAAAGTCAAGAATCAACATAGCTTCATTGCTTCCTGAACCAACCCACCAGTTGATGTCGGCAAAGTCGAGGTCTGGGTCGCAATCGTGTGGTGAAGGATAGGTGATGGTGGCTGTGCTGTCGAGAGCCACATCCCATGAAGTCCAATCGGTTTTATATTCCCAATAGATAACGTCGCCATTGGTCAATGGTTGTGAGTCGATTCCATAGTTTGCCATTACATTATTTACTGCATACATCCAATAGGCCATGGTCGACGAACCTGTGTAGTTGTAACCAGAAAGGTTGAGCCCGAGACAACTGTTGGTGTATGTGATGTCGTCGATAAAGCCGCTGCCGTCAAAATAGATGCCTGGTAGACTGTCGTTAAATTCGTTGAGCATATCGGCAACAACCATTTCGCTGTTAGGATCGCTGAAGCGATAGCCAAAGGCAAGAATTTCTTCGTCGTACCAATTGATAACGAGAATGGCTGTGCTACTTCCTGAGCCAATCCAATATTGGATGTCGGAAGCACTAACTTTTCGAGGGGTGTTTTGACCCCACACATTCACAACACTGAGCAATACAATGCTGAGACAGAGTAAGATTTTCTTCATAGATATTTATTTTTTTTTGTTGTTGATTTCTATGTGTCTGTCGTTTGTGTTGTAGAAACCTTGCGCCCTTACGAGCGCAAGGCCCATACAAACAATTTATTCCGTACATTATGTATGACCTTCCAACTTGCTCTTTTTTTTGATATGCAACATCTGAGCAATCATGCGCCTAATGTATGGAATTGAATAGCATTGATTTTTGCGTTGTTCCAAATGTGTTTTTTGCTACCATCTTTTTAATATCATTGACCCCAATGTTTGGCAGAAAAGCAATCGTATGACAAATTCACAACAACCAATGAGAAAGAGGTTGTCACGGTTGCAAGGGCAATTTTTTTAAGATGGGAGAAATAACAACTGGAATTTTCGCTAGGAAAATTTAGGTGTAAGCTCTAACTCCCGAAAGCTATTCTTTTGCGATTTTTGTTGGCAGGTTTTCTGACTTGTTCCTTCTTTCAGAGCCTTCCCAAGATTTCTGTCTCAGTGGCAATGTTGTTCTGAATTGTTACGTTAAGTAGATGAACTACCGAACGTGTGGAACTTACAGCAGCGGGTACTGTTCAGGACTCTCACCTGATTCCCTCTATGACTATTGCAGACCACAATAGCCGTCACCAAAAAATCGGCGCAAAGATACATCTTTTTATCTTCTAATGTATATTTGAGGGGCATCTTTTTTTTTCTGCAACTGAATGATGTTTTTTCCCCACCATACATTTGTTTGCTACATGGTTTCTTTATACTTTTGCATCAACTAAATTAGATAGACTATGACGAAAAATCATCTTTTCATTTTTTGTGGCATCATTTTTGTTTCTGTGGCATTGATTGCGTGTGGTAACAACCCTGATAACAACAACGATGCTTTTGTGGGTAATTACAACATGACGATTACAACCGACAGTCTTGGAACTGATGGTGATTGGTTCACTCGTGAATTTTATGAACAAATGACTGGGAACACTGAAGATCCCATGGTTGGACGATTGTCGATTGCGTTGAATGAAAATAAAGAATATGCTGTGGAGGCTGTAGAAGTGAGTGGTGATGTGGAAGCGGTCTATTTCGCTACAGTTGGTAAATTAGATGCTCAAGGAAATTTGGTGCTTCAAGATTGTCAGACAACGACTGATGCAGGCTACGTATTCGAGTTTTCATTTGCACCGATAAAACCGAGTAATTCGCTTTCC
Organism: Bacteroidales bacterium; assembly: GCA_030523485.1. Classification (GTDB taxonomy): domain Bacteria; phylum Bacteroidota; class Bacteroidia; order Bacteroidales; family Paludibacteraceae; genus HGM05398. The sequence goes on from JAUNIJ010000028.1 coordinate 6,466, forward strand.
TTTCGTTGTGAAATGCACACTATGCTAGGCTCTTTGGATTGTGGTTATATTATGACTGTTTCTGCAACAAAGAATTAAATCGGTTACATCTTACGGTTTAACGAGAAAAGCCATCGACAAGCGTCGGTGGCTTTTTCTGTTGTTTTATGATGTGCGCGATTCAATTTTTCTTTTCTTGTCGACAGGAAACGAATCTGCTGTGTCGGAATAAAAAATTTATCGTGCGGAGATGTTTTTGCAATGTCTACAAGAATGTCTTTTTTGTAGCATGATGTTTTCGTCGTGAACACAAGAATTTCTTGTCGGCGGAAATTTTTTCTGCAACGTCCACAAGAAATTATTGGAGTCAGAAAATGATGTTGTTATGATTATAAGAAACTCTTTTTAGAATGGTGTTGTGTGGTTGTGCTTACAAGAATTTTTTTGTGGAAGTAATGTCATGTTGTTGCTCCCGTAATAAAAGTTTACGGGAAATGCGTTCGTGGGTTACGTTCACAAAAAAAACTTGTAGAGAAGCAACGTTCTTGTGCTTTCTACAAGTTTTTATTGTGGGTGTAAATG
>JAUNIJ010000028.1:7036-16423 GCA_030523485.1 Bacteroidales bacterium
TCTTGGTGAATGTTTGTTTTAGTTGAGCCCGAATGCTTCTTTGATTTTATCCACGTAGTCGAGTTTTTCCCACGTAAACAGTTCTACTTCTTTCTCAATAGTCTGATTACCAACGTTAAATTGCTTTTTTACGGTTTGTGGTTGACGTCCCATGTGTCCATAGGCGGCTGTCTCAGCGTAGATTGGTTCACGTAGTTTCAGACGTTGTTCGATGCTTCTCGGTGTCATTTTGAAAATTTGGAGCAGTTTTTCTGCTATTTCACCATCGCTTAGGTTAACATGCGATTTACCGAAGGTGTTGACGTAGATGTTCATCGGTTCTGCTACCCCGATGGCGTATGCTACTTGTACTAATGCTTCGTCGGCAACACCGGCAGCAACGAGATTTTTGGCAATGTGACGTGTGGCATAGGCTGCCGAGCGGTCGACTTTGGAAGGGTCTTTGCCAGAGAATGCGCCTCCACCATGTGCTCCTTTGCCTCCATAGGTGTCGACGATGATTTTGCGTCCGGTGAGTCCGGTGTCGCCATTTGGACCTCCTATGACAAAACGACCTGTTGGATTGACCAATAGTTTGACATTGTTGTCGAGGTATTTTGCATATTGTGGATATTTTGCTATGATGCGCGGCAATAGAATTGTTCTGACGTCGTGTTCGATGGTTTCAACCATTTTGCGGTCGGCCTCAGTGGTGTTTATGGTGTCGTTTTCGACAATGAAGGGGTCGTGTTGGGTTGAAATAACGATGGTTTGTACGTTTGTCGGGTAGTTTCTTTCGTCGTATGCTAAAGTTACTTGTGCTTTTGCATCGGGACGTAGATAGGTCATTTGTTTGCCTTCGTGGCGAATTTCGGCGAGCTCTTTTAGGATTGTGTGACTGAGGTCTAATGCCATTGGCATATAGTTTTCGGTCTCGTTAGTGGCATAGCCAAACATCATGCCTTGATCGCCAGCGCCTTGTTCGTCTTCTGTAGCGCGGTCGACACCACGGTTGATGTCGGGGCTTTGTGTGTGTATGGCGGTGAGTATGCCGCATGATTCGGCGTCGAATTTGTATTCGCTTTTGTTGTAGCCAATATGGTTGATGACGGCGCGAGCTATGGAGGCTGCGTCGACGGTGGCGTTAGCACTTACTTCGCCTGCTAAGACTACTTGACCTGTCGTGACGAGTGTTTCCACGGCAATTCTTGCGTGTGGATCTTGTGCTAAGTAGGCATCGACAATGGCATCAGAGATTTGGTCTGCCACTTTGTCGGGATGTCCTTCAGAAACTGATTCGGATGAAAAATAATACTTGCCCATGTGAATGTTTTGTTAGTTGTTTTACAAAATATTACGTGGGATTTGGACTTGAGCTTGTGAATGTGTAAATGGTGCTCAAAAAGGATTACAGAGACACTATTTTAGCATTTTTTATTGTGGTTGCAAGCAGCCAAATCTTTCCACATTTTTTAGTGGCGCAAAATTACATATATTATTGTTGTTAACCAAGAAAAATGATGCATTTCTTTTTTTTTGTTGTTGAAGTGGGGGAGTGTTTGTGTGTATTGATGTTGTGTGTGTTGGTGTTTTGCTGCCGTATATGTTGTTGAATGTCTTGTTGTTCTGTTTGTTGCACTTAATAAAAAAAAAGTCTTAGGGCAGTGTTGCCCTAAGACTTATTAGTGAGATGCTATATTTAGTCGGTCTTATTTTTTCAGACGTTCTGCTAGCATCGGTACGATTTTGTGTAAGTCACCAACGATGCCGAGGTCAGCTACTTGGAAGATAGGAGCATATTTATCTTTGTTGATAGCGATAATGAGGTCGGATTCTTCCATACCGGCAAGGTGTTGGATGGCGCCAGAGATGCCGCAAGCTAAATAAAGGTCAGGACGTACGGTTTTACCTGTTTGACCTACCTGGCGGTCAGATTCCATGATGCCAGCGTCAACCATAGCGCGTGATGATGAAACAACGGCTTTGTCACCGAATACGTCAGCCAAAGCTTGAAGTTTAGCAAAACCTTCTTTGTTGCCTACGCCACGACCGCCAGATACAAGGATTTTTGCTTCGGTGATGTCGATTTTTCCTTTGTCGTTTTTCACTGTTTCAATGAGTTTTACGCGGAATTTCGAAGCGTCGAATTGTGGTTTGAATTCGATGATTTCACCTTTGCGGTTTTTGTCGGCAGTGAGACGACGCATAACGCCAGGACGTACGGTTGACATTTGAGGACGGTGTTCGGCGCACATGATGGTAGCCATGAGGTTGCCACCAAATGCAGGACGTGTCATCATCAATTGTTTGTCTTCTGAGATTTCCAATTTGGTGCAGTCGGCTGTCAAACCTGTTTCCAAGCGAGCGGAGAGGCGTGGTGCGAGGTCGCGTCCGATGGTGGTTGCACCAAACAGTACGATGCTTGGTTGGAATTTTATGATGGCTTGATACATGGCTTGAGCGTATTGCTCTGTGAGGTAGTCGTTGAGTTCTGGGCAATCCATTACAACAACTTGGTCGGCGCCATATTCAATCAATGTTTGTGCTTGTGAAGCGATGTTGTTACCAGGGAAAAGTGCAACAACTTTTTCGCCCAGTGCGGCTGCTAACTCGTTGGCTTTACCTAGCAATTCCAGTGCTACTGGTTGGATGACACCACCACGTTGCTCAACGAATACATAAACGTGTTTATATGCTGATTTGTCCATAGTAAGTGCGAATTTTTAGATAATGAATTTCTCTTTGAGTTTAGCAATAATAAGGTCGACAGACTCTTCTGGTGTTACTTCGTAAACAGCACCTGGTTGTTTGAGTTCTTTAGCAAACGATTTTTTCACGCGGGTTGGTGATCCTTTGCCGCCAAGTTTTTCTGGCTCGATGGTGATGTTTTGTACGGTCCATGTTTCTACTTCTTTATCGAAAGCTTCAACGATGCCACGAACGCTCATGTAACGAGGTTTGATGGCTGAGGCCAATACGGTGAATACGCATGGGAGTGATGTTTCGAGAATTTGGTAGCCGTCTTCTGTCTCTTTTTTAACGCGAACAGTTTCTTTGCCGTCGTATTTTGCGTCAGCAACGTATGATATTTGTGGCAATCCGAGGTGTTCGGCAATTTGTGGGCCAACTTGTGCGGTGTCGCCGTCGATAGCTTGACGACCAGTGATTACGAGGTCGTGTTCAAGGCTGTTGATGGCAGCTGCTAGGGCGTGTGATGTTGCCAATGTGTCGGCACCAGCGAAAGCGCGGTCGGTGAGTAGGATGGCACGGTCAACGCCCATGGCGTAAGCTTCGCGTAATATAGCATCGGCTTGAGGAGGACCCATGGTGATAACGGTGACGTGTGCGTTGAATTCATCTTTAAGACGGAGAGCGAGTTCCAAGCCACCTTTGTCGTCTGGGTTCATAATGCTAGGAATACCCTCACGAATGATAGTACCTGTTACTGGGTTGATTTTCACCTCAGTGGTATCTGGTACTTGTTTTATGCAAACAACGATTTTCATATTCTTTCTTTTTAAGTGTGTGGGGATATATTATTTAAACAATTTTGCGGCGATAACCATACGTTGTACTTCTGATGTTCCTTCGTAGATTTCGGTAATTTTAGCGTCGCGCATCATGCGTTCAACAGGATATTCGCGTGTGTAGCCATAACCACCGTGGAATTGTACGGCTTTAGTGGTCATGTCCATTGCTGTTTCGGCAGCGAAGAGTTTACACATAGCAGCGTCGGCTGAGTATGGTATGCCGTTGTCTTTCTTGAATGCTGCAGAACGAACGAGGAGACGAGCTGCTTGAATGCGTGTCTCAAGGTCAGCCATTTGGAATTGGGTGTTTTGGAATTGTGAGATTGAGCGTCCAAATTGTTTACGTTCTTTGGTGTATTTTACTGTCTCGTCCATAGCACCTTGTGCGATTCCTAATGCTTGAGATGCGATGCCGATGCGGCCGCCATCAAGTGTCTTCATAGCAATGGCAAAGCCCTTGCCTTCAGCACCAAGAAGGTTTTCTTTTGGCACGATGCAGTTCTCAAAAATCAGTTCACAGGTGGCTGAACCACGTATGCCGAGTTTCTTTTCTTTCTTGCCGATTGAAAAGCCTGGCATGCCTTGTTCTACGATGAATGCAGAGATGCCTTTGTTGCCTTTCGATTTGTCGGTCATGGCAAATACGACATAGACATGTGCATAGCCTGCATTGGTGATGAAGATTTTGCTACCATTCAATACGTAGTGGTCACCGTCTAATACTGCTGTGGTTTGTTGCATTGCTGCGTCGGTACCTGCGTTTGGCTCTGTTAAACCAAATGCACCAATCCATTCGCCGCTAGCCATTTTTGGCAAGTATTTCATTTTTTGTTCTTCGGTGCCGTTTTCAAGAATTGGTCCCATGCCTAAGGAGGTGTGAGCTGAGAGTGCTACACCTGTTGTGGCGCAGCAACGTGACAATTCTTCAACAGCAATGGTGTACATGATGTGATCACCACCAGCACCACCATATTGGGTTGGAACAGGAATGCCCATTAAGCCTATTTTAGCCATTTTTTCGATGGTTTCAATAGGAAAGCGTTCTTGTTCGTCAACTTCAACAGCAAGTGGTTTTACCTCTTTTTCGGCAAATTCGCGAATCATCTGCCTAAAGAGTTCTTGTTTCTTTGTGAGATTGAAATTCATATGATGTAAAGATATTAATGTGCGATGAGATTAATATTTGTAGAAGCCTTCGCCTGTTTTACGGCCAAGGAGGTTTGCGCGTACCATTTTACGGAGCAGTGGATGTGGACGATATTTGTCGCCAAATTCTGCATGTAGTACTTCCATGATGGCTAAGCATACGTCGAGACCAATGAGGTCGCCTAATGCTAATGGACCCATTGGGTGGTTGGCGCCTAATTTCATGGCTTCGTCGATTTCTGCTGCTGTTGCTACACCGTCGGCATAGATGCCGATGCCTTCGTTGACAAGTGGAATTAAGATGCGGTTGACAACAAAACCAGGAGCTTCGTTGACCATTACGGGTACTTTGCCAATGCTTTTTACTAATTCGCTGATGGTGTTGCACACTTCATCGGAGGTTTTTTGACCCTTGATGAGTTCAACCAATTTCATAACTGGAGCTGGATTGAAGAAGTGCATGCCAATAACTTTGTCTGGGCGATTGGTGCTTGATGCAATTTCTGTGATTGATAGGGACGATGTGTTTGAAGCCAAGATGGTTTCGGGTTTGCAGAGTTCATCAAGTTGTTTGAAGAGCTCTTTTTTCATGTCCATGGTTTCAACTGCTGCTTCTATTAATAAGTCAGCGTCGGCACAGTCGCTATAGTTTGTTGTGGTGGCAATGTTAGCTAATGTTGCATCCATGTATTCTTGGGTAACTTTGCCTTTTTCTACTAATTTAGCAAGCGACTTTTTGATACGAGCCAGTGCTTTTTCAATGCTTGATTCGCTACGGCTTTTCATTAATACAGGCATGCCAGCTTGGGCAAATGCTTGAACAATACCAGCACCCATAGTACCTGTTCCAATAACGCAAATTTTCATCGTATGTGTTTTTTAAAGTTTATTTATTTTTGAATGTGGCAGGACGTTTGTTTAAGAATGCTGTCATTCCCTCTTTTTGGTCTTCGCTGTTAAAACACGCTGCAAATTGTTTGTTTTCTAATGCGAGCGCATCTTCTCTGCTGAGGTCGTAGTTGTCGTTGATTACTTGTTTTGCTGTATTCACGGCAATTGGTGCGTTTGCAACAATTTGTCCAGCTATTTTCAAAACATAGATCATCAACTCATCTTGAGGAACGACAGCATTTACTAAACCGATTTTTAGGGCTGCGTCTGCCTTAATATTGCGACCTGTGTATATCAATTCTTTTGCAAATCCTTGCCCAACAAGTTTACTTAAACGGTAGGTGCCAGAAAATCCAGGAATGATGCCAAGTTTTACTTCTGGTTGTCCGAATAGTGCATTCTCTGATGCGATACGAATGTCGCATGCCATGCATAGTTCGCATCCTCCTCCTAATGCAAAACCATTGACTGCGGCAATAACAGGCATTGGGAGGTTTTCGATTTTAAGGAATACTTCTGCACCATATTGAGAGAATGATAATGCTTCTGCTTCGTTGAAGTTTTGCATTTGTGCGATGTCGGCACCCGCAACAAACGATTTGTTGCCATCACCAGTGATGATGATGACACGTAATGTGTTGTCGATGTGATCAACGTAATGCATCAACTCTTTTAGTATGTCGAGATTGAGTGCGTTAAGTGATTTTGGTGCAGAAATAGTCACGCTCTCAACTTGAGGCATGGGCTGACTGATTTTCAAGAATTGATAATCCATAAGTCATCAATATTTTTTAGATTGCCATTGGTTTTAAGTCTTTAGAGATGATGAGTTTAGCACCTGTGGCTCCTTGAACTTGTTCAACGGTGAATTCTGGGTTTATCTCTGTTAATTCGATGCCGTTTGGTGTTATCATCATTACGCCCATTTCTGTAACAATCATATCTACTTCATGAGCTGCAGTTAGAGGTAGGGTGCATTCTTTTAGAATCTTGTGGTTGCCTTTTGCTGTATGTTCCATTGCTAAAATGACACGATTAGCACCAACTAATAGGTCCATAGCACCACCCATGCCAGGAGTTTTTTTGCCTGGAATCATCCAGTTGGCAAGGTTACCTTGTTCGTCAACTTGAAGTGCTCCAAGGAATGTTACGTCAACATGTCCGCCACGAATGTAGCCAAACGATGTTGCACTGTCGAATGCTGATGCGCCAGGAACAGCAGTCATATAAGCACCACCGGCATTTGTCATGTATTGATCTTCTTCACCTTCGGCAGGTGTTCCGCCCATACCTAACAAACCATTTTCGCATTGTAAGGTAACGTTTACACCTTCAGGTAAATAGTTAGGAATGATGGTTGGCAAGCCAATACCAAGATTTACTACGTCGCCATCATGAAGTTCGAGGGCACAGCGTTTTGCTATTACCTCTCTGATTTGATTTTTATCCATAATGTATTCTTTAAAGATTTTTATTTCTTATTTGTGAATTCTACGATTCAATTCTTCTGCGATGTAAGATGCTACGTCGTCGGCGTATGTGTTCATGCCAAAGCCTGCATCGTAACCAAGTTCTTTTGCTAATTCGTGTGTGATACGTGCACCGCCGCAACAGAGGATTACTTTGTCGCGCAAGCCTTCGGCTTCCAACAATTCCACCAAGTTTATCATGTTGTGGATGTGTACGTCTTTTTGTGTCACTGTTTGCGAAACGAGCAGTGCGTCTGCTTTCATTTCAATGGCTTTTGCAATGAATTCTTCGTTGGTTACTTGTGAACCCATGTTTAATGCTTCAAACATCTCATAGCGTTCAATGCCATAGTGTCCGGCATAACCTTTCATGTTCATGATGGCATCGATGCCAACGGTGTGTGCGTCGGTACCTGTGCTTGCTCCAACGACTACGATTTTACGTCCGATATGTTCTTTGATATATTCGTCGCAAGCCTCCATGCTCATAACTTTAGAGTCGACTTTAGGCACGTGAATGGTTGTGTAGTCGACGGTGTGTGTGGTGCTACCATAGCAGTTGAAAAAAGTGAAACCAGGTGTAAGTTCTCTGCTGTAAACTACTAATGGATTAGTAAAGCCCATTTTCAATAGCATTTGTTTTGCTGCTTCGATGGCTTCTGCTCCTGCTGGAACAGGAAGTGTGAAACTAAGTTGAACTTTACCATCGTTCATTGTGTCACCATATGGTTTTATCTTTTTGAGGTCAAGGGTTTTATCATAATCCTTTGCCTCCATTGAATACAATCCTTCGCTCATTGTTCTAATGTGTTTTGATGTGTTTGTTTAAATAGTTATTTATTGCCTTTTAGTATGGCAATGAATGGGTTGGAGTAGTGTTTTGCTTTTGGTGCAACACCAGCTAATCCCTTTCCTCCATTTTTAGGGCGTTTTACGTCGCCAAATATGCCTTTTTCCAAAGCATTGAATAATCCCTCTTTTTCCATTGTTTCCAATAGTGTTATGGCGTCATTCAATACTTTTTGTGCGCGTGATTTTACGATACCACCTTCTTTGAATTCTACTTCATCTCCAATGCTTTTCATGTTGTTGAAGATATATTTTGCGTTTTCAATAGAAAGGTATCGATCGCTCATAAATGGTGTGTGGATTGCTTCTGTTGGCATTCCAAGCAGTTGTAGACCTTGGTGAGTCCAATTTCCAATAATGTTAAACAATGCATCTTGAATGTGTCCACGGAAAATGTTGCCAGTCATAAATTTGGTTGGTGGCATATATTTTAGCGGAGCATTTGGGAATATTTCACGTGTCATTTGGGCTTGTGCTAATTCATAGAGGAATCCGTTTTCTAGTTCTGGATCCATTTCGAAAGCGTGTCCCAGGCCCATTTGTTCTTCTGGAAGACCTGCCAATGCTGCCAATTGTTCATTGATGAGGTCTGATGCCAACACCGTATGTGCTTGTTCGTAAGCGTCTGCTGTCGTCAGATAGTTGTCTTCACCGGTGTTGATAATAACACCTGCAAAACCGTTGATGATGCGTGAGAAATATTGGTCAACGAGTGTACGTTGCATGTTGATGTCGCGGAAAAGAATGCCGTAGAGTGCGTCATTCAGCATCACATCAAGACCTTCTAAAGCACCCATGGCAGCAATTTCAGGCATACATAAACCTGAGCAATAGTTACAGAGACGTATGTATCTACCAACTTCTTCGCCAACTTCGTCCAGTGCCTTACGCATAATTTTGAAGTTTTCTTGAGTTGCATAGGTGCCACCGAAACCTTCTGTAGTTGCACCGTATGGCACGTAGTCAAGCAAGCTTTGACCGGTGGTACGAATCACGGCGATGATGTCGGCACCTTGACGTGCGCCAGCTTGTGCTTGAACAACATCTTCATAGATGTTACCTGTTGCTACAATAATATAGAGGTAAGGTTTGTTGCCTTCGCCTATTGTGTTTAAATAGTGTTCACGGCGTTCACGACGAGCGCGGATACGTGCCACGTTTTCGTCGATAGTTGGTTGGAGCACTGCATTAATCTCTTCTTGTGTGTGTGCTTTACACTTCGTGATGTCAAGTTTTCCTTCTGCTACTTGTTCTGCAATTTGTTGGGTGCTAAGACCGGTTTCTATCATTGCATTGCCAAGGAAAAATATGACACCTTCTCCTAAAACGCCGTTATCTTTGATTTGATCAACGACAACATTAGGTAGGGGCACGTCGTTTGAATCGATACCATCAATGCCAAGCAGACGACATATAGTGCGTTCTACTGCCACTGTAGTATAGTTTTCTACAAATTGCTGAACATCGTCAGCAATGTTTTTTGCCACTTGTTTAGCATGAGCTACTTTGGCAAAATCTAATCC
>JAUNIJ010000162.1 GCA_030523485.1 Bacteroidales bacterium
AGGTTTCTTCACCATTGCAAAAAAAAGAATAGTAATAATCCGCCGTACCCATATAATAAACAGAATCATCAAAATAGCCAGCTTCAAAAAATTTCTCATTATTTTTCCACACGGTATATTTTGCATGTTCACCAGTAGTATCTACCGCCATATAGTAGAAATTGTCATTTATCACATGTAAACATTTCGGGAACAGCACATTCTCATTTTCACATACGAGCTTGTCATCCTTATATAAATATACATTTTGATAAGCGTGAGCAAGATTTCCATTTCCGTTGTTTGATTCATATGGTTTTTTATCCGTTACAAGTGCATACAAATGACCATTCTCACTAATCATATTCATAACACTTTTCATCGGATCATCGGAATTATAACGCACATCACCCTTCCAATAAAAGTTGGTAGTATATAAGATTACTTCACCTTTATGAACCACGATTTTTGCAGGATAAGCGATTGAAGCATAGCCTTCGGGTGTATCATAATAGGTATTAGGAAGCACTGTTTCCTTTGTATTTTTCCAATAAACATCAAAATGATATGAACGACATTTCGCTACACCAGAGATATAATAATCTCCTGTTTGCTCATCATAAAAAACACAGCCTAACATATGCGGCGACAAGGCTTCGTGCGTGTCTTCTAAAGTGAACAACTCGGAATCAGTATCCAAAAATTGTCTAACTACTATCGGTTCTCCGTTACTATAGGAGGTTTTGTCATAATAGATATAATGACCATTTGCAAACCCGAGTAATGTTGGAAAATCATTATAAAGTCCATTATATTTGTCTAAAAAATCCAGGTTTGCATATGGCTCACAATCTCGAAAAAGTGTATGCGAAACATCCCCGGTATCCAAATCCCGTTCTATTCGGATAAACACCAAATGTCCATCAGCTATCTGAGGATAACAATAATAACAAAAATTCCTTTGTTCTTCAGAAAAAACTAAAGAGTCATTTTTGTACACCTGAAATATATTATGCTCATTTTCTGGATTATTATCCAAAAATACAACATACGTGTCGTATTTATTTTCCAAGTTGAAGTCAGAACAAGATGTACAAATTGCGATAATGATAAGCAAAACAATTCTATAACAATTGTATTTATTCATATATTTTTCCATTGATAACGGTGATTTTAGTTGTGTTGATTAATTGATTAACGGCATGAATTTTAAGTTACTATCTACAGTATCCACCCTTGTGTATGCTGGAATCAAATCCATAATGTCACTTGCGGCATTAGTCCACGATGTGCCATCTTTAGCCCCTCTACCACCTTGACTGACATACCAAATTTTTGCTTGCGCAGTTACTCCAACAAGACATAAAATCAGAATAACGGCAATAGATGTAATATTTTTTTTCATATCAATAACCAACAATTTGATGAGCTATAAAACGACACAAAAATACAAAGAAATATTTAAATACACACTATTTTCAACAACGAAAAACAAGGCAAATAGGGTGCGATGGAAAAACAGAATAGTATAGATCCATAACGTTTGGAGTTTTAGCCTACTTTTCTTAACTTTGCACGATAAATAAATTGCTAATAGAAGATGAATAAAAGACACTCTAGCAAGTACTCTATGCTGCAAAAAATAGTTTTGACAGCCACCACTTTAATGCTGTTGGTGGGTTGTAAAAACAGCGACACGCTCCTCCCTAACATCTCGGGTGGCGCTTATGAAATATTGGTTGTGATGGATAACGACGATTGGAAATCTGAAGGTGGTCGTGCCGTTTACGACATGCTCGACCGTTCTGTTCCACAGTTGCCACAATCAGAACCAATGTTTAAGATATCGCGTGTGGAACACCAAGCATTTACCGACATATTGCATCCAGCCCGTAACATCTTGATGGTAGAAATGGGCGATGCTTACACAACCACAAAATTGCGTTTCTACAACAGCCGTTGGGCAAAATACCAAGCTTTGGCTGTTGTGTCGACACCCTGTAGCGACAGTTTGAAACTATTTATTCAACAACACGAAGCTGCCATCAACAACTATTTCGTTGATGCTGAGATGCGTCGTCAACAACGTTATTTCCACACCAGTAGAAACACGGAGGCAGAGCACGTGGCACGCGATAGTTTCAACATCGAACTCATCATTCCATCGTTTATCAAACTTTCGAAACCTGGCAAAGACTTCTTGTGGGTGTCAAATGGCAATCTTAATGCACGTCAAGACATCGTGATTTACGCTGTGCCTTACGTTTCGTTGGAGCAATGGCAATTGCCTACCCTACTTAACACACGCGACTCAGTGATGCGTTGCAATATGCCAGGCTCAAAAGCAGGTTCTTGGATGGGCATCGAACGTGAAGTACTTCCTCCGACGCTCGACACCGTGTCGGTTGATGGTCACTTTGCTTGTTGTGTGCGAGGCCTGTGGAAAATGATAGATGGCGACATCATGGGCGGACCGTTTGTATCGCACACCATACTCGACGAAGCAAATCAACGTTTGATAACGATAGAAGGTTTTGTATTCGCTCCGAGCAGAGACAAACGTAATCTATTACGCCAATTGGAAGCGGTGGTAAGATCAGCGCATATTGCCGACCCTCAACAAACAGAACAAACAAAGCAATAACA
>JAUNIJ010000163.1 GCA_030523485.1 Bacteroidales bacterium
CCCAGTTTGCAGTTTGAAGAAGGTATTGAAAAAACGGTGCGTTGGTATCTCGATAACGAAGTTTGGATGAATCGTATTACTTCTGGCGACTATATGAAGTATTACGAGGATATGTATGGCAATCGTCACTAAAATCGCGTTGGAACGCTTTTCTTGGCGTACCATCTGACACATAAATAATTCCACAATAATTAAAACCCTCACGCTCGGCTTGCCGAAGCATGGGGGTATTTTTTTCGTGTGTGTCGAATCGTAAACTTTGACATCTTGTAGAGGCCCATAAAACAATAGTATGAAATACGCCAATTGCTCCGATACAACTTCCTAAACGGTGAATCGTAGCATATGGTTGTTGGCTTAGCCATGCTCCTTCGATATTGTTGTAGGTGGGGTCGTTGCCAAAGATAAATGCAAAAGAGGCAATGATGTTGTTCTCTTTATCACAACAAACATAATAATTGTCTTGTGCAATGTCGGTCGTAATTATTTGTCGAGACGGATAGCCATTGATCCATTGAATATCGTTGCCTAAAGCACGCATTTTATTACGTGCTTCATCAAGAAGATTCATGATGATATTGATGTCGTGGATGGTAGCGCGACGTATGAAAGCAACTTCTTGTGTCATTCTTCTGTTGTTTTCATTTCACGAAGTAAGTGGATGGTGAGTGGGAGCGTAATAATGAATGTGAGGCAGTCGCTAACGGCTTGACAAATCTCGATGCCATGAAGGCCTAAAAAATGTGAGCAAGTGAAAATGAGTGGAATGAAACAAATGCCATTGCGAGAAGCAGCTACCAAGTTAGCCGAAATGCTTTTGCCTGTGGTTTGCATCATCATATTACTAAGTGTGATGAATGCGACTAATGGATAGGTAATCATTTGCCATCGAAAAGCAACTGCACCAACTTGTTCTACTTGAATGTCGTCACGAAAAAGATGGATAATCTGTGACGATAAAGGAAAACATACAGCAACACCTACAATTAAGAAAATGACAGATAGCTTGATGCAATAAAAATAACCTTCTTTTACTCTACGATACAGTTTTGCACCATAGTTGAATCCACAGAGTGGTTGGAATCCATGTCCTAAACCAATTACTGCGCTGAGAATCAGAAATGACATACGAGAAACAATGCTCATACCTGCAATGGCTGCATCGCCATAGGCTCCTGCTGCTAAATTAAGTAAGGAGGTGCTGACGGCTGCCAGTCCTTGACGTGTAAGGGAAGGTGTGCCTCCTCGGAATATTTCTGTAAAATACTCTTTTTTTAATCGTACGAGTCGAAGTGATATATGTATGTTGTCTTTACGTTGTGCCATGAACCATAGCACAATAAAACCAGAAATCTGACCTATTAGTGTGCCTAAACCAGCGCCAAAAATTCCCCAGTCGAAAACAAAGATAAACAATGGGACACACAACAGATTAACAATAGCTCCAGAAAGCATGCCGTACATTGATAAGAGTGCATTACCCTGAAATTTCATCTGGTTGTTGAGTGTCATTGTGCCAATCATAAAAGGAGCACCAAGCAGAATCATCGACATGAATTTTTCGGTGTAGGGGAGAATTGTGTCGGTTGAACCAAGTGCAATGGAAAGAGGACGCAGACAAATGAGACCAACAACGGTGAGTATGATGCCAAACGCAAGAGCTATAAAGAATGAGGTGCTTGCCATCTCTTTGGCTTTATCGGTGTTACGGGCTCCCAATTGGCGGGAAATATATGTGCCACTACCTTGACCAAAGAAAAATCCGATGGCTTGAATTACCGACATTAAAGCAAATGTAACACCAACGGCAGCTGTGGCTTGAGTGTTGATTTTTCCTACAAAATAGGTGTCGGCCATGTTGTAGAAACTGGTCATCAACATACTCACGATTGCCGGTGTTGCTAACGATTGTATGATTTTCGGTATTGGTGCTGTTGTGAGAAATAGGTAGTTGTCTTTGACTTGCTCCATAATGATTTATATTTAGTAAGTATGTTGCTGATGTTTGTCTGTTGCAACGAGTTTATGCTATTACAAAGTCACCATAATAGGTGTGTGTTCAAGTGCTGGTACCACTTTGTTGATTAGCTCATCAACACTAAGTCGTAAAGAGGTGGTGTTGACACACGGATGAATGCCGATATATTCGCATTTTAGTACGTCGTTGTCGATGAGCAGTTGCACGGTTTTTGTATTGTCGTTCATAAGCCCGAGTAGACTAACGGAGCCGGGTTCGGTGTCGAGATATTTAAGCATGTCGTCAGCACTAGCGAATGAAAGTCGTGCCGAACCAATTTGTTGTGATATGTCTTTTGTAAGAAACTTTTTTTCGCCGGGAATCATCAATAGAAAAAACTTTGTTTTCTGTCGGTTGCATAGAAAAAGATTTTTACATGTGGTGGCATTGAGTATGGTGTCGAATTCTGCACATACATCCATAGTAAACGAGGCATCATGATCGAAGCTTTCGTAGTTAATGTGGTGTGCGTCGAGCCAATTGTAACAACGTAGCTCACGTTCGCTTCTTCCTTCTATGTTTTCTGGATGTCCAGATTGTAATTTGTTTATTGTTGACATCTTGTTTTATTGTTGTATATCCACCCAATAGCCAGTATTG
>JAUNIJ010000164.1 GCA_030523485.1 Bacteroidales bacterium
ACATTGGTTAATTCCATTGGCAGATTATTTACTTCTGTATAGCTATTACCAATAAACAAGATATTGGTTTTCTGCGCATTTACCATATTACACCAACACACCAACATCACGACAAAAAGATAAGGAAGAGTTTTTTTCATCTTATTATATCAGTCTTTAATTATAAGATATTCCAGCATCATGTTCGTCTAGTATTTGAGTAGCCAATTTGACATCACATTGATGAATATGTAGGCGTACCCCATTTACCTCACCAAAAAGACTGCCAAGCATAGGTGTCGATTCGTTGCTAAGGAAAGCATCGATGCCACACGCTTTTAAGACATTGCAACAAACAACAGCCTCACTATAGGTAGTATAGGTTCTAAATACTATAATGGAATTATCATTCGCCATAACACTGTCAAAGTTAGAAAAACAAAAGCAATAGAGGCCGACCGTAGTCAGCCTCTATTGTTAATATATAAAGAATTAATCTTCGAGTTTGTGTACGACGAGACCAGAACGAAGTTTTGGCTCGAACCAGGTGGTTTTAGGTGGCATGATATTACCAGTGTCGGCAATATCAATTAGTTGTTTCATTGAAACAGGATAGAGAGCAAGAGCTACTTTCATCTCACCGCTATCAACACGACGTTTCAATTCGCCAAGTCCGCGAATACCACCGACGAAATCGATACGTTTGTCGCTACGAAGGTCCTTGATACCAAGTATTTCATCGAGTATAAGGTTTGAAGAGATAGTAACGTCAAGCACACCGATTGGGTCGTTATCATTGTAAGTGCCTTTCTTAGCTTCTAAGCTGTACCATACACCTTCAAGATACAAACTAAAGTTGTGGAGGTGGTCTGGTTTATAGATATCTGCACCCATTTTCTTCACATCAAAATTCTTTTCGAGTTTTGATAGGAATTCAGCAGCAGTCAAACCATTGAGATCTTTTACAACACGGTTGTAATCGATAATTTTCAGTTGATTGTCAGGGAAGCAAACAGCTAAGAAATAGTTGTATTCTTCGTCGCCGCGATGATTAGGGTTTTGGTTTTGGTTTTTCTTTTCATTGCCTACTAAAGCAGCAGCAGCGCTACGATGGTGTCCGTCAGCAATATAGAATGCTGGCATAGCACCAAAGATTTCAGTAATACGGTTGTTGATTGCATCGTCAGAGATTACCCAGAAATGATGTCCAAAGCCATCAGGAGCAACATAGTCGTACTCTGGAGTTCCCTCAGTAACTTTCTTTACAATAGCATCAATTTCATCGTTATGAGGATAAGCGAAGAATACTGGTTCCATATTAGCGTTGTTGACGCGAACATGTTTCATACGATCTTCTTCTTTATCACGACGTGTCAGTTCGTGTTTTTTAATTTTGCCAGACATGTAGTCTTCGAAATGAGCTGCAACACAAAGACCATATTGGGTTCGACCTTCCATAGTCTGAGCATATACATAGTAGCAAGGTTTTGCATCTTGAACCAACCATCCTTTTTCTTGGAACATTTTGAAATTGGCAGCAGCCTTTTCATACACTTTGGGATCGTGTTCGTCGGTTCCAACAGGGAAATCAATTTCTGGTTTGATAATGTGGTAGAGCGATTTCTCATTACCTTCAGCTTCTTTGCGAGCTTCTTCTGAGTTGAGCACATCGTAAGGACGTGATGCAACTTGTTCTACGAGGTCTTTTGGTGGACGAAGACCTCTGAAAGGTTTTACAATCATGATTGTCTATTTTTATTTGTTTAAGTTTTTTCTTGTTATTCAGTCTATCATAATAATGAACTGAAATGCGGTGCAAAGGTAATATTTTTCTTTTGTAGCACGAAATAATATACAAACAAAAACAATCTTCTTCTTTCCCTCTTTTGAGCTAATGTTGTACCTATAAAAAACAAAGGTTTCGGAACATATGTTATGTGTCCGAAACCTTTATTATCATTGCTAAATAAGAACTTACTTATTCACCACCACTTTTTGTGTTTCATAATGGAGACCATCGAAGATTTTTACAAAGTAGGTTCCATTTTCTAAATCCTGACAATTAACACTAGTGATATTGGTGTGATGGGTATTGTCAGTTTTCACGAGTTTTCCCTCTGCATTATAAATCTCGACACCACAGATTTTATGGTTTTGAATGTTAAAACTAGAGGTAGCTGGATTAGGGAAGACTACGGAGTGATTATCTACCACTGGACTTTCCACTCCAGTAGGGTCACCAAATAGGAAATGATAACAGCAAATATATTGTAGCACATCATTATCGTCCAACGACCACCATGTATACCAACGCGGTTTATTATAAAAATGAACAAACTCAGGATAGATTGGTTCCGGATGTTCTGGCAAGATATAATCAGAGACGAGTTCATCATTAAAATAGGTATACAGATATTTATTAGCCTCTTGAGAGCCACGATAAGCGATATCACTCACACAGTTTCCAAGGGAGTCGTAGGCATATACACGATTAGTATTGAGTTGCCACGAACTGCCTGTCCAACTATATCCTATGTAAGAGGTTATTAGATTAGCAACATTATAGGTATAAGCCACACGATAAGACTTTTCCCAACCAGTATTATCCCAATACTGATTTATCATGCCTT
>JAUNIJ010000029.1 GCA_030523485.1 Bacteroidales bacterium
AACAGATTACCATACATTAAGTCGTGAAAACGTAGATAGTATGCTTGTTAAATATGGTTGTATCCCAGATACGATACAGATTACTCCAAAAGGCTTTAATCTGGATACTGTTTATTATTATGGTGATTTGATGCGAGGTCCTAGCATTACGTGGTGGCTCGATGTGAATGGGAATCGTTGGAGATTAGTGGAAAAGTAGATACTTTTCTTGTACTAATAAAACGATAGTAGTCAACCTGTAAATAAATGAGCAGACGCTATCATTGTGGTAGCGTCTGCTTTTGTTTTAAACGCTATGTAAACAGAAAACATCGTTGCAAAAATTGTGCCTATGTTTGCCAATTGCACGATACCAAAACGAAAATAGTGTAGGGTGTACAGAAACGAAGATTGTTGAAACGAAAATGTTGTAGTGAACAACGAGATGGTTTGTGCCGACTCAAATTTTTTGTGGTGAGTGAGGAAACAATTTATACTGATAATAAATTTGCGTGGTGTGTAACGGAATGATTTGTGTCGAGGTCAACATAATATTGTTGTGGTGCGTAAAAAAAGTAACTTCTGTCGATGCAAATTTAGTTTAGGGGACAGGGAAAGTGATTTGTGCTGAGAAAAAATTGTTTTGATATTAGAGAGACAAAATTTTCTGATGCAAAATTCGTTTTGTTATGGATGAAAAAAAAATATGGATGAAATGTTGACATTTCTGCAGTCGTAATTTTCTTAAATTGCGTGTTAATCAATTGGTTGTGTGTGTATTATATGGATTGAAAAATTGTTGTATTTGCCGATAGTAAAAGTAGAAAAAGCATTATCTTTGTGCTAGCGAATACAAAAAACAAAGATGAACGACGAAACCCTCTATTCTATAGCACTTAGTAGCATTACGGGTATTGGCCCTTGTCGCGCAAAAGAGTTTGTGCGCGAGTTTGGTTCGGCCTCTGCGGTCTATCGGTGTTCTCCTTACGAATTGGCAGAACATGAACTCTCTAAGAATGCTATGCGCCTCTTCCTAGACCACCGCAACGAATCGCTTGCTACTGCAGAAAAAGAGATGAAAGAGATGGAACGTTTGGGCATCTCTTGTTATCTTTTTTTTGATGACAATTACCCCTATCGTCTCCGTTTATGCGAAGATTCTCCGTTGGTGTTATTTACCAATAATGTTGTAGACCTCAATAAAGAGCATTATCTCTCGGTTGTTGGTACGCGTAATGCAACTGACTATGGCCGAGTGCAAACTCGTTCGTTGATAAAACAGTTAGCGGAAATATGTCCTAACGTAACTATTGTTAGCGGTTTGGCCTATGGCACTGATATCAATGCACAACAAGCGGCATTAGAATATGGTCTTCGTACGGTGAGTGTTGTAGCCCATGGTCTTCATACGATTTATCCATCGTATCATCGTTCGACGGCTGAGATGCTTACGATGCAAGGCGGTGCTGTGCTTTCGGAGTACCCCACAACCACCAATGCCACGCCAAAAAACTTTCTTCAGCGCAATCGTATCGTAGCTGGTATGAGCGATGCTGTGGTCGTTATGGAGTCATCGGTGCAAGGTGGCTCGCTCTCCACAGCCAATCATGCGTTGGGCTATCATCGCGACGTGTTTGCTTATCCTGGTCGTGTCGGCGATGCTGCCTCTGAAGGATGTAATGCGTTGATAAAAAATCAGAAAGCAATGTTGGTGACCTCAGCCGATGATATTATTGCTGCAATGAATTGGACGCGTTGCGAAGCGACAGCAACAGTGGTGTCGTCCGACGATGCCTTCACAACCGACGAGTTATCGGTGCTTACAGTGTTGCGTCAAGCTACAGAGCCTATGCATTTCAGCGTCCTGTTGTCGCAAATCGGATTACCTGTTCACAAACTAAAATCGCTACTTACTAAATTGGAGTTTCAGGGTGTTATCTGTCAATTAGCAGGCGAAAAATTCCAAGTACTTTAAACGCAAGAAACATGAACGCAATACTCATCGTTTTACCAATCTTGACGTTGTTGATGTTCGATCTCGGTTTGACTCTCACAACGTCTGATTTTTTGATGCTTAAACAACGTCCTCGTCCTATTCTCATCGGATTGTTTGGTCAGCTAGTTTGTCTTCCTCTCATAGCTTTTATGCTAGGCAAGCTGTTTCATCTCGAGGCGCCTTTCTTTGTTGGGTTAATGTTGATAGCTTGTTCGCCGGGTGGCAGTTCATCGAATGTGTTCTCTCGTTTAGTTAAAGGCGACGTGGCGTTATCGGTTACGCTCACAGCATTCAGTAGCATCATCACCTTCTTCACCATCCCATTAATCATGTCGTTGGTAATGCGTTATGTAGGCAATGAAGCATCGCTTCATCTTCCTGTTGTCGACCTTATAAAACAGAATCTTGTGTTAGTGCTTCTGCCTGTCATTATAGGCATGGTGGTACGTCGTTATGCACCCAAAGTAGCGTTAAAGATAGACGCTGTATTGTCGAAAATAGCATTCCCAGCTTTAATTACCTTAGCCATCATCTTCTTTATTACCAAATTCGATATCATAGTAAACAACTTCTGGTTGTTGGGTTCTGCTGTCACGGTGTTGTTACTATGTTCGTCGTTGATGGGTGGTGGATTGTCGCGTTTGGGTCGTTTAAATCTCAAGGAGCGTCGTACCATAGTGATAGAGGTAGGCATGCAAAATGCGGCTCAAGCCATAGCACTTGCTACTAGTCCGTTTGTGTTTAACAACGAGGCGATAGCGTTTCCTGCCATTCTTTATTCATTGATGATGAACGTTGTTCTTCTCACCTACGTGGGTGTCATTAAGTGGCGTAAATAATGTATTGTTAACGGTGTAATCCCATAATTTTTTATTACCTTTGCACCGCATTATCGCAAATATAAAACAAATAGAAAAACGCAACCCATTATAATATGAGTGACAATAAGATAAGAGCAGCCATCACAGCCGTGGAGGCTTATCTTCCAGAAGATGTGTTGACGAACGAAGACCTTGCTAAGATGGTCGACACAAGCGATGAGTGGATTATGACACGTGTCGGCATTCGTGAACGTCGCATATTAAAAGATCCTTCTAAAGGCACGAGTTACATGACTACTCAAGCCTTGAAAACGTTGATGGAAAAGAATAATATCGACCCATCGGAAATTGATGGTGTCATTTTGTCAACTGTTTCTCCTGATATGCTGTTCCCATCGACAGCATGTATTACGGCACACAACTGTGGCATAAAAGATGCTTTTTGCTTCGACATGAGTGTGGGCTGCACCGGCTTTCTCTATGCGTTCAAGACTGCTGCACTGTACATCGAGAGTGGCTTTTGTAAGAAAATGGTAGTGTTGAGTGGTGAGAAAATGTCGTCGATAATAAATTATGAAGATCGTAATACCTGCCCGTTGTTTGGTGATGGTGCTTCTGCAGTGCTAGTAGAGCCTCGCACTGATGGCACCGGTCTTTACGATGCTATTCTTCGTGCCGACGGTGTTGGAGCACCTTACCTCAACCTCAAGGCAGGTGGTAGTTTGCACCCAGCGTCTCATGAAACCGTCGATGCTAAGATGCATTATGTATTCCAAGACGGAAAATATGTATTTAAATGGGCAGTGACAAAGATGGCAGACGTGTCGTGTGAGATTATGGAACGTAACAATCTGAAGCCAGAAGACATCGCTTATTTATTGCCTCACCAAGCTAATCTTCGTATCATCGATGCTGTTGCCAACCGTATGGGATTAAATCGTGAAGAGAAAGTGTTGGTAAACATCGATCATGTAGGCAACACCTCATCGGTTACCATACCCATTTTGATGTGGGAAAATCTCGACAAGTTGAAAAAAGGCGACAATCTTATTCTCTCGTCGTTTGGTGCCGGTTTCACTTGGGGCAGTCTTTACCTCAAATGGTCTATCTAATTTAACCAAACAATACACACAAATTACTAAAAAGCGGAGGGACTTTGGTCTCCCCGCTTTTTCTTATGATTCGGTGTAAGAAAAGCGTGAAATAAAGGAGAGGAAAACAGGAAAATGTTCTACCTTTGTCAACATAAATGCAACATAGAAAACAAGAGATGAAAAATGTAGCAATCGTAGGCGCCAGTGGTGCCGTAGGTCAAGAGTTTTTGAAAGTATTGTCGCAGCGTCATTTCCCCATCAATCAACTAAGATTGTTTGGTTCGAAGCGTAGTGCGGGCACCATTTACTCGTTTGATGGTAAAGATTATGTGGTTGAGGAGTTGTCGCCAGCGAGCGATTTCAGTGGCATCGACATAGCCTTTGTGTCGGCAGGTGCGAGCGTGTCGAAATCATATGCTGAAGTTATCACCCGTCATGGTGCTGTGATGATTGACAACTCGAGTGCATTCCGTTTGGATGTCGACGTGCCTTTAGTTGTGCCAGAAGTGAATGCCGCCGATGCGTTGGTGCGTCCACGTGGTGTTATTGCCAATCCGAACTGCACAACGATTCAGATGGTGGTAGCACTTCAAGCCATCGAACGACTTTCGCATATTCGTCGTGTGCATGTTGCTACCTATCAGGCAGCCAGTGGTGCTGGTGCTGAGGCAATGAAAGAGTTGTTACGTCAGTATCGTCAGGTGCTTGATGGAGCTGACGTTGAGGTGTCGAAATTTCCTTATCAATTAGCAAATAATATGATTCCTCAGGTGGATGTTTTTATGCCAAACGACTACACAAAAGAGGAGATGAAGATGTACCACGAGACACGTAAGATTATGCATTCCGATATAGCGGTGAGTGCGATGTGTGTGCGTGTGCCTTCGTTGCGTGCTCATAGCGAGAGTGTGTGGGTAGAGACAGAGCAACCGATTACGCCAGAGCAAGCACGTGAAGCATTCCGTAGTGCTGAAGGTGTTGTGTTGCAAGATGAACCTCAGTCGTCTACCTATCCGATGCCTCTTTTTGTTCAGGAGCACGATGCCGTTTATGTTGGTCGTGTGCGTGCCGACCTTACTAATCCTAATGGGCTGACGTTTTGGTGCGTGAGCGATCAGATACGTAAAGGTGCGGCACTTAATGCTGTTCAAATCGCGGAATATCTTCTTTCAAGAGAATAGGGCAGGGTGTCGAAGTCGGTTTGTATTTTGATATATCGGTTTTGTCTGATATATTAGATATAAAAAATAGAGAGATTACATTTTGTTGTAGTCTCTCTATTTTTTTTGTCGTGTTGTAGGAAGTTAAATGGTAATGGTTCGTGTGCCGTCATCGTTCACGTTGATAATCACAACCACGGTGTCGTCAGGAAGAAGTTCTTCAATGTTTTCCGGCCATTCCATAAGACAAAGATTGCCTGAGTTGAAGTAGTCGAAAATACCAAAATCGATAGCCTCGCTGTAGTGTTTTAGTCGGTAGAAATCGAAATGGTAGATGGTGGTGTGATGTTTGGTGTTGTATTCGTTAACGATTGAGAACGTCGGACTGTTTACGGTGTCGTCTTCAACGCCAAGCACTTCGCATAGTGCTTTGATGAAGGTAGTTTTTCCTGCTCCCATGTTACCTCGAAAGGCGAATAGGGTGTTTTCCCCGATGTGTTGTGCAAATGTTTTTGCGGCATCGTGTAGTTGTTCCAGACCGGCAATTTTTATTTCCATGGTGTTTGTCCTAAAGGTCGGTGTAAGCGGGTGAGAACGTGTCGCCGTCGTTGATGTTGCCAGTGCGTAGTCCTTTTTTCAACCATTTTGAACGTTGTGCCGAGGTGCCGTGGTTGAATGTTTCTGGTTGTGTGTATCCTCGTGCTTTCTTTTGTAGGTAGTCGTCGCCAATTCGTGCGGCAACATTCAATCCTTCGTCAATGTCGCCCTCTTCGAGTGATCCGAACATTTTGTTGTCGTTGTAAGCCCAAACACCAGCGTAAAAGTCGGCTTGTAGCTCGAGTCGGACACTGATTTTGTTGGCTTCTGTCTCGCTTAATCTGCTCATTTGGTTGTGAGCTTGCGACAGTGTGCCCAGTAGGTATTGAACGTGGTGTCCGACTTCGTGAGCAATGACATAGGCATAGGCAAAATCGCCATCCGCGCCAAGTGTTTGTTTCATCTCGGAGAAAAATGAGAGGTCGAGATAGACGCATTGATCGGCGGAGCAGTAGAATGGTCCTGACGACGATGTGGCGCCACCGCATCCCGATTGTACGCTGTTTTTGAATAACACTAAGGTAGGAGGCTCATAAGTCCTGCCCATTTTTTTAAACTCGGCAGTCCAGACATCTTCGGTGCCAGCAAGTATTTGTTTTGCGAAATGTGCCAGTTCTTCTTCTTCGGCAGTAAGTTCTACTTCGGTGTTAGTTCCTGAGTCGCCAGTGAGTGCTGATGTGCCAGCTTCTTGTAGTACGCTGAGTGGATTGCCACCAGTGAGCCAGGTGATTAGTGCAACGATAATGATGCCACCGATACCCATACCAGCTTTTGCGCCTCCGCTCATTTTGCGGCGGTCGTCCACGTTTGTGCTTTCTCTTCGTCCGTCAAGTTTCATGTTTTTTCTTATTTTATCGTATGTTTTGTTCAGTATGCAAAGGTAATAAAAATCTTGGGTTTGTTGTGGCTAATTGCGCACGCATACCAATTTCTTTGTGATGTGTTGTCCGTTTGTGTGGAACGCTTCAATAAGAACGACATAGATGCCTGTTGTTATGGGTGTTCCATTGTGTTGTCCGTTCCATTTGATGTCGCCTTGTGTGGCAAGCAGTGTTTGTTTTGCGATGGTGTGACATAGATGTCCTTGTGGATCGTAGACAGTGATGTTTGCCACAAATCCATCATAGGGTAATGAATAGTGTATGATGAGTTCGTCGTGATAGTTGTCGGCGTTAGGTGAGAATGTGTCGTGTTCGAGTGTGAACCATTGTTCGTCGGTAGTTTCATTTCTCGTGGCAGAGTTGCGTCGTCCAGGGGTGGCGTATCCTTCTGTTGCTGATGCCGATTGCCAATTGTTGCTGTTGTTACCCTCGTCGTCAGCGTTAATTTTTTCTAATGATACGTCGTAAGTGTTGGCTATAGCCTCGTGGTGCCATTTTGGTGAGTAGCACACTTCATCGATGATTGTGGAGTCGGTGGTGGTGAGTGCGATACATCCTCCCTCATCGGGTAGACTTCCTAATTGACAATCGAGCTGTGCTACATCGTTAGGAATGTTGTAACGTGTGTCTATTTTATTCGTGTTTTTCGACACAACGGCATATTGCTGTGGTTGTAGTGTGAGGGCTTGTTCACAGAGTTGTTTCCGTTTGCCGTATTTCTCGTAACTGTTGCTTGTGGCGATGTATAGTTCGTTGAGAAGGATGGCGTGTTGAGATATATTGTAGACTTCAACCCATTCTGGTTGTGTGGAACTTTGGTACATTATTTCGTTTATCACAATGTCGTGCGGATTGATGGGCGATGGTGTATAAATTTGTATGGTGGTGTCGGCCATGTAGAAACCAGAGTTACACCTCAAATTTACCATATTTAATGTGAGTTGTTCTTCCTGTGTTGTTGGTGTTAACAGTGTGATTGTTGTTTGGTCGTTGATGGAATTTGCAACGATGTTTGCGATGGTGTGATTGCTGACACTGAAGTTGTTAATGTCTTCGATGTTGTCAGCAAGCATGTGTTTGTTGAATTGTATTGACAGCGTAGTGTCGTTTGGAATGAAAATGGCGCTTATTTTAGGAGTCACGGTGTCAATGCGTGTGTTAGCAACGGCATTGCGTTGTCCGGGTGTTCCTCCTTGTGTTGCTGTGCTGATGTGCCAGTTGGCTTTCGTCTCGCCTATGTTGTCGATGTCGATGCACTCCCAACTCCATCCCCCGTCTGTTTTTGCATCGTCATCTATCCATTGTGGGTTGTACGATGCCCATGCTACTGGTAATCCAATGCTGTCGAAGAGTGCGGGTGTGCATCCTTCGTTGTTGAGCGCGGGCCATGAGGTTACTCCTATTGTTTTGCCGTAGGGGCTGAGTGAGTCGACTCTTGTGTGTGAGCAAAGTAATGCGAAACTGTGTGGTGGCAATGTGTCGTTGTTTATTTTTCCTATTTTGCTGCCTACTCGTATGGTCCAACCATTCAGACAAATATTAGAATCGGAGCGATTGTACAATTCAATATACTCTAATTCGGGTAGTGCTACTTTGGGCGTTGGGTCGACCATCATTTCGCTTATCACTACCTGCCAATTCAAGGCGCTTTGTGCGCTTAGGCAAAGGCCGCCGTAAAGAACTAGTAATAATGTTAGGATTTTCTTGAACGACATTTAAATGTTGTGTGTGATGGTGTATATCGTTGTTGTATGTAAAATAACAGCAGGACTTTTGTTTGTGGTCCTGCTGCCATATATAAAGTTGTTTATTCGTTGTATCGGATAGCTTTTACCATCAACTGCATGTTGTGGTCGCTGTTTTTGCTGTCTGCGTGTCTAAGGGGATGCGTGTTCTCTTCCAATGTGTAGCACAAGTCTACTGGCACTTGATCTTTGACTTTTTGGTGAAATTCGCTCATATGAAACGCGATGCCGTTCATTGCGTAATTTCCTTCGCTGTCGCAAAGTTCAACTCTCAAATGACTGAGTTTCTTTCCTACTATTTTTGTTCCTCCGCTGTCTTTTACGTTGCGTGTGCAAAAAACGGGATTGGTGTTACCAGGTCCAAAAGGAGCAAACTGTTTGAGTATGCGTAGAAATTTGGCATTGAATTGTGAGAATGTAACTTCTGCATCAATTTCTATTGTTGGCGTGAGTTGTTCATCGGTAATGTGATTGTCAACATATTGTTCGAAACGCTCGACAAAAGCTTCAAGATTACTTTCTTTAAGCGATAATCCAATAGCATAGAGATGTCCGCCAAAGTCTTCGAGATAGTTGCGGCAATGTTCGATTGCAGCATAAAGGTCGAAGCCTTGCACTGAACGTGCCGAACCAGTTAATAATCCGTTTGCTCCTCGTGTGAGCACTATGGTTGGACGATAATATTCTTCAGCGAGGCGCGAAGCTACGATGGCAACAATACCTTTTGACCATGTGTCGTTGTACACTACAATGGTTTTGCGCAAGCGAAAGTCTTGTTGTTGTTCTAGCATTGTGATGGCTTCGCGTGTTGTTTGTTCATCGAGTTCGCGACGTTCATCGTTGTATTCGTTGATGTTACGGCTCAACTCATCGGCAGTGCTATTGTTGTTCGATATCAACAATTGTACGACTTCGTTACCTTGGTGTAAACGTCCAGATGCGTTAATGCGTGGACCAATTTTAAACACGATATCATTCATTGTGATAAAGTGTTCGCTAAGGCCACAAACAGAGATAATGCTACGCATGCCGATGCTCGGATTGTTGTTTAGTTGTCTTAGTCCATGGTATGCGAGCACTCGGTTTTCTCCTGTGATTGGCACGATGTCGGAGGCAATGCTTACGACAACAAGGTCTAAACAGTCTTTAAGGTCTGCAAAGGCAAGCATGTTGTGTTGTAAGAAACCTTGCATCAATTTGAATCCCACGCCACATCCTGATAATTCTTTATAAGGGTAGGTGTCATCGAATCGTTTTGCGTCGAGTACAGCTACCGCGTTAGGTAATTGTCCGTCGGTAGTATGGTGGTCGCAAATAATAAAGTCGATGCCATAACTCTTAGCAAGTTCTACCTGCTCCACTGCTTTGATGCCGCAGTCGAGTGCAATTATCAGATGATAACCATTGTTATGCGCATAATCTATGCCTTCTTGCGTAATGCCATACCCTTCCGCATTACGATCAGGGATGTAATACCCAATATCGGAAGTGTACTTTTTTAAAATCTTGTAGACCAATGCTACTGCCGTAACGCCGTCGACGTCGTAATCGCCGTAAACAAGTATTTTTTCTCTATTTCCAAGAGCTCGTTCGATACGATCTACAGCTTTGTCCATATCTTTCATTAAGAATGGGTCGTGTAGATGGTTGAGCTTTGGCCAGAAGAATTTGTTAGCCTTGTCTGCGGAATCGACGCCACGTTGCACAAGCAGTCTGGCGAGTACAGAATCGATGTTCATCTGCTCAGCCAGGCGGAGCGTCTGAGTCTGCTCCTCGGCACTTGGTGCGTTGAAAATCCATTGATTTGTCATGTATGTCGTTTTTTATTTTTTTCATAGAAAAGTGGTTGTGCTCAACGTCTTGACGGAGCGATTTGTGGTTGGTTTGAGGTTGTATTGTTTAAATGCAACCTAATTATTTGTGTTGTGTAGGAGTATTTAAAGTTTTTGTTGTCAGACTGTTATGTGATGCTACAAAAACTAATAACCCTAAATTATTGTCAACTGCAAATATACGTATTATTTTCGAATAATGACATTTTTTGACATAAAACACATTGAAAGCCTTGTGTGATATCGATATGATTGTGTGCGAAATACGTTCAACGCCATGTTGGTGAAAAGAAATGCTGTGACTGCTCAAGTTGATGTGCGTGAAATAGTTGGTTGTTTAATGTATTCTTCGTACTTTTGCCGTATCGATTATCAAACACAAACAAAGTGGCCTATGTTACTCATTGCTGATAGTGGTTCGACTAAAACCGATTGGCTCCTGCTTCCTGCACCTAATCGTGTTGTACGCTTACAAACGATAGGTTTGAATCCTATTTTTTTATCGTTGGATGAGATGTGCAATCTTCTGCGTGAAACTTTTGTTGATTATCGTGACGAGGTAACAGAAGTGTTTTTTTATGGTGCGGGTTGTGTGCCCGACCGTATTCCAGGCATGGAGGCAATGCTGCGTGATGTGTTTCCAAAAGCAGCAACTCATGTAGCATCTGATTTGTTGGGAGCGGCACGTGCCCTTTGTGGACACGAACCCGGCATTGCGTGTATCTTAGGCACAGGCTCCAATTCGTGCTATTACGATGGCATCGACATTGTTCACAACGTCTCGCCGTTAGGCTTTATTCTTGGCGATGAAGGCAGTGGTGCGGTGTTCGGACGACAATTACTTGCCGACTATTTAAAACAACAAATGCCATTGTCGCTTCGCAAAGACTTTGACGAACGCTACCATATAACAATTTCAGAGGCTATTGAAACGGTCTATCGTCAGCCGCGGCCAAATCGCTATCTTGCTAACTTGGCACGTTTCATTGCCTTCCATCTCGATAGCGAGTATATCAACGAACTTGTGCGCACGCAGTTTCTCGCTTTTTTCCAACGTAACGTAATGCAATACGAACAATGCCGCAATGTTGAAATCTCTTTTGTCGGTTCTGTAGCGTTCTATCTGCAATCACAGTTGAATGCATGTGCTGAAATGCTTGGATTGAAACTTGGCAAAGTCGTGCAGTCTCCCATCGACCTCCTTGCTGTTTTTCACACACCAACAAGCATACAACTCTCAAGGAAATAAGCTACCTTTGTGCCACAAAAAAATATTTGATTCATGGCAAAAGGAATAGCAAATCTATTTAACTCGATAGCAGGTGATTACGATAAACTTAATCACCTGTTCTCATTTAATATCGATAAAATATGGCGTCGTCGTGCTTTGAAAAATCATCTCGATGAACACACCGAGCATGTGCTCGATGTAGCTTGTGGTACGGGCGACTTCTCCATTCAATTAGTGAAAATGGGGGCACAACGTGTGACTGGCGCTGATGTCTCGGAAGGAATGATGGTTGAAGGACGTAAGAAAATCGATGCGCACGGACTCGCCAATCGCATCACTCTTGAATATGGCGACTGTGCCGAAATGAAATATTCCGACAACACTTTCGACCTTTGTACCTGTGCTTTTGGTGTACGCAACTTTGCTGAGCGTGCAAAAGGATTGCGTGAAATGAACAGGGTGCTGAAGCCTGGTGCTGAAGTGTTGATACTGGAATTCTCGCAACCAGCACATTTCCCAATGAAACAACTCTATCGTTTTTATTTTAAACACATCATGCCGACAGTGGGAGGATGGGTCTCTGGTAATAAAGCTGCCTACGAATACCTACCGAACAGCGTCTACGCATTCCCACAAGGTGAAGCGTTTATGAACGAACTTCGTGAGGCGGGATTTTCCAACGTACATCAGCATCGTTTTACCTTTGGCATTGCCACTGTTTATTACGGCACAAAATAAACACATTACACATGAGCATTAAACCCTATATCACGAGTCTACGACTCCGTACATTGCCTCTTTCTGTGGCAGGCGTCGTACTTGGTGCTGCGTTAAGCGAACTGCCGTTACATTGGGATGTCTTCCTCCTTACCGTAGTCACAACTCTCTGCCTGCAAATCATCACAAATCTCTCTAATGAACTTGGCGACGCACAAAAAGGAACTGACCAAACGCAAGGCAATCGACAGCAATATAGTCTGCAATCAGGTGCCATCACAATACAACAAATGCAAATATATATCGTTGTCTTTGTGGTTCTTTCTATGATTTTCGGAACATTGCTAATCTACACAACATTCGGCACGTTGTGCTGCCGACAAAGTGGTGTGTTCCTCGCCCTTGGTGCACTTGCCATTGCTGCTGCCATCAAATACACATTAGGTCATCATGCCTACGGATATCACGGGTTGGGCGACCTCGGTGTCTTTCTTTTTTTCGGACTATTAGGCGTTTTGGGAAGCTTCTACATGCAGTGTCAAACACTCACTTGGCGTGCTTTGTTTGCTGCTGTTGCCATCGCATTACCTATCGTTGCCGTTCTTAATCTCAACAACATTCGCGACATGGAAGGAGACATTTGTCATGGTAAACACACGTTGGCATCTAAACTCGGTATGCGTGGCGCTAAAATCTATCAAACGCTACTTGTGCTAGTGCCTTTTCTTGTCTTTCCGTTTGTAAGATGTTATGCGACATTCATTTTCCTTCCATTTTTTGTGTGGCATGTCGTTTACTTATGGCATCATACGGGAGCTGAACTCGATCGACATATGAAACTGCTTTCGCTCTCCATACTCGGCATGGCAATAGCTCAACTAATCATAAAACTGATAGCGTAATACACTCTGAAAATCAGAAAAAAATACCTATTTATAGGTATTGTTGTAATGACGTAATCGCCATAAATTTGCATCGTATTCATTATATTATGCAGTTATGCAAACCGATAATCAATCGAATAATCAAGTCAACAATCAAATTGTCAATCATAACGAACTCGATGAGCCGCGTGTGTTACTGTCGGACATGGCAGAACACACGCGTTGCGTCATCTTAAAAGTACACGGACATGGTGGTTTCCGTCATCGAATCCTCGAAATGGGGTTCGTGCGTGGCGAAGTTGTTGATGTCGTGAAAAACGCTCCATTACACGACCCCGTAGAATATCTTGTTATGGGAAGTCACGTCTCACTTCGTCGTAGCGAAGCTGCAAACATCGAAGTCGTGTCGCTCGAAGAAGGTGCACACCCCGACAATATCTTCAACGGAACCATCGAAGAGCATGTGGCACACGAAGTCGAGGAACGCGGTCATCAAATCACCGTCGCTTTAGTAGGTAACCCGAACTGTGGTAAAACCTCCTTCTTCAACTTCTCTACCGGACTACGTGAAAAAGTCGGCAACTACTCGGGTGTAACCGTTAGCAGCAAAACCGGCACTTTTCATCACAACGGCTACACCATCAACATGGTCGATCTACCAGGCACCTACTCGCTCACCGAATTCTCACCCGAGGAACTCTACGTACGCTCATTCCTTACCGAACAAAACCCTGACATCGTGCTTAACGTTGTCGATGCAGGCAATCTCGAACGTAACCTCTTCCTCACCACACAACTCATCGACCAAAACCCTCCGATGCTCATGGCACTCAATATGTTCGACGAACTTGAACGTAGCGGTGCAAAACTCGACATCGAACAACTATCGAAAATGCTTGGATTCCCCATTGTGCCCACTATAGCAAAATCGGGAAAAGGCATTAACGAAGTGTTGGAAGCCATCATCAATATTTACGAGCATAGCGAACAAATCACCAAACACATACACATCAACTATGGTGAGGATGTAGAACGCAGCATACGCCAAGTACGTACAGCCCTCGACCGCAACGAAGCATCACTCGCTGTCTATTGCGACCGCTACGCCGCAATTAAACTGCTGGAAGGTGACAAAAGCATCACCCAAGCGTTGAAACAACTGCCTAATAACCAAGAAATTGAAACCATAGCAACACAGTGCCGCGAACGACTCGAACAAGAGTATCGTACCGACATCTCCACCATCATCTCCGACCTCAAATATGGCTTTATTCGAGGCGCACTAAGCGAAACACTACAAAGTGGTGACGACAGAAAAAAACAATTGGGATATGCACTCGATGTGGTGCTCACCAATCGTTGGTTAGGCATTCCTGTCTTGCTACTCTTCATGTGGCTAATGTTCCAAACCACCTTTACACTCGGAGCCTACCCACAAGCATGGATCGAGTCGGGCGTGTCGTGGCTTGGTGAGTGGATACGTCAAATAATGCCTCAAGGCATGCTGAACAACCTCATCGTCGATGGCATCATCTCTGGCGTTGGCGGCGTACTCGTGTTCTTACCTAACATACTTATACTCTTCTTCTTCATCTCGTTGTTGGAAGATACGGGCTATATGGCGCGTGCAGCATTCATCATGGATAAATTCATGCATCGTATCGGACTGCATGGTAAGTCGTTCATCCCCTACATCATTGGTCTCGGTTGTGGTGTGCCTGCCATTATGGCCACACGAACACTCGAAAACCCAAAAGACCGCATACTCACCATACTCACCATTCCATTCGTCTCATGTTCGGCACGACTCCCTGTCTATCTGCTCTTCGTCTCCGCCTTCTTCCCGAAAAATCAGGGACTTATCTTGATGAGCATCTATCTGATAGGCATCATTTTTGCCATCATCACGTCGTTAATCGTGAATAAGATAGCATTTAAAAAAGCCACCGACCAATTTGTGATGGAATTACCTCCCTATCGCTTCCCAACTTTACGCAACATTCTGATTCACATGTGGGATAAGAGTGTGATGTATTTGAAAAAAATGGGTACTGTCATCTTGTTCGCATCGGTCATTATCTGGGCATTAGGCTATTTCCCACACAGCGACGACGAAACACTCACTGCACAACAACAAGTAGAACAGTCGTTCATCGGACGCATCGGACATGCTATCGAACCTGTTGTTGAACCACTTGGCTTCGATTGGAAAATGGGTGTGAGTCTATGCACCGGTCTTGCTGCCAAAGAAATCATCGTATCAACTATGGGTGTGCTTTATGGTGCCGACGATACCGACGACACCGTAGTGCTTAGCAACAAACTCAAAGAGAGTGTCGACACTCTCGGACAGCCGTTCTTCACACCATTGAAGGCCTACTGCTTTTTGTTGTTCATCTTGCTCTATTTCCCGTGTATTGCCGCCATCACTGCTGTTGCAAAAGAGGCAGGTCGGAAATGGGCTCTCTTCACCGTATGCTACACCACATCTCTCGCTTGGATAGTCACTTTCGTGGTTTGGCAGGTGGGTAATCTGATTATTTAATATCGAAAAATTATGTGGCAGGAAATTATCGCTTATACCATCGTGGCAGCTGTCGTGTTAATTGTGGTAGGGCAACAAATCAAACGACATCGACGTCCAGAGTCGGAACGTTGCGATAACAATGCTTGCGACGGATGTACACTCAAAAACTCGTGCGCATCGCATAAACAATCAAAACAATAAACCATAAAATCATTATTCATGTTTCATTCCCTTCATTTTCAAGGCATCATCATCGGCGCCGTAACCTTTCTTACCATTGGCATGTTCCATCCTATCGTCATCAAAGCTGAGTACTACTGGGGTGTTCGATGTTGGTGGGCGTTCCTACTGTTGGGGCTGGCAGCATTGGCTGGCTCGTTGCTTGTGTCCGACTTTGTCCTCTCTACTGTGTTAGGCGTCTTTGCTTTCTCTTCTTTTTGGAGCATCATGGAGATTTTCGAACAACGTGAGCGTGTTCGTAAAGGGTGGTTTCCAAAAAATCCGCGGCGACACTATGACTTCGACAACGATAACACCGATGCAAATACCAACAAAAAGTGACCATCGTTACTTTTTTTACCCTTATTTAGGTATTTCCAAACACATAGAATCACACTAAATTTGCAACGTGAAAAATGAAGAGGATGAGCAATCCCTCAGAATAGATTAGTTGTTATTAGTTTGTGTGAAGACGCAGTTACGGTAAAACGGGCTGCGTCTTTTCTTTTACCTTTTTTTTCTGCGAGTAAATCGTTCATATAAGTTTGTTGTGACTGTTGACGAAATGAAAACTCCCCACATGAATTTAT
>JAUNIJ010000030.1:0-8168 GCA_030523485.1 Bacteroidales bacterium
ACATTGCCAGTAAGAGTATAATTACCAACAATTCGACAATCACCGAGAATGATATTCCCAAGAAATAAATCGCGTTTAATATAAGTATTGTACAGCTAAAGCCCATGTGTGTTTGCTTACAAAGTTGTCTGCAAAGATAATATTTTTTAGATTAACATCGATTTCCGACCCTAGTGATTATGTACATAAAGAATGCTATTAATTATTCTGCCGATAGAAGCATGGAACTAATAACTTTTGACAGCAAGAATTTGTTATTATCGCATTTTGTTTCCCAATACATAATTCCTTTATAAGCGTTATCAACTACATATTGACACTTATAGGCGATAGATGCAGAATCGTCAAAACAAAGCACGATTTTGTCGTCATTGTTCAACAAGCAAGGTACATGTGCAGTGTCATTCCAAACATAACGATAACCATCTAAATGCTCTATATCGGCATAGTCGATAAAGTCAGATATTTTATCAATGCCATGACCATAAAATGGAACACCTAACACGATTTTATCTTTTGGTAGTCCTGCTTGTTCGTGTGCTTTCAATGCTTCTTCAACAGTAATTCTACCAGCTAAAGAGCAACGGAACACTGCGGAATGATGAAATGGAGGACGTGCCACATCGTACATCATTACATTTACATAATCTACGTCATCTTTTATTGCGGCAAAGTCGACATATAATGCATCAGCAATTGTGGCGATGGTAATCAATTTTGTCGCACCGAGTTTCATGCGTAGTTCTTTAATTAATGATGTAAAATTGTCGATATCATTTGGACTTGCAGTAATGCCAGCTTCGTCTGACGAGGGATACTCCCAATCTAAATCAATACCATCTAATTGAAATTTATCGACAATTTGGCAACAACTTGCCACAAAAGCGCTTCGTGTTTCTGCTGTTGATGCCATCTCACTAAAGCCGCCACTAGTCCAGCCTCCGATTGACAACAACACTTTTAAGTCCTTATTTTGTTGTTTTAGGTCAATAAGTTGTCGCAGAAATAATGTATCACGAACGTCGACACCATCATAACTACGATTAACATTGCCGAAAGCCATATTAACATGTGTGATGTCGTGAGGATTTGGTAAGACTCCACCACCAGCCGATGCGTACGCTACTACAATCTTATCAACCGTTTCAACGGGTTGATCGTTTATGTCTTGTTGTTGTTGCTTCTCATGTCTACACCCAATCAATAAACACGCCAATGCGACTACGAGACAAATATTATTAAGATATAGATACGACAAATTATTATTCTTCAACATCATATGATATCACGAAATTATCTATCAAAAAAGGTTGCCATATTAATATCATCGTATGGCAACCTTTTTTTATTAGTCTTGGAATTATTCCTTTATCTTAAAGTTGTCGATACCATCGTTTAGATATTCAATAAACACTGAAGGATCTTCGTTGAAGGCTTGTGATTTATTGATTGGGTTACCCTCTGCATCTACCATCACATAGAATGGTTGTGCATTGGCACCAAATTTATGGCTTTGTAAATAGGAATTTTTATCGCCGATGGTACGTAAAACATAGACTTGTCCATTATCAGACACTTCGATAGGTTTTGGTAATGGTGTCTTGTCGTCTACCATTAAAGAAATGAGGATAACGTCATCATTTAAGATATCAGCCACAGTGTTGTCGGTCCAGACGGCTGCTTCCATCTTACGACAGTTCACACAACCATATCCAGAGAAATCTATTACTACTGGCTTTCCACTTTGACGTGCTGCAGCCATGCCTAACTCATAGTCGGTATAATCTGGATGAACTTCGTTCTCATAAAGATTGAAATCCTGAGTGTTCAATGGTGGTGCGAATGCGCTGATTGCTTTTAATGGAGCGCCCCAAAGTCCTGGAATCATATACACAGCAAATGCGATAGAAATAAGTGCCAGGCTAAAGCGTGTTACCGAAACTGTCTGAACTTCGTCGTCGTGTGGGAAACGGATTTTTCCCAACAAATACAAGCCCAACATCGTAAATATCACAATCCAAAGACTTACAAATACTTCACGGTCTAAGATATGCCAACCATAAGCGAGGTCAGCAACCGAAAGGAATTTAAGTGATAACGCCAATTCGAGGAAGCCCAATACAACTTTTACTGTATTCAACCAGCCACCTGATTTTGGCATGTTTTGAAGCATTGTTGGGAAGAAAGCAAACAAGCTGAATGGGATGGCTAATGCCAAAGCAAATCCCAACATACCGATAGCTGGTGCAAGCCATTCACCTGTTGTAGCCACTTCAACGAGCAAGGTGCCGATGATTGGGCCTGTGCATGAGAACGACACCAACACTAAGGTAAATGCCATGAATAAAATGCTCAGAAAACCTGTTGTTGATTCTGCCTTCTCATCCATTTTGTTCGACCACGATGCAGGCAATGTCAGTTCAAATGCACCAAAGAATGAAATAGCAAACACAACTAACAAAAGGAAGAAGATGATGTTAAACACAGCGTTTGTTGCCAAACCATTCAATGCAGAAGGTCCGAATATAGCTGTAATTATCAATCCTAACGACAAGTAGATTACGATGATGGAAATGCCATACAACATAGCGTCACGACGTCCTTTACGTTTATCACCAGAGCGTTTCAAGAAGAAGCTTACTGTCATTGGTATAATTGGCCAAACGCAAGGGGTTACTAAAGCGACCAAGCCACCAAGAATACCCATCAAGAAGACATACAGCAACGAACGTTTTTTCTCTGTTGAGCCGTCGTTTTCGTAGGCTTTCAACTCTTCGATAACAGGACGATAGAGGTCGTTTTCTGAAACCTCTGATACGTTTTCTGCAACAGTTGTGTCCACGCTGTCTGTTGCTGTTGTTTCCGCCAACTCTTCTGTAGTTTCGTTCTCAGGAGTTACAGCTACTGGAGTTTTACTTTTTGCTGTGCCCTTCAGTCTTATTTCAGCTTTTACGGGCATACAGGCTTGATCGTTACAACCTTGTCCGCGGAGGTAACCATTGATTTCATAGTCACCACTTACTTGGAAACGTTGTACGAATTTTGCGCTTTTCTCGTAGAAACGTACTGTAGCCTCAAACATATTGTCGAACATCTCATGCGATGTCGATTTTGCTTGTACCTTACCTATTGGCTTTGCATTTTTCAAATTTTCGAATGTAAATTCCAATGGCACAGGACCATCTTCTACAACATCCATGGTATAAAGGTGCCAACCGTTGTCAATGGTTGCATTCA
This sequence comes from Bacteroidales bacterium, assembly GCA_030523485.1. Classification (GTDB taxonomy): domain Bacteria; phylum Bacteroidota; class Bacteroidia; order Bacteroidales; family Paludibacteraceae; genus HGM05398. The sequence continues at coordinate 3,238 of JAUNIJ010000030.1, forward strand.
TTTGCACCTCTACTGTTTGTTCATCAATTGTTTGCTGCGTAAACTGCCACTTGATTGGCGTTTCCTGTGCAAAGGCTAACAAAGCCATACAGATGGAGCAAACGGTAAGAAAAAATCTTTTCATTGTGAAAGTGTGTTGAGTTAATCTATTTTTATTGCATTATTAGAGTTCGCTTTCCTTCATTCTCTCAGCATTTTCTGCAATAATTAGGTGATCGATACAGTCTTGTATGCTACCATCCATAAATGCCGAGAGATTATAGATTGTATAGTTTATTCTATGGTCGGTTATTCTACCTTGTGGATAGTTGTACGTACGAATTTTTGCGGAGCGGTCGCCCGTACTCACCATGGTTTTACGACGTGATGCGATGTCGTCCAAATATTTCTGGTGTTCTTTATCATAAATAAACGAGCGAAGACGTGCTAAGGCGCGTTCTTTGTTTTTGGGTTGGTCGCGTGTCTCCGTACACTCAATTAAGATGTCTTCTGCAACGCCAGTGATTGGATTCTTCCAAACATAACGTAAGCGAACCCCCGATTCTACTTTGTTAACGTTTTGTCCGCCAGCACCACCGCTTCGGAAGGTGTCCCATTTGATTTCTCCTTCATTGATTTCTACATCAAAAGCTTCTGCCTCGGGGAGTACAGCAACACTTGCTGCGGAGGTATGAACACGTCCTTGGGTTTCTGTAGCGGGCACACGTTGCACACGATGTACTCCGCTTTCATATTTCAGCGTACCATACACTTTTTCACCTGTGACGGAGAAAATAATTTCTTTATAGCCACCTGCTGTTCCTTCGGTAAAACTCGACACGGCAATCTTCCAACCCTTTGTCTCGCAATATTTTGAATACATACGGAAGAGGTCGCCCGCAAAGATGGCTGCTTCATCGCCACCAGTGCCACCACGAATTTCCATAATCACGTTCTTATTGTCTTCAGGGTCGGCAGGAATGAGCAAGAGTTTTATTTCTTCCTCCATTGGTTCTACTTTGGGTTGAAGCTCATCCAATTCCATCTTAGCCATTTCACGCATATCTGGGTCTTGTTCGTGCTCCAATAGTTCTTTTGCGTCGGCTATTTCTTGAAGGAGTTTTGCATAAACGTTTCGCTGATTCACAATGCGTTCCAACTCACTGTATTCTTTGTTGAGTTTAACGAAACGTTTCATATCAGCAACGACAGAGGGGTCGGCTATCAGCGTTTTGATTTCTTCAAAACGGGCTGTTAGTCCATCCAATCGTTGTAGCAGTGTATTATTCATTGTTCGTAAAACAAATTAGTTTGCAAAATTAATGCTTTTATTCGGAATAACAATCGCTCAATCTTCCTTCTGATACAAGGCTTTATTATAGTAATTCCTACTTTCTATTCGTGTAATGGGATAGGAAGAACATTTGCCACACGAAAGGTCGCAGACAAAGAGTTTATTTATTTGCGAAATAAACAGGATGTCGTAGTGCAATGTGCTATGGCGTTGTAGTTCTATCATATAGTGCATCACGGCTTCAACATCAATGTCCTGCATTTGTTGTAACGTGAAGATATAGAGTCCGAACCGAGTAAAAGAGCCATAAAACCCTTTTGCTACTTTTTCTACTTTCGACGACACGATTCGTTTCATGGGCAATGCAAGATTCCAATAGTCTAATTCTCGCTCAGCAATGAAATCGTCGGTCAAGCCATAAGCATAACCATTTTCCGAAGCCAGCAAGGCATCGGTGTCATTGATTTGCAACGACGCCACATGTTTTCCTGCCATCTCATTAATCAATTTCTTTGCCACCGATTTATTTTCATCTATGGCACGGGTCACTTCAATACCCAAGCCACCATCTTCGGTTTGCAAATCGGGACGGTCAAAATTTTTGAGATTTTCGAATTCCGAACCCAATTTATCTATGAGTGTCAGACGGGCATAACGCTCGAAAAAATTGGTATCGAAACGTGCAACGAATCGTGAGATTTGAGATGTAGACATTGAATTATCATTATATTACGCAACTCGAAGGAGTATGCCTATGAAGAGACAAAGTTACATGATTTTTTCTTTTTTCACACGCTTTCGCTCACGAAAGTTTAACTGAGACACGCCCAACAACACAAAAAACCGCTACCAACAAACTGTACGACAGCAATTTTTCTATCTTATTAAGAGACAAAATATAAATTGGGTCAGAAACCGTTTCTGATGTTGTCACAATTAATCTGGCTGAAGATTTTCCACCACGTCGACATCGTCCTTAATTTCACACAAGTTGCTTATAGCTACAACATTATCGACATTATTTTCTGCGTCATCATCTCTTTCAACAGACACAACTTCTACCTTTGCATCGCTGTTGTTATCGATGCCATCTTCAAAAGTTTCTTGCACCTGCCGATTGCGTCGATTGATACGTGTGCTTCGTGCTTTAGTCACAGCAGTATAAGTCATAATCAATTCGTTAACTTCTGCAAAAAGATCTAAAGCGGTCTGATCGCCGCTGTTTTTTGCATAGACATACAGTCCCATATAGACCAGCTCAAAAGCTTCGTAACAAGCCTCTCGACGGTCGACAAAATAGATGCGTTGTGCCGAGTGTTCAACACGACGTTGATAGACACTGGCATACGCATTAGCCGCCGCAGTGATTTCCGACAGCCATGGTTCCAAAAAAGTGCCAGCAAGCTCTGCCGTTGTCCATGAGTCAGAGATACTGTTCACCAGACTTAACAGCACCACCGACGCATTCGTACGTTTAATGGTTGTTTCCTCAAGTTTATCATAGAGTGCCAACGCCTTGTTTGCCAATGTAGCATTGGCAGTGTTGTAGCTGGTGCTGTAGGCCTTAAAGAGGTGTTTTACGCCACCCCAAAGACGACGTATGCGCTGAAACTCTGCCGTCACCTCCTCCGACAAACTCACTGCTTCTTGTTCCATATCGGCAACAAATGCCTGAGCAATGCCGTCGAAACGAGTAATGCTGTCTAACAAAGTGGCTTCGCTACAATTGTTGAAAAGTACAGCTGCTTTTTCATAAAAGGTAGGCGCAAACTGCATAGGCAAATACTTGATGTAGCTTAACGGAAGAAGCGCATTCCTTTTTAAAGATGTAATGGTTGACATAACAGTTAATAAAGTATTTTTAAATGGTTGATAATAATGGTTATTCTTGTTTGTCTGAGTCGAACTTATCATCGATAGAATCGACGGTGCAAAAGTACATCTGATGATTGCCGACACAAAACTTTTTTAACGAAGAATAAGCAACATTCGGCAAACGTCGACACCAATCCCATAGATTATAAAATAAACAGCGAATAAGCAAAAACATCCCTTTAAAAGCTCAAAACAAAATGAAACAATGCAACGAGAAAAACTGGCGACTACAACCACTTTGTTACATTGCTATAACCTTTTCATTCAAACACAACAACGTCGGTTTTTTATCCACAATAATTTCTTGTGAGCATAAAAAAAATAATTTATCACGACAAGAAACTCTTACGAAGCAACACAAAACTTTTTATCGCGAACAGAAAGCCTCGACAGTAAGCACGATATTTTTTTCGTTAACAAGTTTCTTTTGACAACAACACACACACTTTACAAACCCAAAAGAAAAGATTGCAAACGACCGACAAAACGAACACATCAGCCACAACTTTGTACCAACGTCACAAACAATAGCCACCTCAACAAGACCATATAACCGCTTCTAACACAAAAATAATCTACTGCAAGAAATTATTTTCTACACCCTAATAAGATGTCAGACAACTGATTACAGAAAATTCAACAATCCGAAGTAAAAATTCGTACGATTGTTCGATTCTACTCAAAATAAGTTTTGTATCTTTGCAAACGAAAAAAACATATTCGCCAACGATATGACAACAACCCCCAAAAAAGTTATAGACCCCATAGATAAGGAAATAATAAAAAGTGAGTTAACTCAAAATCATTTCCTTAGACCAACCAACAAAGCCAACAACGAACTATATGAGTTTTCGGCAAAAGAATGCCCCAACGTCATGCTTGAAATAGGTCGTTTACGCGAATTGGCATTCCGTTCAGGTGGCGGTGGCACGGGTGAAGAGATAGATGTTGATGAATTCGACTACATGGAAAAGCCTTATAGACAACTTATTGTGTGGGATCCAGAGAAAGAAGAAATAGTTGGTGGTTATCGTTATTTAAAAGGTAGCGATACGATTATAACAGATGGGCAACCCAATTTTGTAGGAAGCCACATGTTTCATTTCTCAGAAAAATTTTGCAACGACTACCTCCCCCACACCATTGAGTTGGGACGCGCCTTTGTACAGCCTAAATATCAGACCGCTATCATGGGAATGAAAAGTTTGTTTGCCCTCGACAACCTATGGGACGGCTTAGGCGCCATAATTTATAAAAACCCGAGCATCAACTATTTGATTGGTAAAGTAACGATATACAGAGAATACAACACTCTGGCACGCAACTTAATTTACGCCTACCTTCAACAATACTATCCAGACACCGAAAATCTCATACGACCTGACGAACCCCTCACCATATGCCAGGAAGCACTCGACATAGCCAACGAAATATTTTCAGGCGACGACAAAACAGCTAATTATAAGAGACTTCAGAAAGAAATTCGTGCCATTGGCGAAAACGTTCCCACTATGTTTAACGCCTACATCGGACTGTCCAACACGATGAAAACATTCGGTAGCGGTGTAAACCACGAATTCGGTGAAGTCTACGAAACAGGTATTATGGTGACAATTAGCGACTTGATAGAAGAGAAGAAAAAACGTTATATTATGCCTTATATCAACTATTTAAAGATTCTCAGACAACATCGACAACGTATCCGAAAGAAAGCTCGACTGGCAAAGAAAACGGCAAAAAACACGAGCAAATAAAACCATAAGAAAAAACAAAAACAATGGGA
>JAUNIJ010000030.1:8178-16107 GCA_030523485.1 Bacteroidales bacterium
TTGTTTTTTTTTGAGTCTGCAACATCCATAATAGAAAAAAAACAATTACTTTTGCGCTCGAAATCAAACCATGATTTCTCGTTCCAAACCCAGTTGTAAATCTTACAACAAACAACCCACAAAATTTACTATTCAAAAATTTCGTTGTTTCACGACGGAACAACACTTGGAACATTCATTATCACAATATAACACACAACAAACATGCTGAGACAAATTCCTGTCTTAGACGATACAAAACAACACCATACAAAAAAAGATGTACAATATCATTCAACTCAAAGAGATGTCTCTTATTGAGTTAAAATCAATTGCTAATGAACTAAACATCAAAAAAGTAAGTTCGCTTTCTGCTGATGAATTAGTGTACGCCATTCTTGACCAACAAGCCATTGTTAGCTCTACCCTTTCCACACCAGCGACAAACACCGCTAAGACAACAAAAAAAGGAAAAAAAGAAACAGCAGCTAACAAAACGACTGAACCCACCGCTACGCCGAAGAAAAAGAAAAGTAAAAACGAGGTCAGCACCGACACCAACGTCGAGCAAAAAGAGGTAACGGCCAATAAGACAACCACTCAGCCAACAGCAGAACCAGCAAAGAAGAGAACCAACAAAAAAGCCCCCAAAGAAAAAACACCAGAAATAAATGAGGTAGTAACATCGCCTACACAAAACACAACAGAGCCCCAAAGCAACGACAAAAACACAACACCTCAACCAACCACTGAAAACACCAAGAAAACAAGAAAAAGAATCGGCGACAACAAAGTAGCACCGATTGCATCGGCACAATTAGACAGCAACGACAACACAGCTACGGTAGAAAAACGCATGCCAAAAACTACCACCCCACCCCCAAGCAACAACAACACACAAAAATTCGAGACAACACTCAAACAGCCTGTCGTTGCGCCAGAAGAAACAGTGCGGACAGAAACCGCCAACCCAACCAACAACAATATTGTTGACAATCAGCCCAAAGAGACACGTTCGATTATGGAATTGTACAACAAAAGCTACAATTTCGACGACGTACTTGTTGGCATTGGCACATTGGAACTCATGGCAGATGGCTATGGATTTTTGCGTTCCTCCGACTACAACTATCTCCCTTCACCCGACGACATCTACGTCTCTCAAGCCCAGATAAAATTCTATGGATTAAAAACTGGCGACACGGTCGAAGGTCCCATACGTCCACCCAAAGAAGGCGAGCGCTACTTTCCATTGGTGAAAGTGACGAAAATCAACAACCTACCACCAGAAATTGCTCGCGACCGCGTGCCCTTTGAACACCTCACTCCCCTATTTCCTAATGAGAAATTCAAAATCACCAAAGGCTACAACGATTCTTTATCAATGCGTATCCTCGACCTCTTTGCTCCCATAGGCAAAGGACAACGCGGACTCATTGTAGCTCAGCCTAAAACAGGTAAAACAGTGCTACTGAAAGAAATAGCCAACGCCATTTCAGCCAACCACCCTGAAGTATATATGATTATCCTTCTCATCGACGAACGTCCAGAAGAAGTAACCGACATGGCAAGGAGCGTCAACGCAGAGGTCATATCGTCGACATTCGACGAATCAGCCGAACACCACGTAAAAGTAGCAGACATCGTCCATGAGAAAGCAAAACGCATGGTTGAATGTGGTCACGACGTGGTCATCCTCTTGGACTCCATTACCCGTTTAGCACGCGCCTACAACACCTTCCAACCAGCCTCAGGCAAAGTACTTTCAGGTGGTGTCGATGCCAATGCACTACACAAACCCAAACGATTCTTTGGTGCAGCCAGAAAAATTGAAAACGGCGGCTCACTAACCATCATAGCCACCGCATTGACTGAAACAGGCTCAAAAATGGACGACGTTATCTTTGAAGAATTTAAAGGCACAGGCAACATGGAATTGCAGTTGGATCGCCGACTATCGAACAAACGCATCTTCCCTGCTGTCGACATCATGGCATCAAGCACCCGTAGAGACGACCTTCTTGTTGACAGTGAGACACTTGGCAAGACATGGTTGCTACGCAACTACCTCTCCGACAGAAACACCATCGAAGCCATGGAATTCATGAAAAAAGAACTTGAAATCACCAAGAACAACGAAGAATTTCTCAAAAAAATGAACGACAACAGCATGGCATAACACCCACGCTTCAACAAACAATGTGCATACGACCCCAAATCGTATGCACTTTTTTTTTGCACAAACCACACGAAAAACAACATAAGCACAACACAAAGAAAAGAGCACACAAACAACTAAGCCTCTGCACAAAAGAAGCACCAAAATAAACGAGAAAAAGAAATCGCTCAGACACACAAAAATCAAAAAAAAATAGTTAACTTTACACCCTAATAAGGCAAAGTAAAACCCTAACACATCGATAACAAAATAAACAACTAAAATACAACTACTTATTATGGCTCAAAAGAGGATATCTGTAGAAGAGGCCGTGTCGAAAATCAAAGACGGCATGACCATTATGTGCGGTGGATTCTTGGCAAATGGTTCCGCAAACCGCATTCTTGAGGCTCTATCAAAAACAAACGTGAAGAACCTCACACTAATCTGTAACGATTCAGCCTACGCAAACAAAGGCGTTGGACTACTGTTTCAAAACAAACAACTCAAGAAAATCATTGCTTCGTACATTGGTGCAAATGAACTCAACCAACAACAAATGAATGCCGGTGAATTAGAGGTAGAATTGGTACCACAAGGCACACTTGCAGAACGCGTTCGTTCAGGCGGTTGTGGTTTAGGCGGCGTGCTGACTCCAGTAGGATTGGGCACCGTAGTAGCAGAAGGTAAACCCATCATCAATGTTGATGGAAAAGATTATCTCTTAGAGAAACCACTCCATGCCGACGTCGCACTCATTGGCGCAAGCCGTGGCGACGAAAGCGGCAACCTCGTATACTTAGGCACTAGCCAAAACTTCAACCCACTGATGGCAACAGCCGCTGACTTGGTGATTGCAGAAATCGACGAATTGGTACCAACAGGTTCAATCAACCCAGAAGCCATTCACACACCAAACATATTGGTTGATTTCATCGTGGCATAAACATCAACAAATCGCATAAAAAAAACTGAAAAGACATACAACAATGGAAAAATCATTAATCAGACTCAGAATGAGTTCACAAGATGCTCACTACGGCGGCAATCTTGTTGACGGAGCTCACATGCTTGCTCTTTTTGGCGACGTAGCAACAGAATTGTTAATCATGCACGATGGCGACGAAGGATTGTTCTGCGCTTACGACAACGTCGAATTCCTCGCTCCTGTCTATGCTGGCGACTACATCGAAGCAGAAGGTGAAATCGTGAAGGTAGGCAACACATCACGTACAATGAAATTTGAAGCAAGAAAAGTGATTATTCCAAGACCTGATGTGTCAGACTCTGCAGCCGACGTATTGGCAGAACCTATCGTAGTATGCCGTGCAAGTGGCACCTGTGTTGTAAAAAAGGAATGCCAACGCAAAAACAATCAATAACGACTCACTATGGCAGCAAACAAATTAATCATCACAGCAGCCATCTGCGGTGCAGAAGTAACAAAAGAACAAAATCCAGCCGTTCCATACACCGTCGAAGAAATTGTCAAAGAAGCAAAGTCGGCTGTTGATGCCGGAGCAGCTATCGTACATCTTCACGTTAGAGAAAACGATGGCACCCCAACACAAAGCAAAGCACGTTTCAAAGAGTGCATCGATGCCATCATGAAAGAATGCCCAAAAGTCATCCTTATTCCTTCTACCGGTGGTGCAGTAGGAATGACAGCAGAAGAGCGTCTCCAACCAACAGAACTCTTCCCCGAAATGGCAACACTTGACTGTGGCACATGTAACTTTGGCGACGACGTGTTCGAAAACACCATGCCAATGATGCGTGCTTTTGGTCAACGTATGATAGAGAACCACATCAAGCCAGAATACGAATGCTTTGAAATGGGACATCTCGACACCGTGTTGAACATGGCACGCAAAGGACAAGTTCCCGGCGACCCTATGCAATTCAACTTTGTGTTAGGCGTACCAGGTTGCACCCCGGCTACCGTGCCAAACCTTTGCTGGTTGGTTAACGGCATTCCTTCAAATGCCACATGGACAGTGACCGGCGTTGGTCGTAATGCCTTCCCAATGGCAGCAGCAGGCATAGCTATGGGCGGCAACGTTCGTGTCGGTTTCGAAGACAACCTATATTTATCAAAAGGTGTATTGGCAAAATCTAATGGCGAATTAGTCGACAAAGTAGTAAGACTAGCCAAAGAATTAGGCCGCGAAATAGCAACATCCGATGAAGCTCGTGAAATATTGAGCTTTGACAAAAGATAATAACTCATAAAAACAAACAACAGATAACAAACAAATCATTATGCAAAAACATGGTAACAAATACGGTACACACCGTGTAATCGAACCAAAAGGCGTTCTTCCACAACCAGCCAACAAAATCGACAACAACATGGACGAGATTTTCGACAACGAAATTCTTATCGATGTACAAACCCTGAATATAGACTCAGCATCTTTCACCGACATCCACAACTACGCAAAACAGCAAGCTGGCGAAGGTGCTTCAGCAGAAAAAATCGAGGAAGAAATCAAAAAAGAGATGCTCCTCAACGTTGAACTTCAAGGCAAACACCGCAACCGTCGCACTGGCTCAGGTGGTATGTTGCTCGGACGCGTAGAGAAAATCGGTGACGCATTAAAAGGTAAAATCGACTTGCAAGAAGGCGACCGCATCGCTACCCTAGTAAGTTTGTCGCTCACACCACTTCGCATCGACGAAATCCTTGCTATCCGTCCTGACGTAGACCAAGTAGACATCAAAGGTAAAGCTATCCTCTTTGAAAGCGGTATCTACGCAAAAATTCCAACCGACATGCCAGAGAAATTGGCTTTGTCAGCCTTAGACGTAGCAGGTGCTCCAGCTCAAACAGCAAAACTTTGTCAATATGGACAAACTGTAGTAATTCTTGGTGCCGGTGGTAAATCAGGTATGCTCTGCGCTTACGAAGCAAAGAAACGTGTAGGTGTTACAGGTAAAGTAATTGGCTTGACCAACAGCCAACGCTCAACACAACGTATCAAAGACCTTGGCTTCTGCGATGTTGTAGAAAGCGTAGCAGGCAAAACACCTGTTGAAGTATACGAACTCGTATCAAAATTGACCAAAGAACACATGGCCGACGTTACCATCAACTGTGTAAACGTTCCTGACCAAGAAATGACAGCTGTGCTTTGCACCAAAGACGACGGCGTTGTTTACTTCTTCTCAATGGCAACAAGCTTCACAAAAGCTTCTCTTGGCGCAGAAGGTATTGGCTCTGACGTTAACATGATTATGGGTAACGGCTACACCAAAGGTCACGCAGAATTTACTCTTCAAGAACTTCGCGAGTGCCCAGAACTTCGCAAAATCTTCGAAGAGCTCTACGCTTAAACAACCAAGCCCAAAGACTCTAGATAGAAACACCAACCGCGGCGTAACCCGCGGTTGGTATTCTACCGAAAAACAAGAGGACGCATGCCATAAACATATGTCACCATATAGCAACAGCAACGACCTCAAGAAAAACAGACAACACACAATCTAACACAACAAATTTAACATGGCAAACAACAGGCTCACAATGTTTCCAAATGTTTCAGACAACGACTGGAACGATTGGCATTGGCAAGTACGCAATCGCATCGAGACGCTTGAAGAGTTGAAGAAATACATCCATCTGACTCCAGACGAAGAAGAAGGTGTAGCCAAATCTCTACAAACACTTCGTATGGCCATCACACCATATTATTTAAGCTTAATTGACTTAAACAACCCATACGACCCAATCCGCCGTCAATGCGTGCCCACAATCAACGAACTACATCAGGCAGATGCCGACCTCCTCGACCCACTTCATGAGGATTCCGACTCCCCTGTTCCTGGTTTAACCCACCGCTATCCCGACCGAGTATTGATGCTCGTTACAGACATGTGTTCAATGTACTGCCGTCACTGCACCCGTCGCCGTTTCGCCGGTCAAACCGACGCAGCCATGGCAGACGACAACATCGAAAAAGGCATTGAATACATCGCAAAAACACCTCAAGTACGTGACGTATTACTCTCAGGTGGCGACGCTTTAATGATTAGCGACGCACGACTAGAATACATAATCAAACGTTTACGCGAAATACCACACGTAGAAATCGTTCGTATCGGTTCACGCACTCCAGTTGTTTGTCCACAACGCATTACACCGGAATTGGTGAACATGCTGAAAAAATACCACCCTATTTGGCTTAACACCCACTTCAACCACCCTCAAGAAATCACCCCAGAATCAACAGCAGCCTGCGCACGTCTTGCTGATGCTGGCATTCCTTTAGGCAACCAAACGGTGTTGCTTCGTGGTGTTAACGACTGCACCCATGTGATGAAAGAATTGGTACACGGACTTGTTAAGATGCGTGTAAGACCATACTACATCTATCAATGCGACCTGTCAATGGGTCTCGAACACTTCCGCACACCAGTATCAAAAGGTATCGAAATTATCGAGAACCTACGCGGACACACTTCAGGTTTCTGCGTACCAACATTCGTTGTAGATGCTCCTGGTGGAGGCGGCAAAACACCTGTTATGCCAAACTACGTGCTTTCACAAAGCCCATCCAGAGTAGTTCTTCGTAACTATGAAGGCGTAATCACAACCTACACAGAACCTGTCGATTACAAAGAGGAATGTCATTGCCCTGACTGTGAAAAAGCACGCCGAGAAGGTGTTGCTGCATTGCTCCATGGCGACCGTCTCTCAATGGAACCCGCAGAACTGGAAAGACACAAACGAAACCAGAAATAGTACTCTTTTTCAGAAGTGCAACTAATCTCTGAAATATTAAAATGTAGTAGTCTCTCCATTGTAGGTATGGCGAAAAATGTCGGAAAGACTGTAACGCTAAACTATTTATTAGGAGAGCTACAACATTTTAATAAAAAAATTGCCGTGACGTCAATCGGAATCGATGGCGAAGGCATCGACCAAGTTACAGCAACAGCAAAGCCAGAAATCATCTTGTACGATGATATGTACTTTGTGACTTCAGAGAAACATTACATTTCAAAACAACTGACCGCGGAGATTATACACTTAAGTAACTCTCGAACGTCATTAGGAAGACTTGTTACAGCACAAACAAAAGTGCGTGGCAAAATACTATTATCAGGACCCGCCGACACAGCAACACTACAACAAGTTATTGCCAACAACCAACAATATGGCATCGACTTAACAATTGTTGATGGAGCATTGTCACGACTCAGTTTAGCGTCTCCAAGCATAACCGAAGCAACCATTTTAGCCACAGGTGCAGCAATATCAGCAAAAATATCACAATTGGTAAAACTGACGAAACACCAATGCGATATCGTTCGACTTAATGCTGTCGACGGCAACATCGTAGAAGCGTTCAAACCATGTAGAAATGGCATATGGCTAATGGATAAAGCAGGAGAAGTAAGAGATTTAGGCGTACGTTCTGCACTTACTGCAGGACAAAAAATAAACGACAAACTACTTTCTGATACATTATATATATATGTATCCGGAGCACTGAGCAATTCCTTTCTCGACAGTTTGCGACTACAAAAAAACATTGATAAAGTGACGATTGTAGTGCAAGACTTTACCAAAATATTCGCCACAGCAGAATGTATCGCCGCATTTTTGAGGAAGGGAGGGAAAATAGAAGTACTATATAAAACAAGACTTCTCGCCATTACCATCAACCCAACATCGCCAGAAGGTTATGTGTTAAACAGTAGGGATTTAATCAGGGCGCTTGAAGACGAATTAGAGTTGCCTGTATACGACGTAAAACAACTAACGAATTAAGAAATATTGACAACAG
>JAUNIJ010000031.1:0-2907 GCA_030523485.1 Bacteroidales bacterium
TGTTGCTGCTGTTGCTGCTGCAATAGAGCTTGTGCTAAAGCAAGATTATAGCGAGTGTCGTCGTCGGTCGGCACGTTACGCAATGCTTGTTTATACGCTACGATGCTTTGTTCTATTTGTCCAGCTTTAAGCATAGCATTTCCCATGTTGTGATAGCAAGCTGCTTTGCGTTTTTTATCATCACCGGCAAGATTGACCGCTTGTCCGTATTGTTTAGCTGCCTCTTCATATTTTTCTTGTCGGAAGAGTGAGTTACCCAGGTTATAGGTGCTTGAGAACGATTTATCGTTTTTCTCTAAGCCTCGGCGATATTCAACTTCAGCGTTTACATAGTCGTCTTTATGATACAATCTATTGCCTCGACGTACGTCGCGGGCTTCTTGTTGAGCACTTAATGCAGTGCAGAAAAGCAGACTAAAAAACAGCAATAAACTATATTTATTCATATCTGTCAGTCAACTATTTGAATAGATTAATTTTATTTAACCAGTGGTTCTGACGAACCATAATACAGAAGTCGATAAGCAACACAAATAAAGCGAGCCACAGGAAGACAAAGAAATGATCTTCATATTGTGCATACGACTGCACTTCGAGTTCACCTTTTTGCATGGAGTCAATTTGTTTGATGATGGCCTTTAACGCACTGTTGCTATTGTCGGCATGTACGTAGATACCTTTACCAGCAGCAGCAATCTCTTTGCACATCTGCTCGTTTAGTTTTGTCACTACAGGTTCGTTGTTTTTGTCACGCCAAAAATTATTGGTTCCTTCTATTGGTATTAGTGCTCCCTCGGGTTTTCCTATACCTATTACATTAAGAGTGATGCCATTAGCGGCAGCCTCGTTAGCCGCTTCTACGGCGTTATCCTCATGGTTTTCGCCATCAGTAATAAGTATAATAGTACGTCCTGCACTGCTTTTTTCGCTACCAAACGAACTGATGCATAAATCGATGGCTGCACCAATAGCCGTTCCTGGACGCGGTACGGAGTTGGTAGAGATGCTCGAAAGAAACATTTTTGCAGACACATTATCGGATGTGATAGGCAACTGTACATAAGCATCGCCAGCAAACACAACCAAACCGACTTTATCATCGGCCATTTTATCGACCATTTTTGAAATCATCAGTTTTGAATTCTCAAGTCGATTAGGGGAAACGTCTTGTGCCAACATTGAGTTGGAAACGTCTAAAGCGATGATAGCCTCAACGCCCTCACGAATGTTTGTTTCTTGTTTTACACCATACTGTGGACGGGCTGCTGCTATGATGAGGAGAGTCAACGCCAACATTTGTAAAGTAAACTTTATGATGGAGCGACTTTTTGAAGAGTCAGGCATAAGCTGTTGTAAGATTGCTGGGTCACCAAACAATTTTAAACGCTTACGTTGTTTGTACTTGCCATAAACAAAGAGAGCTATGATTACTGGAATGACCAGCAACAAGAACAATATATATGGATTAGCAAATTTGACCATCGTATTCAGTTTTTTTATTCTGGCAGTCTTTTTAAGATTGTGTTTCTTAGCACGATTTCCAACAACAAGCAGAGAATAGCCGCAATAGCCCAAGGCAGATATTTCTCATCTTTCTTGCTATACTCGTTAACATGAAGTTTGGTTTTCTCCATTTGATCAATCTCTTCGTAGATTGCTTTTAGCTTGTTGGCATCAGTGGCACGGAAATATTTGCCACCTGTTAATGATGCTATCTGTCGTAATGTCTCTTCGTCGATATCGACGGGACGGTCGACATAATGAATGTTACCAAAATTATCGTAGACAGGTGTTGGTGCTACGCCACGTGTGCCTACGCCAATGGTGTAGACACGCACATTCATCGTTTGTGCTATTTCAGCCGCAGTAATAGGGTCGACATCACCGGCATTGTTTGTGCCGTCGGTGAGTAATATCACCACTTTTGATTTAGCTTGACTATCTTTGATACGATTGACACTATTAGCTAAACCTAGACCAATAGCTGTACCATCTTCAATCATACCATATTCCACATTCTTAAACAGATTAACCAACGAAACATGGTCGCCTGTTAGTGGACACTGAGTAAAACTTTCGCCAGCAAATACAACCAATCCTATGTTATCGTTTGGACGGCTTGACACAAATTCTATGCCAACTTTTTTAGCTGCTTCCAAGCGGTCGGGACGAAGGTCGCGCGAAAGCATTGTGCCTGAAACATCCAATGCCATCACGATATCAATGCCTTCTGTTGTTTCCGAATGATATGAATTACTAAGTTGAGGACGAGCGATGGCAACAATTAGGAAGGCGACAGCCAACACACGCAAAGCAAATAATATGTGACGCAGAGATGCTTTCCACGTTGATGGCATGTGCTTCTTAAAGGAGTCGAGCGATGAGACTTGTAGGTCAGCATCAGCTTCTCGTTGGGAATAGATGTACCAACATATCATTGGTACGAGCAACAATAGAAGCCACAAATATTCTGGATTGCTGAAACTCATAGCTATTTCTTTATTTCATTTTCCTGCTTTAGTGCTTCGTCTTGCTGATTTTTCCATTGTGTTGCTTCTCGCACAAAGTCTTCAGCATCAGCAAGCGCCTGTTCGTGTTCACTTACTGGAGGATTGTATTTTGCAAATTTCACAAAGTCGGCAAGACGAAGAATTTGTTGCAACGAGACAAATATGTCTTTAGATTTCTTTTTCAACGGAGATAAAGAAGAAAGTATTTCGTCGGAAGTACGTTCCATTGTTGGAACGTTAAAGGTGCGTTCGATAAACACACGAAGGATATCAACGAGCCGAGTTTGATACATTTTATATTGTCCTCGAGAAAGCAACTGTTCACTCTTCAAGGTTTGAAGAGCTTCCAACGCCTCTTCATCAGCTGGTTTCCGTACTTCTTCAACAACAGGTTCTT
>JAUNIJ010000031.1:2917-16082 GCA_030523485.1 Bacteroidales bacterium
TGGAAACAAATAAAGACAAATAACAACGCCAACACAATATAAAGTACATATTCAGCCCATTCTTTCCAGTTAAATGGGGCTCTTTCAATGTCTTTTATATCGGTAATGGCCAAGTCGACAGTATCAACAGGGATTGTTACAACTTTAAGTGATAAATCGTTACTAAAGAATGTATCGCCATCAATTAAGAATGGCATCTGCGGAATATAAAACAACGCAGAATCGAACGCCGTTACCACAAAGTTATAACAATAAGTAGCACCACTTTCATTGTTAAGCGTATCAATAGAACGCTCCACAATTTCAAGTTTATCGACGATTGTATCTGTGAATACGGGCGGAACGATGGTTCCTTTACTATTTTGAACTTTGTAAACGATATGAGCTTGCTCACCTATCAACAAAGCTGTTGAATCGATGGTAGCACTCACTTGGGGATTTTGTGCAAACACGTTCCCCATAGAGAGTAGCATAAACAATGCGAACAATGTGTATTTTTTCTTGCCCATGTTACGTTATTATTTTTTTGCTCCTCGACGACGGAAGAGTTGCAGAAGAGCCTTTACATAATCATGTTGTGTTTCAATATGAACACAGTCCATACCAGAGCGTGTGGCTGCTTTTTGCAATTCAAGGAAGCAATTTACTTTATAATCTCGATACATCATTCTAATTTTATGACTACTTGTATCTACCCACATAGACTCACCTGTTTCAGCATCACGTAGTTTCATCAACCCGACATCAGGCAGTTCTTTATCACGTTCGTCATAAACATGGATAGCAACGAGATCATGCTTTCTGTTAGCTATCACCGCAGCATCTTCATAATTTGCTTGGGTAAAGAAGTCGGAAATCAAAAAGGTTGTACAACGTTTTTTTATAGCATTAGTTAGATATTGTAATGCTTGACCAATGTCAGTACCATGTCCTTTAGGTTGGAACTCAAGTAGTTCTCGAATGATATAAAGGATATGTTTCTTACCTTTTTGTGGTGGAATTAGTTTTTCGATTTTATCAGTAAAGAAGATAATGCCGATTTTATCGTTGTTTTGAATGGCAGAAAAAGCCAACGTAGCCGCAATCTCCGTAATAATATCACGCTTGAGTTGGTTATGAGAAGCAAAATCATTGCTTCGTGAGACGTCCACCAACAACATAACAGTCTGTTCACGTTCCTCTTCAAAGATTTTGATATAAGGTTTTTGAAAACGTGCTGTCACATTCCAATCAATAGAACGCACATCATCACCAAACTGATACTCTCGAACTTCTGAAAAGGTCATACCACGCCCTTTAAACGCAGAATGATACTCACCGGCAAAGATATCTCGCGAGAGTCCCCTGGTTTTAATTTCGATTTGTCGAACCTTCTTTAAGAGTTCATTAGCATCCATAACAATACAAACGCTGGATTTACGAAAGCAGATTAAGGTACTTCTACAGCATTAATAATGTCGTTGATTATTTCATCAGCAGTAACATTGTTGGCTTCTGCCTCGTAGCTCAATCCGATACGATGACGAAGGACATCGAAAGCTACTGCACGAACATCTTCTGGAATGACATAACCACGACGTTTGATAAATGCATACGCACGCGCTGCTAGGGCCATATTGATTGAAGCACGTGGAGAAGCTCCAAAAGAAATCATATTTGTCAATCGTTTAAGGTCATAATCTCCTGGGTTACGAGTAGCAAAGACGATATCAACAATATAACGTTCAATTTTTTCATCAAGATAAACCTCACGAACTATTTCTCTCGCCTTTTCAATATCCTCAAGTTTTAATACAGGACGTACACCAGAAAAATCAGAAGTGATGTTTTGACGCAAGATACGTTGTTCTTCTTCTTTCTTTGGGTAGTTGATAACTACCTTCATCATAAAACGATCGACTTGTGCTTCTGGTAAAGGATAAGTACCTTCTTGTTCTATGGGGTTTTGTGTAGCCAAGACAAGGAAGGGGCTTGGCAACTTGAATGTTTCTTCGCCAATAGTCACCTGTCGTTCTTGCATCGCTTCAAGCAATGCGCTTTGCACTTTAGCTGGAGCGCGGTTTATTTCGTCTGCCAACACAAAATTTGCAAAGATTGGACCTTTTTTAACGCTAAACTCTTCACGTTTCTGACTATAAATCATTGTACCCACAACGTCGGCAGGCAATAAATCTGGAGTGAATTGGATGCGGCGGAAATCAGCTTGTACAAGTTGGGCCAGCGTCTTAATCGCTAGAGTTTTTGCCAAACCAGGAACACCCTCTAATAGGATATGTCCATCTGCCAAAAGACCTACGAGCAACGATTCTACCAAATGACGTTGACCTACAATAGCTTGATTCATGCCCATAATTAAGGTATCAACGAAAGCACTGTTTCGTTCAATACGCTCGTTTAATTCATGAATATCAACTGTTTGATCCATAGTTTATCTGTGTTTAGAACAATTTTATTCTTCTTATTTTTTCTACTCCGCAAAGGTAACACAACTATTGTTACCAACCAAAAATTTCCCACACTTTTTTAGCCACACAGTATTAATTTAACACTTTAAACACCCAGTAACACCAGTTAAACAGGCATCATTTAACATACGAATCACCGAGAAATTTAACATACTTAAGGCATGCAGTATCGTTTACATCTATCCATTTTTCATCCATTTTTGGAATCCTAATTTGTTGCCCTACAAGCAATTTATCTGGGTGTGATATCACATCTTGGTTTGCCTCATAAATATAAACCCAAAAGAATTTATGTCCGTAGTATTCTTTAGCTAATGTAACGAGTCGATCTTCAGAGGTAATTGTACGAACAGCAATAAACACATCATAATTACGTGGTTGTTCGTAATCAAAATGCTCTAATTCCTGCGACACCGACATTGAATCAGACACAGTTTCAGCTAGCAACGATTTCTGCCGATTCGACTTAGACATTATTGAATCCAAAGCTTCCCCTTTTACATCTTTATTATTATATTGTGTTTGACGAAGAGACAGAACACCCGTCTTCCCAGCAAAAAATTCCGATGCCAAGTCACCACCACACAAAATAAAGCAACCCACACCCACCAAAACGATTAATAACAAACTACAAACAACCAACACTACATTACGACGTGGCCTTCTTTGTTCTTTATCTACAATAGCAGTTTTCTTTGGATTTTGAGTTTCTCCAGACTGAGAATCACTAGATTCATTCATAAGACGAGACTGCGAAGATTCTTCAACACCATTAGATTCAGTAGTATTATTGGGTTCATCAGAATGCTCCGAATGATTAGATTCACTAATATTCTCCACAACGTCTGGCTCCGACTCTTCTTTCGATGATTCAGCATCAACAGAAACTATCTCACCGTCATGCGATTCAGTTTTATCAGAGAATTCTGGCGTGGTAGATATATTAATAGATGTATCAGAAGATTTCGGTTTTGCTGAAGACCCTGGAGAACTTGAAGTTTCAAGTGATTCAGAAGATTCCGACATAGCCAAAGAGTCTGACAATTCCGACGTCTTCGAATTATCAGATGCTCCCGACACACAAGATTCTTCCGACATCTCCAAAGTATTAGAAACTGGTTGCCCCTGTATTTCTTCAACCAAGCTTACAACTCCGTCTAAATCTGTGCTTGGTAGAAGCACAAACTCAGTTTGCGATGTTTCTTCATTATCTTTCTGTTCCGTTTCTTCCTTCTGAACAAATTCCGTTTCACTTTCATTTATAGATGAGGAAGTTAATGTATGAGACACCTCCAATTCATCTTTACTTTGACCGCTATTTTGTTCTTCAACGAAAACAACGTCATTATTTTCCGTCAGAGAATCTGCAGATGGTCCCATAATATCTGCCAAAAGAGAGCGTACTTCATTCGCCTGTTCATTTAGGTGTTGAATCGGCAACGCAAAATTATCGATTACATCATCATCATTCCGATCAACATCTTCCGCTTCTTTCTCGCTTTGCAGTGTTACAGAGATATCACCACTCTGAAGTTCTACAGGTTCAAGGTGCGCAAATGGTTCATTCACCTTATTTGCCCAATCAACATCTGGCTGAAATGACATCTTGTAGTGTCCTGCAATCTCCATTTCTTCACCAGTACGCACATTAACACTTTTACGTGGAGCATGCCACACCAACTTAAATGTGCCAACACCATTTATTTTTACAACCTTATCGGTAAGAAGGGCGTCTTCAAATACTTTTTGAAAAGCTTCGACAAAAGCATTTGCCATATTAGCAGCCAACCCGTGTTGAGTAATCAATGCCTTAACAATCTCTCTTGTATTGATTTTTTCACTCATTCGAATCCTGCTTTTTGATTTTGTTTTTTAATGTCGACGTTGGCACAAAGTTCAGCACCATTTTAGGCGGAACAAGCATACGTCTTTTAGATTTCGGATTTACAGAGAGTCGTTGTTCACGCGTTTTCACTTCGAAGCTACCTGCATTAAGAAATGCCACCGGCTGTTCTACAGTCAATGCTTGCTGCAATTCTCCAACGTAAGCGTTAAGCATTGCCGTCACATCTTTCTGAGTAATGCTCAACTCTTCCGCCAACGCCACAATCAACTCTTTATTATTCATATACTTACGATTAATGAGTTACTTTACCATAAAGATCAAAGACATCTGCTTCCGTTACTTTAACGCTATAGAACTGTCCAATCTCAACAATGCCATCATTTTTTGAGATAAGAACTTCACAATCAACTTCTGGTGAGTCATATTCTGTTCTACCAACATAATAATCACCCTCTTCACGATCAACAATCACCTTAAAAATCTTCCCTACTTTTTGAGCATTAATTTCAGCAGCAATGCCTTCTTGCAGTGCCATTATCTCATTAAGACGTTGCTGTTTGACCTCTTCTGGGACATCGTCTTTATAATGTTGATACGCATAAGTTCCTTCTTCATGAGAATAAGCGAAGGCACCCATACGTTCAAAACGTATTTTTTCAACAAACGTTTTTAATTCTTGGAAATCGGCTTCTGTTTCGCCCGGATGTCCTACCATTAAAGTTGTACGAAGATGAATTCCTGGCACTTTTTCACGAATCTCTTGTATCAGCGCATAGGTTTCTTCTGATGTTATATGTCGACGCATCAGCTGTAGCATATGCGTACTAATATGTTGCAAAGCCATATCGAGATACGCACAAACTTTAGGATTGTCGTTCATCACAGCGAGTATATCTTTTGGAAATTGATAAGGATAAGCATAATGTAAACGAATCCAATCAACCCCATCGATAGCAGCGATACGCTCCACTAATTCTGCAAGTTTCGACCCACCATAGTTATCTCGTCCATAAAACGTGAGGTCTTGTGCCAACAGCTGTATTTCTCGTACACCTTGTTTTACCAAGTTTCTAACTTCCGATTCGACATCTTCCATTGACAATGAGCGATGAGGGCCTGTCATTAACGGAATAGCACAATAAGAACAATGACGATTACAGCCTTCTGCTATTTTCACATAGGCGTAATGACTAGGCGTTGTTAGCACACGTTGTGTAAGCAGTTCTTTGTCGAAATTTTTATGAAGGTCAACTAAGAGTTTTGGCCAATCAAATTTGCCATAAAAACCGTCTACTTCTGGCAATTCTTGTATTAACTCGTTGCGATAGCGTTCCGACAAGCAACCCATCACAAAAAGTTTGCCAATCTGTCCGTTTTTCTTTGCTTCAGCAAGTTCTAATATCGTATTGATTGACTCTTCTTTCGCATCGCCAATAAAACCGCAAGTGTTTACTACTACGACCTCACCAACTACGCGTTTCGGGTCATGTTTGACCGTATATCCATTATTTTTGAATTGCAAAAGGAGTTTTTCCGAATCGACCAGATTCTTTGAGCAACCCAGCGTAATGATATCTATTTCGTTCTTTCTCAATGTAATTAGTCTTTGAGCGTGTCAGGCAAGAGAGATTCTACGAACTCAAATTTATCAAATGGTTGAAGATCGGTCATACCTTCTCCTAAGCCAATATATTTTACAGGAATCTTAAATTGATCAGAGATACCAATCACGACACCACCTTTAGCCGTACCATCCAATTTTGTTACAGCCAACGATGTAATATTTGTTACCTTACTAAACTGTTTTGCTTGTTCATAAGCATTTTGACCCGTTGAGCCATCGAGCACAAGTAGCACTTCATCAGGAGCAGTATTCGACAAACGACCTAACACTTTAGAGATTTTCGACAGTTCGTTCATCAAATTGACTTTGTTATGCAGACGACCAGCGGTGTCAATAATCACTACATCCGCATCGTTAGCTTGCGCCGAAGCAAGCGTATCATATGCCACAGCAGCAGGGTCAGCACCCATTGCCTGTTTTACGACATGTACACCTACTCTTTCGCCCCAAATGCAGAGTTGGTCGACTGCAGCAGCGCGGAATGTATCGGCAGCGCCAAGATACACTTTCTTTCCTGCATTTTTAAATTGATAAGCCAACTTGCCAATGGTTGTTGTTTTGCCTACGCCATTCACACCAACCACCAAAATAACATATGGTTTGGTTGGCAATTGATCGCTGAAAGAGACAAAGCCATTTGTTTCTGTCTCAGCCAATAGAGCCGCAATTTCTTCTTTTAAGATTTTAAACAACTCATTAGTGCCAACATATTTATCTCTTTCTACACGACGTTCAATACGCTCGATGATGCGTACGGTTGTGTCCAACCCTACATCTGAGCTTATCAATGCTTCTTCGAGATTGTCTAACACTTCGTCGTCGACTTTCGATTTACCGACGATGGCGTGGGAGATTTTCTCAAACACACTGCGTTTTGTCTTCTCGAGTCCTTGATCTAGGACTTCTTTCTTCTCTTTCGAGAACCATTTATTAAATAAACCCATAAAGAAATTCTTTGGCAATCAATAGGTGACAAAGATACGATTTTTTTCCAATTATATGATACACAAATGCTCCCTTGCTTCAAAAAACACGAAACAAGGGAGCCATTTATGCCTATGAAAAGAGGCTACTTATTTTGCAAAGTAATCCTTTACTTTTTCATTCTGAATCATTTCTTCCTGAAAAACATAGGCACCTGTTTTTGGCGACTTCACCATTTTAATTACTTTAGAGAAGCCACGTCCTTCACCTTTTTGCAAGGTAGCAACTACTTTCTTTGCCATGGTCTATGTATTTTTATTTAATTTCTCTGTGTACGGTAACCCTTTTCAGGATAGGGTTGTACTTCTTCAACTCCAAACGACCTGGAGTGTTCTTACGATTCTTCATCGTGATGTAGCGCGATGTGCCTGGCATACCACTATCTTTGTGCTCAGTGCATTCCAAAATCACTTGTACGCGTGCGTCTTTTTGCTTTTTAGACATATCCTTTCCTCCTATTTACGCAATAACTTTGATATCTTTGATGTTAAGGTATCCATTAGCGATAGCATCTTTTATTGCTGCGTCAAGACCTTTTTTGTTGATTGTACGCAAACCTGCTGCTGAGATACGAAGCATAATCCAGCAATCTTCTTCTACATAGTAGAATTTTTTGTAGAACAGATTTACATCAAACTTACGTTTTGTATGACGTTTGGAGTGTGACACGTTGCATCCACCAAGCGCCTTTTTACCTGTTATCTGACAAATCTTTGACATCTGACTTTATATCATTTAATCGTTTTACATTTCACATTTTGAGTGCGCAAAGGTACACCTTTTTTCCGTACCAACCAAATTTTTGGCTCAACAATATTTTATTTTACCGTACTAACCAAATTATCAACACTTTAAAGCGTTCTATTTTTTCGATTTCACCCGTTTAAAGATGGCATTACGAAGTTTCGTCAACCGATTTTCTTCGTATTTATCGTCAGTATAATAGTTATGTGAACCAGAATAATAGCCATAACCTGAAAGTTTTCTTTGATTGACATCATTCACTACAATATGCATATTTGGAACGTTGTCCTTCATCATTTGTTTTGTAAATGCCTTGAATCCGGAGAGACTTGTTTTTGAACTTCGAACTACCAATAGGTTAATGTCGGATATCGGCATGAGGGCATAAGCATCAGGCACAAGTCCTAATGGACTGGTGTCGACAATTACATAGCTGTAGCGACGTTTCAATTCTTCGAGCATATCGGTGCAAACTTTTGAACGAATCAGCTCGGCAGGGTCAGGAGGAACCGTGCCTACAGGCAAGAAGTCGATACCATATTGTGTGTTTTTGATAATGACATCATCCAATGAGTAGTCGCCAATCATATAATCGACAGCACCGATTTTCACATCATCAAAGCCTAACAAACCACGTTGCGATGGTTTGCGAAGGTCGAAGTCAACCAATATAGTATTATGATTCATCAAACCATAAGTAGCTGCAAAGTTAGCAGAGAAGTAGGTCTTGCCATCGCCCGACTCTGCCGACGTAATCACTATCATCATCGGAGCCTTACGTTTTAAGATAAACTCAATACGTGTTCGCAAGGTACGAAGCGATTCCAAGAACACCGAGTTTGGATAATGTATAGCAGCGACCACTTCACGTCCAGATTGTTGATGCACCACTTCACCCAGAACTGGGAAACTGCAAGCACGTTCCACATCGGCTGAAGTTTTGACTGTAAACGACAAGTATTCTTTTAAAATCACGAAGGCAGCAGGTATCAACAAGCCGATGATGAGATACATCAAATAAACTTTTGACTTTTTGCCACCATTGGTAATACTTAGTGTACGTGCTTCTTGAAGTATACGATAATCGGTTGTGTTCGACACTTTTCGAATTTGCGATTCGAAGCGTTTTTGCAACAAGAATGTATAGTAAGAATCGTTGATTTTGTACTGACGTTCGTAATTAATCATGCGTTGCTGTTTCTCAGGCAACTGACTCATTTCGAAATTTAGTTTCGACACTTCCGAGTTGAAACTGTTACGTTCGAGACGATACACTTGCTTCACGTTGTTCAGCACCTCGAGTAACGACTGACGTATGTGTGCCATTTGTTTGGTGTAAACCTCATAGTTCGGGTTTTTAGGTCCCACATCCATACGTTTTGTCTGTACGGCATTGTATTGGTCTACCAAGCTCAATAGTGTAGGGTCAGCGACGCCAAGGCTCGAAGGAGCTACCAAGGCATTCTCATCTTCGGTGCCATGCGAGAGATAGTCGGAAAGGTAACGGAAATACTTATCTTTATTGTCAAGTTCGATGCGTTTTTGGTCGAGTGCATTTGATTTCGATATCAGTTCTTGAGAATAGGAATTGATGTCGAGAATATTGTGCGACACGCGATAGTTTCGCATACCACTTTCTGTCACGTTCAGCGAGTCACCAAGATAGATTAATTGGTCGTCGATGAATTCGATGGTGCGCACTGCTTCGCGGTTTTTTTCTTCGAGATTATCAGCAAGAAACGTTGTATCGAGCATATTCAAAAAGTCAACATCACGATACAAATCATTACTTTCCAACGTAATGCTGATTACCGACGAGCGTTCCGACATAAGTTGTGCTTGCACTCTACCTACGAACTCACCGACCAGCGAATCTTCAGAACGGAAACGGAAGCCAAACATCAATTTCTTGTTATCACGAACCAACTGTTGTGGTTCGACAACGAACGAGAATGTTTCGTTACCGATTGGGGTGTTGTAGTTGCCATTTAATGTATAGAGTTCATCTTGTCCGTCCATCACGGTCAAGACAAACGATTTCTCATCCTTTCCTTCAAACTTGAAACTATAGCCATAGGTTGCAGGATTCAGACTTAAGATATTGATTTTGATAGGAGGGTTTTGATAGAGCGAGCGTTGGCGAAAGCGACCCATATTATAGTAGTCGACTTGTAGCTTTGGCATTTGTTGCACGGTTTTACGTATCATCTCATAGCTCTTCAGCATCAGAAGCACGTCGCCGTTGTTGTTATAGCCAGCAGCCGAGAAGCCTTGCATGAATGCATAGTCGCGTTGGCCGGTATTGTTTGCCACCATCACTTTTGTTTCGCTTAAGTACGAAGGAAGCCATTTGCGATTTTTTACATAAGCAGCAGCCAATGCTATGAGAGCTGCCAACACAAATAGATACCAATAGTGAGCGAAGCGCGCCACCCAAAGCATGGGGTTAAACGACGACGATGACTCTTCGCTGAAAGCGTCACCTTGTACGTAGTTGTTATTTTGTTCTTCTGCCATAGTCTTTTACTTCAATGTTACCGAATGTTTTTATTTTTGTGTTGCACTTTGTTGTGCTTGCTTGATTTGTAACACAAGGTTGGTCATCGTGGCAACGAAGCCCACCGACGACGAGATAATACCAATAATATTAGAGTAGGATGATGTCGCCCAGAAACGTTTTCCCGAGAGATCTACATAAATAATATCGTTCGGATAGATGTAGTAGTACTCGGAATCGAGTATTGAGAGCGAGCGTATGTCGAATGTTTTTATCTGAGTGCCGCTTGGGGTCTCACGGATGATTTTCACCTCCGAAAAGTCGGCATAATCGTAGATATTGCCTGAAGCTGCCAACGCTTGGAAGATGGTCAACCGCTCTTTATAGATAGGGAAGTAGCCACGTCTGGCACTACCTATCACACAATAGGTGCTGGTATTAAGAGCCAACTTGACAGTCACATCGTCAGAAAACTCCTTAAGCATTTGTTCGAGATAGAGTTCTGCCTCACGCAATGTCTTGCCTGCCAGTTGCACTTTCGATAAGTGCGGAAGGTCGGCAGTGCCGTCAGGATAGATGGTGTAAGTAAATGGGTTCTGACTATCGCCGCCCCCTTGGCTGTTTACTGTTGGGAACAACGACACCACATCTTTCTTGCTACTGATCACACGCAACACTATCTCATCGTAAGGGCGCAGACGATATTCTTCGTAAACACCACGCTCATACGTTGGTAGACTGCTACGGCTCTGAAGATATCCGTTGGCACGACGTGAGTAGCATCCACTCATCAGCACCACCACAAAAAGAAGCAATAGGCTTTTCGATACATTATTATATATAGTACGATTTTTCATGATGCCATTATTTAAAACTTTCAACTAATCCCCACACCAACATGCCTACTGAGATGGTCGACAAGATTGTGGATATTAAACCCGTAATATGACTCACACCAAAAAACTTGGCATCGGAGAATTGCACATAGATAACATCGTTAGGCTGTATGTAATAAAACTCCGAATTGATAATTGATTCGCTGCGAAGGTCAAACTCTTTCACAATGGTGCCGTTCACTGTTTGACGAATCACTCGAATCTTTGTGCGATCGGAATATTCCGAGAGGTCACCGCTCATAGCCAACGCTTGAAAGATGGTCAGCCGCTCTTTAGGTATATTGTATCGTCCTGAACCGCTCTCTCCGATAATCGAGAACGAGCCGTTAGCCAAACGCACATCGACCGAGAACGAGTTCATCATATCTTCTAACGACTTCTCTAACACCTGTTTCACCTCGCGTAGCGTCTTTCCCAACACCGGCACAGCGCCTACATAAGGAAATATAATGGTGCCATCCTCTTCGACCAAATACAGGAAGAGACGCGAATGGGCATTGTCGCCATTGAGACGTGTAGAACGCTGACCATTATTAAACAGTGTCTCATCGTCCTTAACCATCGAGTTAACACGAATGTCGAGATAGTCACCTTTTTGCAAGCGGTACTCCTCAAAAGCCACGGAGTCGTACTGCGGCAAAGACGCACGGCTCTGAAAGTAGTTGTTGTTTCTACGTGTCACACACGACGAGCAAAAAACGACAACCATCACACAATAAAATAGATATCTATAGAGTTTAGAGAACATACTATTTCTAATTTAAGAGTGCAAAATTACAATCAATTTCTTTATTTTCAAAATCACACGCCACATATCTCACCCACCTTGCCACAATTTTCTATTCAAAGAGTCGCAACAAGCATTTTCTTAACTATACAGGTTATTTTGAAGCGGAAAAATGACCACTGAACCAACTAAAAACACTACCTTTGCACTAATATTTTATTGCAATGGTAAATCGCGACAAACAAAAGTATATCTCTATACAAACACACATTAACATGCCTACAGAACTTCCATACAAAATTTTTTCGGGAAGGAAGAGTAAGTATTTGGCTGACAAGATTTGCGAGCACCTGAACACGAACCTTGGCAACTCAACGACTCAACAATTCTCAGACGGCGAATTTGCCGTATGGTACAACGAGACT
Organism: Bacteroidales bacterium; assembly: GCA_030523485.1. Lineage (GTDB taxonomy): Bacteria > Bacteroidota > Bacteroidia > Bacteroidales > Paludibacteraceae > HGM05398. The sequence goes on from JAUNIJ010000031.1 coordinate 15,126, forward strand.
GTCCGTGGACGTTACGTCTACATCGTACAATCGACATGTCCCAATGCCGACAACCTCATGGAGCTACTCCTAATGATTGATGCAGCAAAACGCGCATCAGCCTACAAAATCATCGCAGTAATTCCTTATTTTGGTTGGGCACGCCAAGACCGCAAGGACAAACCACGTGTTTCCATTGGAGCAAAACTTATGGCAGACCTCCTCAGTGCTGCTGGTGTCAACCGCATCATCACCATGGATTTACACGCCGACCAAATCCAAGGTTTCTTCAACGTACCTGTCGACCACCTCTACGCATCTACCGTTTTCGTGCCATTCATCCGTAGTTTAAATCTCGACGACCTCGTGATTGCATCACCTGACGTTGGCGGCTCAAAACGTGCTAGCACCTATGCCAAACACCTCGATGCTCCACTGGTGCTCTGCCACAAGACACGCGAAAAAGCCAACGTAGTCAGCGATATGCGTATCATTGGCGATGTGAAAGGCAAAAACGTGCTCATCGTCGACGACATGGCCGACACCGCTGGCACACTCTGCAAAGCAGCTAACCTGATGATGGAAAATGGAGCAAAAAGCGTACGCGCAGCTGTAACACACCCCGTACTCTCGGGCAAAGCCTACGAAAACATCAACAACTCCGCATTGGAAGAACTGATTTGCACCGATTCTATTCCTTGCAGAGCAGAAGAATGCAGTAAAATACGCGTCATCTCTATCGCAGGCATTTTCGCCGATGCTATTCAAAGCGTCTACAACAACCAATCAATCAGCTCACACTATTTGCTGTAGAAACACTCAGCAAAAGACATAGAAAAACACCGTTTGGACATCCAAATGGTGTTTTTTTGTGTATCCAACTAAATTGAAGCCGACACTAAAATTTTCAAAACTTCCCACATGAAATTATTTTCGGCGTGCACGAAACCAAAACTTCCCACAAGAAATTATTTTCAG
>JAUNIJ010000032.1 GCA_030523485.1 Bacteroidales bacterium
ATCGTGGAATGGTAACCTTGGCTCGCAGGCGCAAAATAAAATCTTTTTCGACCGTAAGTCATTTTCAGGAAGTATGTTCTCCGACGCATATTCTCCATACCTTATAACCCCGTCTAACGTCAAATACTACGACACTAAACAACCATATGCCGAGTTGGCATGGCATTCGTCGGTGCCAAAATATCATGAAGAAGACTATTTGCATGCATTGTTTACGATGAATGCGAACAAACATTTAAATATTGGTGGCATAGCTAATTTGATTTATGGTAGAGGACAGTATGCTAACCAAACCGCACGCGCGTTCAATGGAGGCTTTTTTGCTTCTTATAGTGGTAAGCAATATGCCTTTAACGCTATGATAATGTTCAATAGTCATAAGAACTACGAAAATGGCGGTGTTAGCGATTCTACTTACATTCTTCATCCTGAAGAAATTGGTGGTAGCTATCGTTCCTACAATATACCAACACTGTTCAATGGTAATGTTTATTCAAAATATCGCAACAATATTTTCTTCCTCAATCATAAATATAGCCTCGGTATCTATCGTGATAGAAAACTAGAGAACGACTCTGTCGCTAAAGACTTTGTACCAGTTACTTCGTTTGTTCATACCTTTCGATATGATGGTATACGACGACAATTTAAGGAGAAAACCATCACTGGTAATGTCTACGAAAACACTTTCTATACACCAAACAGCACTAATGACTCAACACGTTACGGCTCTTTGCGCAATACTTTTGCTGTGGTGTTGGAAGAGCAATTCATGAAAAAAGTAGGATTTGGTCTGTCGGCTTTCATTGAGCATGAATTAAATTTATACGATGTTCTTTCTGATACACTACAATTTATTCATGATCGCGAAAATCACTTGCGAATTGGTGCTACCATTTCACGACATGAAGGAAAGTGGGTGAAATTTGATATCACAGGAAAAATCAATTTGTTGGGTCCAAATGCTGGTGAATTTTTGCTTGGCGGTGTTATTAACACTGATTTCAAAATTAAAAACGACACCATGACATTGGATGCACAAGCTTCTTTTTGTCGTACTGCACCCGACTATTTTTACAAACACTACAACTCTAATCATTTTCAGTGGGAAAACAACCTCACTCCATACATGGAATTTCGTGCGGGAGGTCGTGTTGCATTACCGAAACGTAACATTTCTGTAGGTGCAACATTCAGTAACCTTACGAACCCTATATTTATCAATGAGGGCGCTTTACCAGAACAATATGCTGGTAATGTGCAGATTCTTGCAGTTGATGCAACCATTAATCTACGATTGTGGAAATTTCACCTCGACAATCGTGCTGCACTGCAAACGACAAGTGACGAAGCTGTTGTACCGTTGCCACTCGTTGCTTTGTATAGCAATTTCTACTTTGCTGACAAATTCTTTAAAGTACTCACCACACAAATTGGTGTCTCATGCAGATATCACACTGCTTATCACGCACCAGGTTATGTGGCTGCCACCGGGCTATTTTATAATCAACGCAATGAGAAAATTGGCAATTATCCTGAAATGAATGCCTACATCAATTTCCATTTGAAGCGTGTAAGATTCTTTGCACTCGTTTGTAATTGGAATCAAAAACTTTTTGGTGGACGTAAATATTTTTCGATGCCAAACTACCCACTGAATCCAACAACATTTCATTTTGGGCTTTCGTGGACTTTCTATGATTAAAATAAATACCACTCTGTCATGAAGTACCATCTGCCACCGAGAAAAACATTACGACTCATCCGCCATATTTTTATGGTGGCGTTGTTGGTTTTGGCTGTCTACTTTACTGTAGTTGCTGTGCGATTCCAACAACATAAAGCCAATGACACCGATAAGAAAATCGATGTTATTACCGTTGGCTTAGTTGGAAAAACAAATAGTGACGGCGATACAACGTGTAACTTGTTTGCGTTAGAAGCCATCAAACAATTTGCTATAGATAATCATGCCGATATTAATATCGTGCTTTATCCAACGTGGGAAAACTGTTTGGATGCATTTGAAAAAATGGAGTGTAACATTGTTGGAACACCTGTTCCTACCACTTTGGAAATGAAACATCATTACAAACTATCGGAACATCTTTACGAAACAACGTTACAACTGCTACAATCGAAGGATGTGCCATTGCCTTCATCGGTGTTAGAACTTGATTCTGCTACACTTTGGATTGAAAAAAAATCGCCCTATAAAGCACAACTAAACTATTTGGTTGAAGAAGCCGGCATTACGTTACAAATTAAAGAGTTGGGAAAAAACGTCGACCTTGATAGTGTTGCTCAGTTGGTCACAACACATCAAATAGAATATTTTGCCGTTGATGAATGTACGGCAATGCATTTGTGTACACGATGGAGCAATCTTCGGTGTTCAATAGCTCTAAGTGTACAGCAACCCATGGCTTGGATGATTGAAGAACATAGAGAAACGCTCTACAACCTTATTAACTATTGGGTGGAACGATACAAAGAAAAGGATGCCTATCAGATGAATCTAACAAACCATCTGACTTATCAATAGTCTAATAATAAACAATTAAATACAAACTACAATGAAAGGAACAAAAGGTAAAATGCTGGCAATGTTGCTTTTGGCTTTGCTGACAGCAACAGCATGTGTCGGCCCTCGAGGTCCACAGGGTCCACAAGGTCCACAGGGTGAACCTGGTGAAGGAACAAACTGGAAGATTATCAATCTTACAGTACCTGCAAACGCTTGGGTAGAATATGCCGACAACAACAACCAAAACAATTACTATCGGGCTTTGTTTGACGTGCCTGAAATCAACGATTTTATCTACAACAGTGGTTTGGTAATCTGTTATCACGAAGTAAACAACTCACAGATTATCTTGCCTTATGTTCGTCACAATCAAGACCAAGATGGTAATTATTGGACCACTACTGTCGATTTCGATTATGCCGTTGGAAGTGTAGCTATCTATGTTACGCATAGCGACTTTGCCGACGACCCTCCAGGAGAAATGAATTTCCGTTTGGTGTTAATGTGGTAGTGCATGGTCTCTCGAGACAAAAACCTCATACGTTGATTCGTGTGAGGTTTTTTTGTTTGGTGAGTTTGTCCTGCTGACTCTCTGTTTCTCTTTAAAGAAACAAGCAGATAACTACAAATCATACTACAATAAAAGAGGAGGTCAACTTGGACCTCCTCATATTTATGACATGTAAACAAAACGCGATTTACTTATATTATTTCTTGAGTAAGACTTTTTCGATAATATCGCAAAGCGTCTCTTTCGGGAGTGCACCTTTTGCCATTTGTGGGTTTTCGCCTAAGGGACAAAACAACAGTGTGGGCACGCTACTTACTTGAAACACTTGTGCCAACTCGCGTTCTTGGTCGATGTCGATTTTGTAAATATAGATTTCCCCATCGTACTCGTTAGCCAATTCTTCTAAAACGGGTGAGAGACGTTTGCATGGACCACACCATGTGGCATAGAAGTCTATTAAACAAGGTTTGTCGCCAAGATATTTCCACTCATTGGGGTTGCTCTTGTAGTTCATTACTTTGGTGAGAAACGTCTCTTTAGTCAAGTGAATGATGTGACTTTTGGCATCTCCTTCTGCATAAAGTAGTTGAATACTAAGGCATAGTGCAATGAGAATAGAAATGATGTGTTTGGTCTTCATAGTTTATTGTTTTACGTTGTGGAGGAAACATTCTAGAGTGTTTTCCATTAGACATGCGATGGTCATCGGACCTACGCCGCCTGGCACTTTTGTGATATAACTGCATTTATCAGCGCAAGCATCGAAGTCGACATCACCACATAGTTTACCTGTTTCTGGGTCTCTGTTTACACCAACGTCGATGACAGCAGCACCTTGTTTTATCATCTCTGGTTTCACAAATTTGGGTTTGCCAATGCCAACGATAAGAATATCGGCTTCTGCGCAAACTTGTGCAATGTTTTGTGTGCGACTATGTACGATGGTTACAGTGGCATTTTCATCGAGCATAAGTTTGGCGGCAGGAAGTCCTACGATGTTGCTTCTGCCCATTACCACAACACGTTTTCCTGTAATGTCGATGCTTTTCGATTTTAAAAGTTTAACAACACCTTTTGGAGTACAAGGAAGTATACATGGACGTTTCTCCCATAATGCAGCAACATTATAGGGGTGGAAGCCATCAACGTCTTTCTCTTTGGCTATGGTGTCGATAACGCGTTGCTCACTGATTTGTTTCGGCAGTGGCAACTGTACGAGGATACCATCTACTGTTTTATCGTTGTTGAGCTTTTGTATAAGCGCAATCACATCTTCTTCTGTGCTGTTGGCAGGCAGGGTGATAGTGTTATTTTTGATGCCTACTTCAGCGCAAGCTTTCCCTTTACCTGTTACGTAGGATACGCTAGCGGGGTCGTCGCCAACAAGAATGACGGTTAGGTTTGGAGTGCGTCCGTAAATGTTAGCGTATTCGGCGATTTGTTTGGCTACATCTTGTTTGATGGACGCTGCCAAATCTTTTCCTGAAATAATTTCCATGTCGTGATATTATTTTTTTAGGTATTTGCTGACGTTGTCGTATATTCTGTCGGCCAAGCAACTGTCGGCGTGTGGCTCAAATTTTTCTCCTGTAATGTGTTCGTACAGTTCGATGTAGCGTTCGGTGATGCTTGCCACTACTTCTTCTGTCATCTCTGGCACTTTCTGACCCTCTTTACCTTGGAAACCATTGGCCATTAGCCATTCACGAACGAATTCTTTTGAGAGTTGACGTTGTGGCTCACCTTTGGCGAATTTCTCTTCGTAGCCTTCTGCATAGAAGTAACGGCTAGAGTCGGGGGTGTGGATTTCATCCATCAAATAGACTTGTCCGTTGTAACTACCGAATTCGTATTTTGTGTCAACGAGAATCAAACCTCTTCTAGCAGCTATTTCAGTGCCACGTTGGAAGAGGGCGAGTGCGTATTTCTCTGTAATTTCATATTCCTCTTTCGACACCAATCCACGGCTAAGAATTTCTTCTTTTGAGATATCTTCATCGTGTTCACCTTGTTCAGCTTTGGTGGTCGGGGTGATGATGGGAGTTGGAAATTTTTGGTTCTCTTTCATTCCGTCGGGAAGTTTGACACCACAAATCTCTCGGGCTCCATTTTTGTAGGCTCTCCATGCGCTACCACAAAGATATGCTCTAACAATCATTTCAACAGGGAAGCCTTTGCATGCTACACCTACAGTTACCATTGGGTCAGGAACAGCAAGTTTCCAGTTTGGGCAAATGTCGGTGGTGGCGTCCAGAAATTTTGCTGCTATTTGATTCAGTATTTGTCCTTTTGCAGGAATGCCTTTGGGGAGGATGACATCAAATGCAGAGATGCGGTCGGAAGCAACCATAACAAGTTTATCGTTTACAAAATACACATCGCGAACTTTACCGTGGTATACCTTGGTTTGTCCGTCGAAAACGTAGTTGGTTTGAGTTAAAGCATTCATTGTCTATGTCGTTTTATTTATTTTATTTTTATTGTAAGTACGTTGTTATTTGTGTCTATAGTTATTGGTTGATTTGGAAAATCTTCCTCTGTCAACTGTTGTATTAAGTGTGCTACATGTTGTTCGGGGTCAATGCGTGGTCCTGTCTGTACGTGTTGTATGGCAGAGTAGACCTTGGCTGTTACGAGTGTACCATTACTTGTCAGTGTGACACGAATGATGGGTGCGTAGCCAGCGTAGCCTTTTGTGCTGACCTTAAATGGTGTGCAGAAATTGCCTAAACTGTAGGCGATAAAGCGTTGTTTGTAGACTTCTACGGCTCTCGGTACGTGTGGCCCATGACCAAACACGAGGTCGGCGCCGGCATCGATAGCCGCGTGAGCAAAACAGTAGACGCATCCACGCTCTTCGTCCAAAAAAGTCTCTTCTTCTTGGGGCGTATGAAGGTAGTCAGCACCTTCGGCACCTCCGTGCATCGATACAACAACGATGTCGCACCGCGATTTTAATTCGCTGACTCTCTTTGTCGCTGTCGGTATGTCGAGTAGATTCATACTGCCAGCATGAGGTGAGAATGCTAGGATGCCTATCTTGTAGCCATTACGTTCAACAATGGCCTCGCGGCAGTGTCCACGTTGTCCTACGCATACGATGTCAAACTCTTGTAACACGTTGATGGTTTGCTGTATGGCACTGTCGCCAAAATCGCGAGCATGGTTGTTGGCTAAACTAAGTACATCGTAGCCAGCATCGGACAGTATGATAGCTAATTCTTCTGGCATCCGAAATAAGTGGCAGTTGGCAGTGTCGTTGCAGCGTTTTTTGGGTTGTCCAATATTGCTAATGATACCTTCAAGATTGCCTATCGTAAGGTCGGCATTGCTTAACCAAGGTGTTACTGATTTAAATAGTTGTCGACCGCTGTCGACGGGAATCAGTGTGTCGGGGTAGTTTATTCCAATCATTACGTCGCCTGTCAATACAATTGAGATTGTGTCGGACGAAGTTGTAATGATTGGTTCGCTTGTCTCTTCTTGCTTGTTTTTGTTTGTCGTTTGTGTTGTGTTTAGTTGGTTACAACCATTTACAACAATTAATAGTAAACAAAGTAAAGAAGTAAGATGTGCGTGTTTCACGTTTATTTTAGTTGTTCTAATCGCGACAAAATTATGCCATAGGCTTCAGCTACACGACCGAGATCACGACGAAATCGATCGCGATCGAGTCGCTCGTTGGTGTCGGCATCCCACAAACGGCAAGTGTCTGGACTGAGCTCGTCGGCTAATACCAATGTACCATCAGGTAGTTTGCCAAATTCTGTTTTGAAGTCTACCAATGTCACACCAAGTTGAGCAAATAATGGTGTTAGGATATCGTTGACACGCATCACTTCTATCTTTACTTTTTCGATAGTATCGCTGTCACTAAGTCCAAGTGCTATGGCATGTGTGTAATTGATGATGGGATCGTCGAGTTCGTCGTTTTTATAACACATCTCAAATATTGGTGTTGGTAGTTCAAATCCCTCTTTTAATCCTAATCGTATTGCCATACTGCCTGCAGCGCGGTTGCGTGCTACAAATTCGATAGGAATGACATTTTTTCTTCTACAGAGTTGTTCGCGGTCGTTTAATCGTTTTACAAAGTGTGTCTTAATGCCATTTTTCTCCAATTGTTGATAAATGATGGAGGAAATCTTATTGTTAAGCACACCTTTATTCGTGATTTGGGCACGTTTGATGCCATTGTAGGCTGATGCGTCGTCTTTGTATCTGATGATGACGTAGTCAGGGTCGTCGACAGCAAATATTTGTTTCGATTTTCCTTCGTAAATCAGGTTGCGTGGTGTGAAGTCTAATTCTTTCATTTGCTTTACTTTTTACGGAAGTAGTTAACTGCATTTTGGAAGATGGTTTGGCGTTTGTTGCCAGCGATATTCTTAAACAAATTATCTTCGTAACGTTCGCTATGTCCCATTTTGCCTAGAATTTGACCGTTAGGACTGATGATACCTTCGATAGCATAGCTAGAACCATTCGGATTGTAAGGTGCTTCTGTGGTGATGTCGCCGTTGAGGTCGACATATTGGAAGGCTACTTGTCCGTTGTTGAAAAGTTCTTTTGCCATTGTCTCGCTAACCACAAATTTTCCTTCGCCATGACTCATTGCAATGGTGTGTTCTTCGCCAATTTCAAATCCCTTTAGCCATGGTGAATTGGTGGTGCTAATACGTGTTGTTACCATTTGCGAAACGTGACGGTTGACATCGTTTCTAAATAGTGTAGGTGATTCGGTTGTTACTTCACCGAGTTTTCCATATGGTAGTAATCCTGATTTTACTAATGCTTGGAAGCCGTTACAAATGCCAAGAATAAGTCCGCCACGTTTCAGAAGTTGGTTAATTGCCTCGGTAACTTTTGTGTTGTTGAGTACGTTTGCAATAAATTTACCGCTTCCATCGGGTTCGTCGCCAGCAGAGAATCCTCCAGATAGTGCTAAGATGTGGCAGTTGTTGATGTCTTCCACCATAGCATCGATAGATTCAGAGATGGCTTTGCTGTTTAGGTTACGGAATACACCTTGTTTTGTTTCTGCACCAGCACGACGGAATGCTTTGGCTGTGTCGTAGTCGCAGTTGGTTCCAGGAAATACAGGTAGATAAACGCGTGGATGTTCGACGGCTTCTCCTGCATATGTAATACATTTTTCTTTTGGCTCTACCGACATTACTGTTGCGTGGTTATTGCCACGGTCGGGATAGACGATGCAGAATTTGTCGCTATTATATTTCTTTAAATCAGCAAGAGCAAATGTTTGTTGATTGATGATTAATGATTCTTTATTGTTTGTTTCACCGAGAAGTGTGGCATTGTCGTAGTTCAGTGTTTCGGTGCTTTCTACCAATATACTTCCATAGTGATAATCGAACAGTGTGTTTTCGTCGATAGAGATGTTTGCTCCAATTCGATTGCCGAAAGAGCATTTTGCTAATGCTTCGATGATGCCACCGAATCCGATTGCGTAAGCTGAGACGATGTGTTTATTTTCTATCTCGGTGCTGATAAAATTGAAGTTCTTTTTCAGCATATCGGTGTTAGGCATATAGTTGTCGGTAGCTTTATGTTCGATGAGATAAAGTTTATGCCCACTTTCTTTCCATTCTGGCGAGATAACGTTGCGAGCATCGACCGTTGTGATACCGAATGCTATTAAAGTTGGTGGTACGTTGATGTCTTGGAATGTTCCGCTCATTGAGTCTTTGCCGCCTATTGACGGTAGTTTCAACGCGTTTTGCATTTTTAGTGCTCCTAATAGTGCACTTAATGGTTTGCCCCACGATTCTGCGGTGTGCATTCGCTCGAAATATTCTTGATAAGAGAAACGCATCTTGTCGTAGCGTGCACCAGCAGCCACAACTTTTGTGCATGCTTCTACTACAGCATAAGCGGCGCCAACGTAGGGACTCCATTTTGAAATATATGGATTGTAACCAAATGCCATGATAGAGGCTGTGTTGGTGAAGCCGTTTAAAATAGGCAGTTTCTGAACACTTACTTGTGTTTCTGTTTCTTGTGTTTTACCACCGAAAGGCATTAATACTGTTGAAGCACCGATGGTGGCATCGAACATCTCTATCAATCCTTTTTGTGATACAACGTTATCATCGCTCAAACGGTTGGCTATTTTTTCTTGTAGTGTTTTACCATTTGGTTGATGTTTCATCGGGTTGATGTTGTCCATAGCGGTGATGTGTGCTTTGGTATAACGTGATGCACCAGCACTATCGATGAATGTGCGAGCAAGATCTACAACCATTCTTCCGTTGTTGAACATGCGCATACGTCCGAGGTCAGTAACATCTGCCACATAAGTCACTTCGATGTTTTCTTCTGAGCAGTATTTAATGAATTCATCTTTTTTATCTGCTTCTACTACTACAGCCATACGTTCTTGTGATTCGCTAATGGCTATTTCTGTAGAGTTTAATCCGCTATATTTTGTTGGGACGCGGTCGAGATAGATATCTAGACCATCGGTTAATTCTCCGATAGCTACACTAACACCACCAGCTCCAAAGTCGTTCGATTTCTTTATTAGTCGTGTGACTTCTGGACGACGGAACAAACGCTCTAGTTTGCGTTCTTCAGGAGCGTTACCTTTTTGTACCTCGCTACCACATGTTTCTAATGATTGTGAGGTGTGTTCTTTCGATGAACCTGTTGCTCCGCCAATACCATCTCGGCCAGTGCGTCCACCAAGCATAAGAACAATGTCGCCTGGAGTCGGACTCTCGCGGCGAACGTCTTCTGCTTTTACAGCACCTACTACAGCACCCACTTCCATACGTTTTGCTGTGTAGTCGGGGTGGTAGATTTCGCGAACATGTGTGGTTGCTAAGCCTATTTGGTTACCATAGCTAGAGTAGCCTTGTGCTGCTTTGGTTGAGATGGTGCGTTGAGGCAGTTTGCCTTCTAAAGTCTCCGATGTTTTTGCGTAGATGTTGCCTGCGCCAGTAACACGCATGGCTTGGTAAACGTAGCTACGACCTGATAAAGGGTCACGAATGGCACCGCCTAAACAAGTGGCTGCACCACCGAAAGGTTCGATTTCTGTTGGGTGGTTGTGAGTCTCATTTTTAAATTGTAGTAACCAACGTTCGTTTTGGCCGTCGACGTCAACGTTAACAAAAATACTGCATGCGTTATTTTCTTCACTCTCTTCTTGATTGTCGAGGTATCCTTTCTTTTTCAAATAGCGTGCGCCAATACATGCAATGTCCATCATGCAAATAGGTTTGTTGTCGCGTCCTAATTCATGGCGCATATCTCGGTAAAGATTGAGTGAGTTAGCTATGTCGTCGCTAAGAATGCTTTCATCGATAGTTACTTCTTCGATTTGAGTGGTAAATGTGGTGTGACGGCAGTGATCGCTCCAGTAGGTATCAAGAATTTTTAGTTCTGTCTCGATTGGGTTTCTGCCTTCTTTACGGAAGTAGTCTATACAACACTGTAAGTCATCTCCATTCATTGCTAATCCCATCGATTTGCAATATTGTTCGCGCTCTTCTGGTTTAATGTCGCAGAAACCAACTAATTCTTTTACTGGTTCAACAGGTGCTTGCTCGGCGTCATTGAGAATGTCGAGATTCTTAACACGGCTTTCAACTGTGTTTACTAAATATTTTTCTATGCGTTTCATGTCGGCATCGGTGAGTGTGCCGTCAAAAATATAGAGTCGTCCGCTTTTTATGCGGATTTCTGCTTCGGGATTGATGAGTTTCACACAGTCAACAGCTGATGATGCTCGTTGGTCGAATTGTCCTGGCAGACATTCTACGGCAAGGATGCGTTGCCCGTTTGAGTCGAATGTGTCGGTAACATCGTCGGTCACGGTTTCTCCGAATACTCGATAACGACTTTCTTCAAGAAGGTCGGAAGAGAAACCGAAGAGGTCATACACATTTAAAAGTCTTAAACCTCGAAGTTGAAGTTGGAGACGTTCGTTTAATTCCTGCATTAGGCTTTGGGCTTCGACTCTGAAACCAGCCTTTTTCTCTACAAAAATTCTGTAGTTCATTGTGTTGTATTAATTAAAGAACGGGAATCTGCTATTGTTGTATGGCTGTGAAGCCACTACTTAACACTTGGATTCCCGTTATCTGTTTTTCTAATTTGTTTTGTAATCGTATTTTATCTCTTCAAGCTCTTGGTTGGCTTTTACGATTTTCTGCTTTAAGCCTTGCTTATAGTCTGCAAAACGATGGCGCAGTTCTTCGTCGTTGAGTGACATCATTTGTATGGCTAGTAAAGCTGCATTCATAGCGGCATTGATGCCTACTGTTGCCACTGGAATCCCTGGCGGCATTTGAACAATGGCCAGAAGTGCATCTATGCCATCGAGTGTTGCATTGATAGGAACTCCGATGACTGGCACTATGGTTGATGCGGCGATTACACCGGGAAGGTGTGCTGCCATGCCTGCAGCAGCAATGATTACTTCTATACCTCTTTCTGCGGCATTGGAAGCGAATTCTTCAACTTCTTTTGGTGTGCGATGGGCTGAAAGAGCATGAATTTCAAAAGGAATTTTGAATTCATTGAGGGTTTGGGCGGCTTTTCCCATAATTTTTAGGTCGGAGGTGCTACCCATTATGATGCTTACTCTTGGCTTCATTTTTCGTGTTTATTTCTACCTTGCAAAGGTACGTTTTTTTATTTAAAGTGAGTTGCTTTATTTCTTGTTTTTCGAGGTTTAATCTCTTGTTGTCGATAGTTTTTTTGTTGGAGTTTTTTTGTCTCTGTTGAATTGATTCTTAACCGGTTATGTCTCTTTAAGGTGTTGTGTGTCGATGGAATATTTCTAAAATGTGTTGTGTGTTACTAGTGATGTGTTGCTTTGTAGTTTAGTGCGAAGGCTTCTGCAGCTCGTTCTCCATCCATTGCGCTCGATGTAATGCCTCCAGCATAACCTGCGCCTTCACCGCAAGGATAAAGTCCAGAAAGGGTAGGGTGTTCCATCGTTTCGCTTTCTCGTGGAATTCTTACTGGTGATGATGTGCGCGATTCGACGCCAACAACAATGGCTTCGTTGGTTAAGAACCCACGCATTTTATCGTTAAATTGTTGGAATCCGTTGCGTAGTCGATTGGCAATGAGTGAGGGCATCCAGTTGTGGAGGTCGGAAGAACGGAGTCCTGGTAGGTACGAACTTCTAGGTAGCGATGTGGAGTGTTGTCCAAAAACAAAGTCGGCAAGACGTTGCGCTGGTGCTATTTGTACGTCTCCGCCCTCCAAAAAAGCTTGGTGTTCGAGTGCTTGTTGGTAGTAAAGTCCACTGAGTGCTCCCGTGTTAGAGAATTCGGTGAAATCTTCTGGGTGGAGTTCTACGGCAATACCGCTGTTGGCATAAGGTGAGTTGCGTAGCGACGATGACATGCCATTGACTACTATTTCGTCGGTGTTTGTTGCTGCTGGTACGATATGGCCTCCTGGACACATACAGAAACTGTAGACGCCTCGGTTGTTGCTTTGCGCTGTTAGTGTGTAGCTTGCAGAGGGAAGGTTGCTGTCTGGGTGTTTGCTGTGATACTGTAATTCATTGATGAGTGCTTGTGGGTGTTCTACACGTACTCCCATAGCAAATCCTTTAGCTTCTAGAGTGATGCCTTGTTGTTGTAGAATTTGGTAGATGTCGCGTGCTGAGTGCCCTGTGGCGAGTATGACGGCTTTGCCTCGATAGCTCATCCCGTTGCGACAGTGTACGCCGACAGCTTTATGGTTTTCAATGATAATACGATCGACGCATTGTTCGAAGGCAACGGTGCCACCGCATGTTTCGATGGTGTGTCGCATTTCACGAATGACATTAGGAAGTCTGTCGGTTCCGATGTGTGGGTGTGCTTCGTAAAGTATGGCGTCTTGTGCACCGTGTCGATGGAATATTTCTAAAATGTGTTGTGTGTTACCTCTTTTTTTCGAGCGGGTAAAAAGTTTGCCATCGGAAAATGTGCCTGCACCTCCTTCGCCAAAGCAGTAGTTTGATTCGGTGTTTAGTTGTACGTTGCGATTAATGAGTGCGATGTCTTTTTTACGTTCTCCTACTTGTTTTCCTCGTTCAAGTAGAATGGGATAGAACCCTAATTCGATAAGTCGTAGTGAGGCAAATAGACCTGCTGGTCCAGAACCAACAACAACGACTTCTGGCTTCCCTGTCACATTGTCGTAGTGTACGTCGGTGGTGTAGATAGTTTGTGGTTGTTCGTTGGCATAGGCTCTCACCAACAGATTTACGATGGGTTGTCGTTTGCGTGCGTCAATGGAGCGTCGTATAATCTGAATGTTGGTGATGGTTCCCGTTGAAAATTTGAGGGCTTTCTCTGCAGCTTGTTTGATTGTTTCGTTATTAGCTGCTTGTGCAGGTGTTAGTGTTAGGTTGAGTTCGTACATATTGAAAATATGAATCGCTGAATTCTTTTTATTATTCAGCGATTCATAGTTTGTTTTGTGGTTGTTTAGTAGGCTATTTTACCTGTTTTGAGGCGTTTCTTTTCGTAGAAGAATCCGTAGATATATACCTTTCCTTCTTTTCCTACTTTGAAATTGACGCCTGTTGCGTCTGGTTGGTGTATGTTTTCGTTCGGGTCAGCCACTGGCACGTTTCTACTAAAGATGAGTGCTCCTGTTGCTGAGAATACGCGTATTACTACGTTGTTTTTGGTTGTGGATGCTCTCCATATGCCATTGCCAAGGTAGTTCAGTGCTACGTCGTCGTCGGTTGGTATTTCGCCAGGGTTGTCGGTGGATACGCGGAAGAATACAGCGTAGGTTTGTTCTGTTCCGTCTTCTGCTGTAACGTAGACATAAGAGTATTCGTTAACAAAGCCCATCATAACATCGACTATTTGGCTTGGCTCACCTTTCACGTAGGTTAGTTCTGGCACTATGCTTGCTCCAAATGGAAGGAGGTATTCGTATTCAAAACGTGTTGGTTCGAAACCGTCTATTGATATGCCATTAATGAGTAAGTCGGCAAGTAGTGCGTTGTTCGATTTCAGTATTTCGAATGTGATGACGTAGGTAAATGTTGAAATACCGTCTTCTGCTACTACTGTTACTACGATTGCACCATCGTTGTTTGTCACCGTTACGATTTGATGTGGCTCGCCTAGTTCATAACCGATGTTTTGTACGTCAGGCAATGTTGTTGGGTCGGTGCCGATTGGATAAACGATGTGGTAGGTCATGGAGTCGGGTACGAAGCCGCTGACTGTGACGTTGTCAATGGTCAAATCGTTAAGGTAGGCATAGTCTGATTTCTTTATTGTAAAGAATAGGGTGTAATCGTTAATCACTAAACCATCTTGTGATGTTACGGTGATGATTGCACTGCCTGGTATGGTGTCGAACAAGAGTGTGATGCTTGTGTAGTCGGCTACTTGTCCGCGCCATGTTATTGTTGGCATGTTGGTTGTGCCATAAGGTAGTGTAATGTTGTAGTAGAAATCTTCAGGGTCGAAATCGGAGTCAGCAATGAAACTGTTTGCTTGCATAATGAGTGCTTCTCCGTTGATGAAGATTTGGTCGAGTAGGGCATTGTTAGACAGTGCAACGCGATAAGTGATGTAATAGGTGGTTGTTGTTACTCCGTCTTCTGCTGTTACTGTGATGATGGTGGTGTCGTTTACTGTTGTTGCTGGTGTCATTGTTACAACTTGAACACTATCGCCTGGTTGGTAGGAGATGATAGGTAATGTTGTTGTTCCGTATGGCAATGTGATTGTGTAGTTGTAGATAAGTGGATCGAAACCAGTGAGTGTGCTACCATTGTTTAGTATGTTGGCAAGGTTGGCATTGTGTGATGGTTCGATGCTGAAGCTGATGCTATAGATGTTTGTCACGTGTCCACTTTCACTTACTACTGTAATTGTGTAGACACCACTAGTGCCTTGTCCTTGTACGCTTACTATTTCGCCAACGTGTCCTTTGGTGTATCCGATAATTGGTGCACTGGTTGTTCCGTATGGCAATACGTAGCTGTAGGTGAATGTGTTTGCATCGAAGTTTGAAATGGATGTGCCGTTGACTTCGATGTCGTCAAGAGTAGCAATGTCTGATTTTGCAACGCTGAAGATAATATAGTATGTTGTTGTTGTAATGTTGTCTTCTGCAATCACAGTGATTACTGTTGTGTCGTTAACCGTTCCTTGTGTGATTTGAATGGTTTGGTTGTCTTCTCCTTTGATGACAATGATTTCTGGAAGGTTGGTTGTGCCTTCTGGAAGTACGACTGAGTAGGTGGTTGTTGTTGGAACAAACGTTGAGATGCCGTTACCATTCAACAATATGTTGTCGAGCAATGCATTGTTGGATGCTGTGTGTTGTTGATTAATTGTAACGGTGTATTCTAATGTTGTTGTGCTGTCTTCTGCTGTTACTGTGATTGTTGCAACGTTGTTGTCCCATTCAATAGTTACTGATTGGTTTGGATCGCCTTTTGTTACACTGATAGATGGCGTTTGTGTATTTGATGTCGTAACGATGTAGTCGTATGTTTGACTGTTGAAGTTGTTGACGGCAGTGTCGTTTACTTCAATGTTGTCTAATGTTGCATCGTGACTAGGCAGGTGTTGCCATGTTAGTGTGTAGTTGTTGTTTCCTATGCTCCATTGCATTGTTGCAATGTTACGGGTAACTATTAATGTGGCTTCTTCGTCGGCGCGGTTGTAAGTCACTTCTTCTCCCCATGAGTCGTCTGTTCCATAAGTATATTGGAAGGTGTTTCCTGAGAAGTTTTGAAGTGTTGTCGTATTGATTGATATGTCGCTCAACGTGTCTATGGTTGTGTGGTTAACGTTGAAAATAATAGCATAGCTTTGTCTTGTTATACCATCTTCTGCAATTACGTTGATGTACGACGTGTCGGTAAGTTGTCGCGTTTCCAATGTTACACTTTGATGCTTGTTTGATTTTACATAACTGATTGCAGGAGTTACTGTAGAACCGGCAGCAAGTGTAATGTTATAGACGAAGGTGTTGCGATTAAAGTTGATGTTGCATCCTTGAACTGTGATATTTTGT
>JAUNIJ010000033.1 GCA_030523485.1 Bacteroidales bacterium
TTCCGGAATGATGCCAATTATGTCGAAACGAACGTCAAGATTGATGCGATACTTAAACACATAACTTGAAGCAGCCATCACGGTTCGGCGTATTTTTTTTTCGTCGACCGCATCGAATGGTCGTGCAAAAAGTTCGTTGGAACGTGTTTTTACTTCAACCACGACTAGGGTATTACCATACTCTGCCACAATGTCCAACTCGTATTTGCCAGAACGCCAATTGCAGTCGCGAATAAGATAACCTTTCTCGACAAGATACTGTTTTGCCAGCTCCTCACCAGTGTGTCCTAACTCATTGTGTTGTGCCATTATTGCTTGATAAGATTATAAATGCACATGTAGGCTTGTTCCGAATAAGTCTCACTATCTTTGGGCATTAGATGCGCAAACGATTCGTGAGCATCTTTGATGTTGGAAAATAGCATTGCCATCACGTCAACATCAACATCACTGCGTATTTCTCCTGTTTTGACACTATTTCTGATGGCCTTACTCCACTGAATAATAGACAACTCTTTGAGCTCACGTGCTGTTTCCATACATTCAGGAAATAAAGAGATGGACACCAAAATTAACGATGCCAGATTCGACATGTTGATGTTTTTGTTTTCAAAATCTTTCAATGGTTGCTTCATTGCAGAAAGCACATTGATTCGTGTTTCTATCATTTGTTTCAATGTGATGTCGTCAGGTAAATCTAAGCTTTTTCTAGTAAGGTCGAAAAAGTACCGATTTACAACAGCCTTGAACATGTCGTCCATGTCTTTAAAATAATAATACATTGATGCCCTGCCAATACCGAGCTTTTCTTGGATAACCGACACGGAGACTCCAGAGTACCCATACTGTAGGTACAATTCAAACACGTGTTCAATCAAATAATCTCTTGATAGTTTCATAAACGATGGGGAATTTTCCTATGCAAAGGTACGTTATTTTTATCTAATTGCTTCAATTATTCTTACTATTATTTATCATGATGTATATATATAGCTAACAAAACATAAAGACACGATAAGAAGAGAATTGCAACAGGCTAAAAAAGCTTATCAAACACTTTGTTAGATTCTTTTTTTTATGTACTTTTGCGCAGTGAAAACCAAACGGGGGTTTAGCTCAGTTGGCTAGAGCGTTTGACTGGCAGTCAAAAGGTCAGGGGTTCGATTCCCCTAATCTCCACTCTTTTTTTTATAAGACGCCGAAGGAGAATTCTTGCCGGCGTCATTTTTTTATCTGACAATGTCGGCATTGCCATAAGCAAACTTAATAGATTCATGTCATCGTTTCAAGACCTCGAACTCAAGCCAGAAATTCTTGAGGGAATTTCACTGCTTGGCTATGAGCAACCCACTCCCATTCAGGAATTAGTTATTCCATATATGCTAAACGAGAGTAACGACCTGGTAGCATTAGCACAAACAGGCACCGGAAAAACAGCTGCTTTCGGTTTGCCACTTCTTAATATGCTAAACACAAAGGAGCATAAGATTCAGGCACTTATCTTGTCGCCGACAAGAGAGCTATGCATGCAAATCGCCAACGACTTACGCAACTATGCATCGCAACTACGTGAGATTAAAGTGGTGGCTGTTTACGGTGGCGAAAACATCGTTTCGCAATTCAAACAACTTGACGTACAACCACAAGTGCTTGTGGCAACACCAGGACGACTCATCGATCTTATTACTCGCGACAAAGTTCACTTAGAACAAGTTAGCTATTTGGTGCTTGATGAAGCCGACGAAATGCTAAACATGGGTTTTCAAGAAGATCTTGACATTATATTAGCACAACTACCGACAGAACGGCGCACACTATTGTTCTCTGCTACAATGCCAAAAGAGATACAGAACATTGCCCATCGCTACATGAGGACTCCCAAAGAAATAAGCGTAGGACAACGTAATGCAGGCGCAGAAAACATCGAACACATCTATTATATGGTGCAGGCAAGCAATCGCTATCTTGCTTTAAAACGCATCATTGACATCAACCCAAATATTTATGGCATCGTGTTTTGCCGCACACGTCAAGAGACACAGGAAGTGGCAGAGAAACTGATGCGCGACGGCTACAATGCCGATGCACTTCATGGCGATTTAAGTCAAGCTCAACGCGACAACGTGATGAATAAATTCCGCATCCATCATCTTCAAATTCTTGTAGCTACCGATGTTGCGGCACGTGGATTGGACGTGAGCGATTTGACACACGTAATCAACTACAACCTACCAGACGACACCGAAATATACACTCATCGTAGCGGCCGCACAGGTAGAGCGAACAAAAAAGGTGTTTCGATAAGTATCATCCATCAACGCGAACGTCGACGCATCAACGAAATTGAACGTATGGTAAAGAAAACCTTTACGCAACAACGTGTGCCCGACGGCATGGAGGTGTGTAAGAAACAGCTTTTTTCGTTGATTGACAAGATGGAGAAAGCAACAGTGAACGAAGAAGAAATCGAGCCATTTATGAAAGAAATAACCTCGAAACTCTCTTACCTTTCCAAAGAAGACATGCTAAAGAAATTCGTATCGCTCGAGTTTAACCGTTTTGCCGACTACTACCGCAACGCACCAGATTTAAACCTCCCTGACCATAAAGAAAGCAAAGGAAAAGACAACAACCCCACCAAAGGACAACGCATACGCTTTAAACTAAATCTTGGTCGCAAACACAATGCAACAGTGCGCGACATCTTAGGATGTATTAACAGAGTGACTAACGACAAAAGCATCTCTATTCTCAACGTTGATATCGACACCAAATTCACATTCTTTGATGTTTATGCCGACCAAGCCGATCAATTAGAAGAAGCCTTCGGTAATGACGGCGGTCGACTATCAGTAGAACGTCTGAAAAATCAAAAAACACCACCAAGACATCACAGAGACACCAAGACAACAAAAGGAAAAACATCCAAAGAAACATCCGACAAACGAAAAGGGAAAAACACCGACAACAACAAATCGCGGCGAAACAAAAAATAAATAAATTACAACAAGTCACACCGAACAAAATCATCTTCACAAGTTTACACTGCTTTTGAAGATGATTTTTTTATCTGACACTAACATAAAAAACAACTCGCAGAATTCTATCTTTCCGCTCATTTTATGCTACCTTTGCAAAAAATAAACACACATACAACACGCTATGAAAAAAGCTATAGACGAGAACAGACTTCCCTACCTTAGGTTGTTGTCAAGAAGTTTTCCAACCATTGCAGCTGCAAGTACAGAAATAATCAACCTTGAAGCAATCATGAACTTGCCCAAAGGTACAGAATATTTTCTATCGGACATACACGGAGAATACGAAGCATTTCAACACGTAATGAAAAATGCCAGTGGCTCGGTTCAACGCAAAGTAAATGAGATATTCGGTGATACACTCCGAGAACAAGAAAAGCACGACCTCTGCACACTTATATATTACCCTCGCGAACGACTAGAAATGATAAAACCTAACGAAAAAAACCTTCCTGAATGGTACATGGTTACACTCATTCAGTTAGTAAAGATTTGTCAATCTGTGTCGTCGAAATACACACGTTCTAAAGTGCGCAAAGCCTTACCAGAAGAGTTTTCTTACATCATACAAGAGCTGATGCACGAAAGCTTGAACGACCCAAACAAACAAGCCTATATTAAAGTAATTCTGACGACCATCATCAACATCAATCGTGCAGACGAATTTATCGTTGCCCTTAGTGAAGTCATCCAACGACTGATTATCGACTCATTGCACATCGTTGGCGACATCTACGACCGTGGACCTGGTGCCCACATCATTATGGACACCCTTATGAATTACCACGATGTAGACATAGAATGGGGTAATCACGACATACTTTGGATGGGAGCTGCCTGTGGCAACGAAAGTTGTATTGCTAATGTGATTCGTATCTGCATGCGTTATGGCAACCTCACCACACTTGAAGATGGATACGGCATCAACCTACTACCGCTCGCAACATTTGCTATGGATGTTTATGGCGATGACCCATGCACCGTTTTTCAGCCAAAACTCAAATTTGCCGATGTAAAATACTCCGACAAAAACGCGCAGCTTATTGCTAAGATGCAAAAAGCTATCAGTATCATACAGTTTAAACTTGAAGCTGCAATCATAGCACGCCACAAAGAATACAACATGGACGACCGCAACCTCATCCATTATATCGACTTTGAAAAAGGTGTGCTAAAAATAAATGGTCAGGAATACGCCATGCTCGACATGAACTTCCCAACCGTCAACCAATCCGACCCTTATACACTCACACCAGAAGAAACAGAATTGATGACGAAACTTCGCCACTCATTTACAAACAGTGAACGTCTGCATAAACATATGCGTTTCTTCTTTTCCAATGGTTCCATGTATCGCGTACAAAACGGCAACCTCATGTTCCACGCCTCTATTCCAATGAACGAGGATGGTTCATTTAAGATGGTAACCATAGGCAATCAACAATTCTCAGGTAAAACTTTGCTCGATGAAGTAGACCGTTTAGCACGCGTAGCCTACTTTACAACAGGCGATGCAGAAGAACAACTATTTGCACTCGATTACATGTGGTACCTATGGTGTGGCACTGATGCTGCACCATTCGACAAGAGTAAGATGGCAACATTCGAACGCTACTTTGTGGCAGAAAAAGAGTTGCACAAAGAAATTAAAGGACACTACTATACACTACGTGAGAACGAAGAAATTTGCACCAAGATACTCGACGAGTTCGGTGTGACAGGAGAAAACCGACACATTATCAACGGACACGTTCCCGTAAAAACCATAAAAGGCGAAAATCCAATCAAAGCAAATGGCAAAATGTTTGTTATTGATGGTGGTTTCTCACGTGCCTATCAACCCGAAACAGGCATTGCTGGTTACACTTTAGTATTCAACTCTCAAGGTCTACAACTCGTACAACACGAACCTTTCACCTCAACCAAACGAGCCATTGAAGAAGGGTTAGACATTAAATCGATGCGTACGGTGGTTGAGTTCAACACAAAACGCATGTTGGTACGCGACACAGATAAAGGTCGCCAATTAGCTTCGGAAATAGAAGAATTACGCGAACTTCTAACAGCTTATCAATATGGATTAATCCCTGAGAGAAAATAGAAGAACATCACACCACACACTAATTAATCCCTACACAAATCTACGACTTGATTGTGTAGGGATTATTTCTTTTTTTTAAAAGAAAATAGCCACTTACAGCCCAAAATATTCGCTTAAAATTTGGATATCTCCTTTGCAATGCTTACCTTTGCAAAGACAATAGGCAAAGGAGTAAACATGACTCTCCTATACAATATAAATAGACATATCATATTATGCTTGCTATGCTTGTGTGTGACAATTACCCAAGCACAACAACTCAACAACCATAAATTATCATCAGAAAAATCAACAGCAAACACGCCTCCCTCAGAGCGATATGCAAATCAGTCGGTGTTGAAAAGTGGTAATTGGTCAAAAATCAGCGTTGCAGAAAGTGGGTTACATAAACTCACCTATGAACAAATAAAACAAATGGGGCACGACCCTGCCACAGTCAGAATCTTCGGCTATGGTGGTGCAATGCTGAATGAAAATTTCTCTCAAACTTTTATTGACGACTTGCCCGAAGTATCCATTGCTATCTACACCGGCAACGACAACCAATTTGGTCCTGGCGACTACATCATATTTTACGCACAAGGTCCAATATCCTGGCAATACAGCGCAACAAATAAATCATCTACCCCATTCTTCCATCACATCCAAAACTGTTATTCTACCAAAGGCTATTATTTCGTAACCTCGGGAAAAACTCAGAAAATAATAGAACAAGCTACGCCAGAAACCGCTAACACCTCAGAAATAATCACCTCATTTACCGATCACCTCGTACACGAATTAGACTCCATCAACTTTATTAATAGCGGACGCGAATGGTTTGGCGAAGAATTAAATAGTAACCGACACAGTCGTGCCATTGGTTTCTCGATTCACAACATACTCAACGAGACAGCAATCATGCAATTTGCGGCAGCAGCACGAGGCACCTCCGCCTCAATTCTTACTGTTACATCAAACAACACGAGCAACACCATAGGCAGTCTTTCCATAGCAGCACGCAATGCAGCATCAACCTACGAATATGCTCGTACCGACACAGCCTTTTGGCAATTCTCACCAGGTAGTGGAAGTGGACAAGGTTTCACAATCACTAACAGCAACACCTCATCGACGGCATGGATCAACTTCATCGAACTAAATATCACACGCTCGTTAACAATACACAACAATGAGCCCTTGTATTTTCGCATGGAGAAGCAAATTGGAGAGAACAAAATTACGACGTTTCAGATTCAAGGAGCAAACAGCAACACACAAGTTTGGGATATTTCAACACCTTACGAAGCAACACGCCTACCAAGTAATTATATAAATGGCATATTGTCTTTTACAACTAGCACTAACACACTGCGTGAATTTGTTGCACTTGATCCTTCACAAATTTCACTTAACGCAGAAATTGTTGGTCGAGTAGACAATCAAAATCTTCATGCGCTTCCAGCTACTGACTACATCATCATCTCTAACACAGAATTTATCGACGAAGCAGAACGATTAGCAAATGCACATCGTCACGATTTAAGTGTTGAAGTAGTTGATGCCGAAGCCGTTTATAACGAATTCTCCTCCGGAACTCCTGACGCAACAGCCTATCGTCGATTCATGAAAATGTTCTACGACCGAGGAGAAGCACCAAAATATCTCCTACTCTTTGGCGACGGCTGTTTCGACAATCGCAATTTATTACCCCGTGCAACCGACGTCAACATTCGCAGATTACTTACCTACGAAAGTTACAATTCCGTCTACGAGGGCGTTTCATATGTCTCAGACGACTATTTTGCTTTTTTGGAAGATCACGAAGGCTCTATGAACTCTGCACACACAATGGACATTGGCGTAGGACGTTTCCCTGTGAACACCATCGAGCAAGCACGTATCGCCGTCGACAAAACAATCAACTACATGAACAACACACCAAATAAATGGCGTAACGAAGTGTTGTTTCTTGCCGACGATGGCGATTACAATGAGCACATTATGTCGGCAGATAGTGTAGCAAGACAAACAAGTAGAGAAAATCCGGAATTACTGATTCGCAAACTTTATTTCGATGCATATAAACAAGAAGTAACAGCCACCGGCGAACGCTACCCAGAAGTAGAGACACTATTCGACAACTACATAAAAACAGGTACACTCATCACCAATTACATGGGACACGGAGGTTACACGGGATGGTCGAATGAAGCAGTACTGAACACTGAGAAAATAATTAACATGTATAACGAACACTACCCGTTATACGTAACAGCTACCTGCGACTTTGCTGGCTACGACGACTTCAAAGCCACTGCTGGCGAACAACTATTTAGGAATTCACATGGCGGCACAATGGCATTATTCACAACCACACGCTCGGTATATGCCAACCCAAATTTAATTCTAAACCTACACATCATGCACTACCTATTCGATAAAGATAGTTTAGGCATGCCTCGCCGACTTGGAGAAGTGATGATGTTGGCAAAAAATCAACAACTCAACACCACCAACAAATTTGCTTTCACATTACTTGGCGATCCAGCACTTCGACTTACCTATCCTTTCGAATACAATGTTCGAACAGACAGCATCAATCACATCAGCATCAACGATACAATAGCAAACGACACAATCTCAGCATTAAGCGAAGTAACATTACACGGATACATTGAAGACAAAGAAAACACCACTAAACTTCATAACTTCAACGGCACCGTTTATGTAAATATTTTCGACAAAGAAGATGTTATCACCACATTATGCAACGACATAGCCGACGAAAGTTTAAAACAACCCTTCACATTCAAATACCGTGCAAACCCAATTTATTGTGGTAGCGCTGCAGTGACGAACGGAGAATTTGAGGTAACATTCATGGTGCCGAAAGACATCCGATATAACTACGGGACAGGTAGAATAGTTTACTACGCACAGAACAACGATGAGACAATGGATGCCAACGGCGCTTTTGAAAAATTTATTATTGGTGGAGAAAACACGAATGCCCCAATCGACACCGAAGGACCACAAGTAAACATGTATTTAAACACGCCTGACTTCAAAAGTGGAGATAACGTACCGAACAAATCATTATTTGTAGCAAAAGTATACGATGAAAGTGGAATCAACACACTTGGCAACGGAATTGGACACGACATCATACTACGTATTAATGGCGAAACAGCCGACGAGATTGTACTAAACAATTTCTACACTTCTGAATTAGGCAGTTATAAAAACGGTACAGTAGCCTACGAACTCCCATCGCTTCCGGAAGGAACTCACCACCTATTATTTAGAGTTTGGGATTTACAAAACAACTCCACCACCGATTCCCTTACATTCACTGTTGATTACAGCAAGAAACCGAAGATTACAAACTTATTCACATATCCTAATCCAGCACATGTTGGACAGACAATCAACTTAGTCTATGAGCACGACCGACCAGGCGCACTCCTTACAGCTAACATTTCTTTGCATGCCGTGAATGGAGCAACACTGCTTAACACGCAACAAACCATCATAACAAACAACAGCAACCAAAGTCTTATCGAATGGACATTACCAAATAATATGACAGAAGGAATATATCTACTGCGTCTACAAATATTCGATGAGAACGACTTGTACGCTGTCAAAAGCACAAAAATAAGTATCACACGATAAAAACATATTACACAAAATAAACAATGGCTTCAACAAGCCAAACAAAACACCAAACATCATGAACAATGCTTTATTTATGTTTCGCGAGCCTCAGAATGAGCCAGTAAAAGCATACGCTCCCGGTTCGCAAGAACGCAAATTATTAGAAGAAGAGCTCAAACGTCAGTACAACCAAGAAATCGAGATTCCTCTGATTATTGGCGGCAAAGAGATTCGCACAGGTAACACAGGAAAAGTAGTAATGCCAACAGAACACCAACATGTTTTGGCAACCTACCACAAATGTACTGAAAATGATGTAAAGAACGCTATTAAAGCTGCTTTAGCCGCAAAAGAACAATGGGCTGCAATGCCTTGGGAAGAAAGAGCAAGCATTATCATGCGTGCAGCAGAATTACTCTCAACAAAATATCGCTACCTCATCAATGCTGCTTGCATGCTAGGTCAAGGTAAAAACCCAATGCAAGCCGAAATCGACTCTGCTTGCGAGACCATCGACTTCATGAGATTCAACCCATATTTTGCTGGAAAATTATACACTGACCAACCAGCAAGCTCTGCAGGTTGCATCAACCGTACAGAATATCGTCCATTAGAAGGATTCGTTTATGCTGTCACACCTTTCAACTTTACATCTATCGCAGTAAACCTCAACATTTCACCTGTACTAATGGGTAATGTTACTGTTTGGAAACCAGCCACCACATCACTACTATCAAGTTACTATGCTATGAAGGTACTAATGGAAGCTGGCGTACCTGCTGGTGTCATCAACTTCTTACCTGGTTCTGGCGAATTAATTTCTAGCATCGTACTTAAAGATGCCAATCTTGCAGGCATTCATTTCACCGGTTCTACTGCAACATTCCAAAACTTCTGGAAAACAGTTGGACAAAACATCAAACGCTACAAGACCTATCCGAAACTCGTAGGTGAGACTGGAGGTAAAGACTTTATCTTCGTACACAACAGTGCCAACGCACGCGAAGTTGCTGTAGCCATCGTTCGTGGCGCATTCGAATTCCAAGGTCAGAAATGTTCTGCTGCTAGTCGCGCATACGTACCTGCAAGTTTATGGCCAAGCGTAAAGAAAGAAGTTGGCGATATGATGAAAACCATCAAAATGGGTGATGTAAGAGACTTCTCCAACTTTGTTAATGCTGTTATCGATGAACACTCTTTCGATAATATTGCTGCCTACATCGACAGAGCAAAACAAAGCGAAAACGCAGAAATTGTCTTTGGCGGCAAATGCGATAAGAGCGTTGGTTACTTTGTTGAGCCTACAGTAATTTTGGCTAAGACACCAAAATACGAAACCATGAGCGACGAACTCTTTGGACCAGTCATCACCATCTACGTTTACAACGACGAAGACTACGAAAAGACACTCAAACTCTGCGACACCACATCACCATACGCACTCACTGGTTGCATTTGGGCTAACGACAGATATGCTGCACTGAAAGCAGAAAAAATGTTGACAAATGCTGCAGGCAACTTCTACATCAACGACAAACCCACTGGTGCTGTTGTTGGACAACAACCATTTGGCGGTGCACGCGCATCTGGCACCAACGACAAAGCTGGCTCGATGTTGAATCTGATTCGCTGGACCTCACCACGTGCCATCAAAGAAGCACTCGTTCCACCAACAGAATACGGCTATCCATTCCTTTTGAAAAAATAACAGCGTAGCACAACAACTACCATAAACAAATAAACCCCGGAATCAACATTCCGGGGTTTATTTGTTTTCAATCCACAACCAACATCTATAGATCGCTGGGCTCAATGATATGATTTAATATCGCATACACCGTTAAACCTGAGATTGAACGAATGCCCAATTTTTTGCTTATATTCTTACGATGAGTTGTAACAGTAAAAACCGACAAATTCAAACTATCGGCTATTTCTTTATTCGACATTCCTTTTGCCACACACGCCAATATCGTTTTCTCGCGCATGCTCAACTCCGACTTCACACTCGCCCCCCTTTGACCACTCTCCTTTTGCAACGCACTTTGAATCGTTGCATCAATCTGTTTCAACGACGAAAAAGCAGTAATCACACCATCATACACTGCCAATTCAGAAGGGTCAACCAATGTTGAGGCTAAAGCAACAATAGGAATATCAAGCCCTGAAGGCAACACAGTCTTAGGATGCTGACGCATTTTGGGTGCTAAGCATGAGGGGTCCAACACCAACAACGACGGACGAGCACGAAGCAGACGCATCTCTATTTCTTCAACATCAGTAGTTTCCAAAGGCTCTGCCACATAGTATGCTGACAACGAGGTCAAGTAGGCATATAAACCCTTACCTACTAACACCGAAGACGTAACAATAAATATATGTTGACGATTATTCGATTTCATCTCACATTCACTTTTTCTTCTCTAATCGTTGAACCAAAGGAATTAGCATCTTATCTTCCACCAACGTGTGACGCAGTAAATCGTCTTCCAAATGAAATATCGAATGCAACAAATCCCAAGAATAAGATGTTGAGGGGATATATTTTATGAAGATACATTTCAAATCATGTAGCTTCGAATCAATGTCGGTATGATTCTCGGAAAATTGGTTGATGCTATAACTCTTCCGACCTTCATCGTCTGTTGCTATCATTTGTTTAATGTATGGAAACACCACACTCTCCTCATAAGCAAAATGACGGAAAGCCTCCTCTTGATACTCATGATAGAAATGAGTTAAAATTTCTTTATGCTGAGTCTGCAACACATCTACAGTGGTCTCTATCTTTGTCTGTAATTCTGGAAACTGTTTCTTCGTATAGTAGTCATGAGAAGTCTGCAAATAATATAAAATATGTGGTAAATCATCCTCATTCAAAACAGTAACATCAGGAATATGATTTGGATCTAAATACACATCACATAACATCAAGAAAAACTCCGGACGCATGCCATGCTTCTTACAAATCTCATCGATCCGTACTTCACCAAAACCCAACGGAATACCCATACGTTCTAACACAACAATAATATTACTATTGTCAAGGATGACATCTATCAATTTGGTCGACGAAGTGTAGTGATTCTGTAACGACATAGTTGTCTACGATATTTTTGAGTTTTATTTGTGTGCAAAGGTACATTTTTTGTTTTATCTTTGCAGATAATTATTGTATCAAAAACAGATGGAATTTATCAAATTACCATGTGGCATCGACCTACTATATCATTGGTGTAAATCGCCAATCTCCTATTGTGGCTTTGCTATCAACAACGGCACACGCGACGAGTTGCCCGAAGAGTGGGGCATGGCACACTTTGTTGAACACATGCTCTTCAAAGGGACCACACACCGCACTAGCCAACAAGTTATCAGACAGTTGGAAAACATTGGTGGACAATTAGACGCATACACCGAAAAGGAAGAGACATTCGTCTATGCCGTTGTTCCCAATCGCTACACACCACGCGCCATCGAACTATTATCCGACCTCGTCTTTCACTCCACTTTTCCACAAAACGAAATCGAAAAAGAACGAGACGTAATCATTGATGAAATAGAAAGCTACAACGACTCGCCATCCGAACTAATCTACGACGATTTCGAAGCAATACTCTACCCTAACCACCCCATCGGAAGGGCTATTCTCGGACAATCATCCATACTAGAAACCTTTACGACAGAACAGATGAAAGCCTTTGTCGACAGAAACTACACACACGACCGGCTCCTGTTTTTCTATGCCGGACGCTACCCACTCGACAAACTTACTCAACTCTGTAATAGCGTGATGCCTGTTGCCGACACTCATAACAAACAACAACGGCAAACACGACAAAAACCCACTGCCGCACACAAGGTAGAAAAAGAACTGATAAAATCGACAAGCCAAGCACATTGCATGATTGGCTACGAAGCACTACCACTCGGACACGAACAACGGTTCACACTTGCACTACTCAATAATATACTTGGCGGACCAATGATGAGTAGCCGATTCAACATGGCAATTCGCGAAAAAAAAGCCCTAGCCTACACCGTAGAATCATCAACAACAGCCTATTCCGACACCGGACTTTGGAGTGTTTACTGGGGATGCGACCACTCCGACGTGACACGCACAAGCCAACTCATCACAAAAGAAATCAACCAACTATGCGAGACACCACTCTCTGCCGTCATGCTATCACGTGCAAAAAGACAATTGCTTGGACAATTACTGATTGCTTCACAAAACATGGAAAACAACATACTTAGCATGGCAAAAGTCGCACTACACCAAAAAATCAACCCCGAAACAATCAACACCGAAGAGCATATCAAACAAATTACTTCCAACGACGTGCTAAATCTGGCACAACAGATTTTCAATCCCAACCACATAGTAAAGCTTTTATACGTATGACAATCGATGAGGAAGAATACATCTGCCGACACATCGAAGCAGAACCAACACTTCTCCAAGAACTGGCAAGATACACCAACCTACACACCATCAACCCACGCATGGCGGCGGGACACATCCAAGGCAGAATTCTCAAAATGCTTTGTAGAATGATTAAGCCACAAAACATACTCGAACTTGGCACCTTCACCGGTTACTCGGCACTATGTTGGGCTGAAGGGCTTGACGACAACGGACACATCGACACCATCGAAATCAACGACGAACTAGAAGACACCATACGCTCGTTTTTCGCACGTTCGCCATACGGCAATAAAATAACCCTACACATTGGAAACGCTATCGACATCATGCCACAACTCAACAAGACATACGACCTCGTCTTCATCGATGCCGACAAACGACTCTACACCGAATACTTTCAACTTGTACTTCCAAAGGTGAAAACAGGCGGATTTATTCTTGCCGATAACACACTTTGGAACGGCAAACTCATACAACCGCTACAACACGGCGACCAACAAACAAGGGCACTCATCGCATTCAACGACTTCATCGCTAACGATAAACGTGTCGAAACAGTTATCCTTCCCATCAGAGATGGGCTCACTATGATGCAAAAAAAATGAAGAAGAACTACACATTCCAACTCGAACTTAAGGTACGCGACTACGAATGCGACCTACAAGGCATTGTCAACAACGCCAACTATCAACACTACTACGAACACACACGACACGAATTCCTTGTGTCACAAGACATAAGTTTTGCCGAACTACACAATCAAGGCATCGACCTCGTTGTAGCTCGAGCAACAATGGCTTTTAAAACGCCACTACACTCAAGAGATAAATACCTATCGGTGTTAGACTTACGTCAAGATGGATTACGATACATCTTCGACCAAAAAATATTCCGACTGCCAGACATGGCACTATGCAACTCCGCCAGATTCGACTCCGTGGCAACTATCAATGGCAAATTAGGACGACTCCCCCTACTCGATGACCTTGTTAACCGAGTTAACGCAGAAAAAAACAATGAAGACAATCAATAAACTCATAATCACACTATTTGTGTGCCTAACATTCACACCCATAGTGGGACAAATGAACCATCAGAAAATGTTTGAAACCTATCTCACTGGCAATCTCACCAACTGGGGAAAGGAACTTTCGAAAATAGAGACAGAGAAAAATCCAACCACACAAACATTGGCCGACGCTGCCAACTACACCTATGGCTACATCGCTTGGCTCATCGACCAAAATAAAAAAGAAGAAGCAGAACATCAAATGGCACGTTTAGAAACGTTGGTAAAACAGTTAGAACATCGACACTATGCCGACTCTTGCCTCTTCTATGTCTATCGTTCAGCCAATGCCGCTTACACCGTGACACTCGGCACCGGAAAAATGGCAGTGAATGGACTGAGAGCCATCAAATTCTGCAACCGAGCTGTCGAGATGAACGCCAACAACGCCATTGCACTCTCATTGAAAGGCAACGTCGATTTCTATCGTCCTGCTATTTTTGGCGGTAATAAAAAGGAGGCTATGAAATGGTACAAAAAATCGGTTGACGCATTCGAAAAGCAGAAACTTACAACCAACAATTGGAACTACTATGCCACCATGCTCACATTGGCACAAGCCTACGAAAAACAAGGCTATATTGACGAAGCCATAGCAACATGCCAAAAGATGCTGAAGACTGCACCCACATTCCAATACATCGCAAAAGAGTACCTTCCTACACTCGAGAAGAAGAAAAAAGAGACTAAATGAATAAGATGTAAGCCAACGATACCAGACTAACAATAATCCACAATGAGACACCAAGAATCAACGGACGAATGCCCACTGTGCTTAATGTTGTACGCGTTAGACCTGCACCTATAAAAAAGAGCGAAAGCACAATCATATGCTTCGCTAACATATTGATAGCTCCACTGATAGACGAACCTATGGCTGCAGCCGATTCGCCAATAAGCGACGCATTCGACAACACATAAGTGTTGAACAAAACAGCCACAACAAACCAAATAATGAATGTGGGCACAACCTTGTACCACGCCTTTTTCTCAGACGTCTTTTCGCGAAAGAAAAATGGCGTAACCAACACCAATACCACAATCCACAATGCACGTGTCAATTTAATGGTTGTTGCCACCTCCAACGCCGACACACCCTCACTCACCAACAATTCGGGATGCATCTCATCGTAAGCCGCACCAGCACCTACCACCGAACTGGTGTCGTGAATGGCTATAGCTGCCCACATACCAAACTGCTTCATCGACATTCCGATAGCATCGCCGATATAAGGAAAGAGAAATAATGCTATCGCATTAAGAATGAAAACAACACCCAAAGCTACCGACATACTTTCTGCCCGAGCTTTGATGGTTGGACCTACGGCAGCAATGGCAGAACCGCCACAAATGGCTGTGCCAGAGGAAATCAGATAGCTGGTTTCTTTGTCAACTTTAAGCCACTTGCGACCAATAAGATAACCTACGGCAAGCGTACCGAAAACACTGACCACGGTGAATAGCATACCCTCTTTACCCGAAGCCAATGCAGCTGTAACGTTCATACCAAAACCCAATCCAATGACCGAGTATTGAAGCAGTTTCTTCGACATCAACTTGGTAAATCTGCCATACGTCGAACCAAAAATCAACGCATAAGCAATACCTAATAACAATGCCACTGGCGATGACACCCAATGAGTCATCCAACTCATGGAACCAAGGTCAATGCCAAATTGTTTAACGACAAACTCCAATAACAACGAGATTGTCAAAACAGCCACTAAGGCAATATAGACAATTTTTTTCATA
>JAUNIJ010000165.1 GCA_030523485.1 Bacteroidales bacterium
GACGAAAACATACTGACAGTGTTGCATAATAATATCGCAGCACCTCACATCAAACAGATAGCTTCGGTGGCAACAAAAATCATATTGTTCTA
Organism: Bacteroidales bacterium; assembly: GCA_030523485.1. Classification (GTDB taxonomy): domain Bacteria; phylum Bacteroidota; class Bacteroidia; order Bacteroidales; family Paludibacteraceae; genus HGM05398. Next base: position 93 of record JAUNIJ010000165.1, read on the forward strand.
TGCCTTAGGAGAGAAACCAGCAGAAGATATATTCCAAGACATCACCACCATATTGCAAATCAGCAATGTCAACTTCAAAGTGGTATTATGTCCCGATAAATCCGTGGCTGCATTTGTGAAAAACAATCCAGCAGAGGAGGTTGTCGATTTTGTTCATGTCAATCAAAAATCGTTTGTTGATGCCGTGATTGACATTTGTTCTGCTGTTGATATAAAAGATCCTATCGATATCTTTGTGCCGATGCTGCGTTCGATAACTGACACACAAAAACGTAGTATGTACGTTCATCGTATCGCAATGAAACTGAGTTGTGAAACTAAATATATAGAGTCTAAAATTAAATAAATGGATCAGCGCAACACCATATCGAAAATCTTGTGTGACATCGACATCGTCGACATTGTCTCACAGTTTGTGGCATTGCGACAGGTAGGGGAGGACTACATTGGGGTATGCCCATTTCACATCGGCCACAACGAAAGTCTTGTCGTCTCGTCTCATCGCCAAGTCTACTATTGTAGCGAATGTGATAAAGGTGGTGGCGTGGTCGATTTCGTTATGAATGTGTTGCATTTGTCGTATGAAGAAGCATTGGTGTGGCTTGCGCTCCGACAAACCAATCTCGACATCGACCCACACACGTTGCTACCTTCTGACATGTGTAATATATCTGTGTTCGAGGCAAATAAATATGCTGAACAATATTTTATCGACACACTCAACACTTCTGAAGAAGGTCAAGCTGTAGGATGGTCCTATTTCTCAGAACATCGTCGATTCTCCGACGAAATTATTCACACATTTGGGTTGGGTTATGATGTCGACACCCCTCTCGATAGCTTCTTTTGTTCACTGCCAGCAGGAAAATTCTCCGATGAACTGTTATATCGTTCCTACCTCATATTTTCGAAAAATCATGTAGGCCCGTTTCACGGACGTGTTGTGTTTCCCGTTTATAATGTGGCAGGCGATGTCATCGCTTTCTCTGCACGAACACTTAAAAGCAAAGAAGACGTTGGCGAGGCAAACTATCGGAAATATGTCAACACTGGCTATCCGGAAACAACAGAGGGCTTTACACCTTCAGTTTATGTAAAAGGCGACAATTTGTTTGGTCTCTACCAAGCCAAAGAATCAATTATAGCAACAGGATTTTGTGTCTTGGTTGAAGGTAATGCCGATGTAGTCTCAATGCATTGTCACGGCTACACCAATTGTGTTGCATCGCTTGGCACCGCTTTGACAGCTAACCAAGTACATCTATTAAGATGTTTCACCAAACAGGTGTGTTTGATGTATGATGGCGATGCTGCCGGACGAAAAGCGGCGCATAAAGCCATCAAATTGTTGGTGGAAGGTGGGTTGCGAGTTAGTGTCGTGAAGTTACCTGAGGGAGAAGACCCAGACACTATTTCACAAAACAAAACGTTTGAAGAACTCAGCACATTCATTAACGACCATACTTATAACATTGTCGATTTCATATGTTCCATATATGAAAACACAATGAAAGATGACGATGAAGAGTATTTTCGTGTGATTCAAGACATTGAACTTATCATTTCCACCGTTAAAGATGTGGAATGGAAAAACGAACTATTGGAAGCGTGCAAAAAGTGGTCGTTGCAAATTGGCATCTCTACCAAAGTGTTGCTACAAGCTATTGACGATTTTACCAAACAGCGCAACAATAAAAATGTGGTCGAAACTGCAGTTGCTCATTTGCCAAAAGAAAATGCTAAGATTGATACTTTTAGGCCGTTGACACAACAAGAAAGCAACCTTCTAAAATATTTGTTGTGGCACTATAATTATCCGATTTTTTCCGACAATGATGCCGAGGTTACAGTAGCAGAATATCTTCAACAAAACCTTGATAATCTTGAGCAGGGCATACTTCTTTCAATTGAACAATTGGTTGAAAAACAGCAGATATTAAGTGATGAGATAACTGCTCTAGAACAACAAGAAACTGCTGATCCGCTGTTGAACCAACAAAAAAAAGAGAAAAAACAATTGTTGCAGACAGTAAAACAAATAGAAAATATCTACCGAAGTACTTTATTTCGTTCTGACAGTTGTTTTGGGCTTATCTACAACACGTTAAAAGTCTATGGTCAACAATTTGACCAACCAGTTTTGTTGATGGTGAATGATAGCGACGAAAAAATACATAATATTGTTCGCATGTTATGTGTTGACAAAACGGTAGTAAGTAAGTTCTTTACGAAGATTCGGAACGTGGAAAATGTCAGTGAAGAATTCCGTCAGCGTATGATAGAAAAAGCGCGTCGACATCAAGTTGACGACAACCATGCTGATATTCTGCAAAATGTGTCGACAGTGCTCAGCGAATTCGTTTGTGCTATGTATAACAATCAGCTCAAAGCGCTGCAAAAACTAATGCAACATTGTCCTGATGTAGCCTATCGCATTATACAAGAAAATCATGTTGCCATCAATCAACAGCGTATCG
>JAUNIJ010000034.1 GCA_030523485.1 Bacteroidales bacterium
CTTCCTCTCCCTTTTCGCATGGCACCAAATGAGATTCCAACCTTTGGGGTGTGGTAACAAATATTTTCTTTTTGGTGCGAAAGTTGAAAAAATGTTTATCTTGCGACATGGCCGTTATGGTTATTCGATATTCGAATGCTTAATGATTGATAGTGAATCGAAAGAAAAGGTCGTAAAAAAATGTGTCGAAAAAATCATGATTTGTTGTTGCCATAAGAAAAAAAAATCCTATATTTGCAAATCAAAATATTGGGTAGAAAAGGCATACGTAGTTTTATGTGTGCCACTTGTTGAAAAAATGCAGTTGAATGTGTTATTGTGTCTTTTCAATTAAGTAACATTAGTTATTTCTTTTTCTCTTAGCGTGTCAAAGCGTAGAAAGAAAGAGGAAAACGCGATAAAACCTTTTATGTTTGACAACTAACTAATAACTAAATAATTAAACCTCTATGGCAAAAATTCAAGGCGCAGTTACGGTAAATACCGAACGCTGCAAGGGATGCGAATTATGCGTTAAAGCATGTCCATCTCATGTTTTGGGCATGTCGTCCAAAGTGAATTCCAAAGGCTATCATTATTCAGAAATGGTTAATGCTGAAGCCTGCATCGGTTGTGCATCATGTGGCCACGTTTGCCCAGATGCATGCATAACGGTTTATAAAGTAAAACTCCAATAATCTAAAGCGATGGAAGAAGTAAAATTGATGAAAGGCAACGAAGCGATTGCTCATGCTGCAATTCGTTGCGGTTGCGACGGCTATTTTGGCTATCCTATCACTCCACAATCAGAAGTGATGGAAACACTCATGGCTCAAAAACCATGGGAAACCACTGGTATGGTTGTTCTCCAAGCAGAGAGTGAAACCTCATCTATCAATATGGTATACGGTGGTGCTGCTTGTGGTAAGAAAGTAATGACATCATCTTCAAGTCCTGGCGTTAGCTTGATGCAAGAAGGTGTTTCCTACATTGCATGTGCCGAACTTCCTTGCTTGATCGTAAACGTAATGCGTGGTGGTCCAGGTCTTGGTACTATCCAACCAAGCCAAGGCGACTATTTCCAAACAACCAAAGGTGGTGGACATGGCGACTATCGTTTGATTACCCTCTCACCTTCAACAGTTCAAGAAATGGCTGACTTCGTAGGCTTAGGTTTCGACCTCGCTTTCAAATATCAAACCCCTGCTGTGCTCCTCGCCGACGGTGTTATTGGTCAAATGATGGAGAAAATCGTTCTTCCTGACTTCAAACCACGCCGCACCGACGAAGAAGTACGTAAAGAATGCCCATGGGGAACAATGGGTAAAAACGGCCGCAAAGAACGTAATGTTGTAACCTCACTCGCTCTCGAATCAGAAGTGATGCAAGAGACCAACAACCGTTTGCAAGCAAAATACAAACTCATCGAAGAAAACGAAGTTCGCTTCGAAGAACACTATTGCGAAGATGCAGAATATGTATTCGTAGCATTCGGTTCAGTAGCTCGTATTTGCGAAAGCGCTGTTGAAATTCTTCGTGCTGAAGGTTATAAAGTTGGTGTATTGCGTCCAATCACATTGTGGCCATTCCCAACTAAAGAAATCCAACGCCTTACAAAACAAGTAAAAGGCTTTATGGACGTAGAGCTCAACTGTGGTCAAATGGTAGAAGACGTTCGTCTTGCTGTTAATGGTCAAGTTCCAGTCGGCTTCTATGGTCGTCAAGGTGGTATTATCCCTTCAGCTGAAGAGGTTGCTGAAGCTTTCAAAGCACAAATGGTGAAATAATACCATGTAACTCTATTATTAACTTTTAATTAATTGAAAATCATGACACCAGAAGAGATAATTAAACCCGAAAATTTGGTTTATGGTAGAACCAAAGTTTTGACGGACAATATCATGCACTACTGCCCAGGTTGCAGCCACGGCGTGATTCACAAACTCATCGCAGAAGTTATCGATGAAATGGGCATTCAAGACACCACCGTTGGCGTATCACCAGTAGGTTGCTCTGTATTTGCTTATAACTATCTTGATATCGACTGGCAAGAAGCAGCTCACGGACGTGCTTGCGCTGTTGCTACCGCCATCAAACGCCTCAACCCAGAAACCAACGTATTTACATACCAAGGCGACGGCGATATGGCAGCTATCGGTACAGCTGAAACCATTCACGCTTGTAACCGTGGCGAAAACATCGTTATTTTCTTTGTCAACAATGCCATCTATGGTATGACTGGCGGCCAAATGGCACCAACCACCTTGATTGGTATGAAAACTGTAACATGTCCTTACGGCCGTAACACCGACCTCAATGGTTTCCCATTGGTAATCAGCGATATCTTGGCAAAACTTGATGGTACTTGCTACGTAACACGTCAAAGTGTTCACACCAACGCAGCTGTGTTGAAAGCTAAAAAAGCAATCCGCAAAGCTTTTGAAAACGCACAAGCTAAGAAAGGTACATCAGTTGTTGAGTTCGTTTCAGCTTGTAACACAGGTTGGAAGAAAACTCCAATTGAAGCAAATGCCTGGATGGAAGAACACATGTTCCCAAAATATCCTCTCGGCGATTTGAAAGACACCGTAAAAGGTAGCCAACTTTCTGACGAGGAAAAGAATGCTAAATATTAATCCACCTTGCAAACTTACAGAACAATGAAAAGAGAAATTATCATAGCCGGTTTCGGTGGCCAAGGTGTGCTGTCGATGGGTAAAATTTTGGCTTATGCCGGTCTTCTACAAGGCAAAGAAGTAACTTGGATGCCTGCTTATGGTCCAGAACAACGTGGTGGTACTGCCAACGTTACTGTCATCTTGAGCGACACACGCATCAGCTCACCATTGCTTCAAACTTACGACATCGCTGTTGTGTTGAACCAACCTTCAATGGACAAGTTCGAACCACGCGTAAAACCAGGTGGCGTACTTATCTACGACAGCAACGGTATGACACGCAAACCAACTCGTACCGACATCAGTGTTTATCGTGTTGATGCTACCGACAAAGCAATCGAACTCAACCAACAAAAAACTTTCAACATGATGGTACTCGGTGGCTTGTTGCACATTGACCCTGTTGTTGAAATCGAAAACGTAATGCTTGGATTGAAAAAATCACTCCCAGAGCGTCACCACAAACTTCTTCCAGCCAACGAGGCTGCTATGAAAGTTGGTGCTGATTTGATCGTTAAAGAGAGATAATGACAAATCACAGTGTCTGATTGCTTAAAACGCAATCGTTGACAACTGAACAATACTTTAAAGAGGTATGCTGTGCATAACGGCATACCTCTTTAAATATTTTAGATAGAAAGATTTGTAGAATGGAAGCTATTCTAAAAAAAAATAGTAACTTTGTCCACATAATATCACTGGATTTATGAAGGCATTGAATAACATCGAAATAGAGAGACAACTACGTAGCGCAATAGGCGATGAACGTCCTTACCTCTCATTTATAGAGGGTTTGTACGACGTGTCGTCGCTCTATCGTGGCTATCGTATTGGTGTGCCTGAAACACGCGACACTTGCTTTGATGCATTGGTATACAAACATTTTCTTGAAACAGGAAAGACTCCAAATGATATCGCAGAAGCATTAGCTCGAACACTACACGACCGCTCGATATCTAATGCTATGCGCAAATTTCTGAGCAACTACGACGAACGCTCTGTTGTCGGTATCATGGGCGGACATGGATTGAAACGTACCGACGAACCGTATGTCAAAGTGGCATTACTGAGTAAACGCCTTACTGAAGGCGGTGCGCTCATGATAAGCGGTGGCGGTCCTGGAGCCATGGAGGCAACTCACCTCGGCGCATGGATGGCAGGACGATCTAACAAAGATTTAGAAGACGCACTAGCAATGATGCAAACTGCACCTAATTTTATCGACGAGAAATGGCTTGACACCGCTTTAGAAGTCATGGCATTGTTCCCACAAACAAAATACCATAGTCTTGGCATCCCTACGTGGCTTTATGGACACGAACCAACCACACCATTTGCCACCGAGATAGCAAAGTATTTTGAAAATAGCATTCGTGAAGACACCATCCTCACCATCGCCATGGGTGGCATTATCTATGCACCGGGAAGCGCAGGAACATTGCAGGAAATGTTTCAAGATGCAACGCAAAACCACTACCTTAGCTTTGGCTACGCGAGCCCAATGGTGTTCTTCGGAAAAGAATTCTGGGAGAAGGATGTCCCTATGTATCCCATGTTTAGTCACCTCGTAAAAGCTGGAAGATATCGTAACTTGCGTCTCACCATCACCGACGACATCCTAAAAATCGTTCGTGAAATCGAAAAATTCAGACGCGGAGAATAAATCATAAGTCACTTTCGGAACGCAACACATTATAAATATAGACAACACATTTTATTCCTTTCAAATATGAAAAAGTATCTGTTAGTGCCAGCAATGGCTGCAGTAATTGTATTATCTGGCTGTAAATCAAAGTATGTTGCTGCCTACGACGAAGCAGGAACAACAACTCCAAAACAAGAAACCGTGGAAACCGACCAAACGTCTGCTTATTTGGCATCGCAAACAGAAGCCAACACAGAAGCAGAAAATGTCAGAACCGAGAAATACTCTGTTGTTACTGGCGACGAATCGCTCCTGAAACACTATAACGTCGTTGTCGGTAGCTTCAAAAGTCAAGATAACGCATTGCGCCTGCATCAATCGCTTCAAAGCAATTATCGTCCGTTGGTTGTGATGAATGAAAACGGCATGTATCGTGTTGTTATCTCAACACACGACACCTATACAGAGGCAAAATCACAAATCAACAACATCAAAGCCACCTACCCCGACGCTTGGGTATTGGTTCGCCAACAATAATGTCTGATTATCAGGTCACCATATTAGGAAGTGGTTCTGCGCTATCGAACATCCAAACGTTCCACTCGGCGCAAGTGTTGAAAATGAACTCGAAACGCTTCCTCATCGATGCTGGTGAAGGGGTGCAGATCCGGTTGCGGCAATATCATCAAAAAATATTGGCCATCAACCATATCTTTATCTCTCACTTGCATGGTGATCATTGTCTTGGACTGCCGGGACTGATTTCCTCGTTGGGTATGATGGGACGCACTGCACCGTTGTTCATCCATGCTCATGCCGATTTGGAAAAGGTGATGGGAGAGATGATTCGATACTTCTGTGCCGATTCGCCTTTCGACATCAATTTCGTCTCGTATAATCCGTATCATGCTGAGGAGATTTATTCCGATCGTACTATCTCCGTCACAACGGTGCCGTTGAAACACCGTGTACCAACTTGTGGTTTTGTCTTTCGGGAAAAAAATAAGGAACGCCATCTCAATAGAGCATTGGCTGAAAGTTATGAAGTGCCCATTGCCTTCTACAAAAACTTAAAGAATGGCGAGGACTTTGTCACGCCAGATGGACGGGTCATTGCCAACGACCGACTAACAACGCCGCCATCGCATGCACACAGTTTCGCTTATATCTCCGACACCGCCTATCTCGAAAAAATCGTGCCGTTGATAGAAAACGTCGACTGCCTTTATCACGAAGCTACCTATCTCTCTACCGACGACGACCGCATTCGTAAAACACAACATAGCTCTGCTGCACAGGCTGCCACAATAGCTAAAATGGCCAATGTTGGAAAACTAATCATCGGACACCACTCGTCGAGATACAATTCCTACATGCCATTCATCGAAGAGGCAAAAGCAATTTTCCCTAACACCTTCTCCGCATTGGATGGCACAAGAATAGAATTCTAAAACAATATGAAACATATTGGTAAAATACTGACTTGCCTTTTCTTCCTGTTGAACGCTCATTGCTTGATGGCACAATATCCAGAAGGGGAGAGTTTGTTTCAGCGTGGCGAATATGCTAAAGCAGAAGCATACTATGCGCGCCAACTCAAACAAAATCCTTCCAGCATGACTCTGCGCTATAGAGTTGGAAAATGTCAGTTGTTACAGCATCATTATGAAGCTTCTATCGAGACGTTAGAACCATTGAAAAAACGTTCGAACGCACCGAAGGAGTTGTATATGCTTCTTGGTGAGGCTTATTTTGGCGCTTATCGCTTTGTCGAATCGGTCGAGAGCTACAGTACCTACCAACAAAAAGGTGGCGATGTTAACGTGACTGCCAAGTTGCGTCTTGCTCGCTCTGCTGTCTCAATGCTCGAGTCTGTCGACGATATCATCATTCTCGACAGTGTCGTTGTCGATAAAAAACAGTTGCTTTCGTGCTACCATTTGTCGAAAGACATCGGCATACTTACCGACGAAAGCAACGATTCACTACAACTTACAGGCTTTCTTGCTGGTAGAAAAGACCGAAAAATTGTGGCTCTTGACTGCGACAGCACCATCTCGTTGTTCGAAAGCAATTGTCTCTTAGATGGTAAATGGAGCACGCCAACACCACTGCAGGGCGAGGTGAACAATCTCTATCATCAGAATTATCCGTTTCTTCACCCCGATGGTGTGACACTCTATTTCGCTTCGTGTGGCGAAAATTCGTTAGGAGGCTACGATATTTTCCGTGCTAATAGCAATGGTAATGGTTATCTCGAACCACGTAACATCGGCTTTCCTTACAACTCAACAGCCAACGATTATTTATTGGTGGTCGACGAATTCTCTGGCATCGGTTGGTTTGCTACCGACCGTCGCCAACCTGAGGATAAGGTGATTATTTATACCTTTGTGCCAAACAAAATCAGAAAGAACTTTGAAGGAACGACAGACGAAAAACTGTTGCGCGCTCAAATGAAACAATACGTAGTCTCTGACTCTGTGCGCGAAACAGTAGTCAATGAGGAACGTCAGGAAAAAAGAACGGCTGATGCATTTGTCATCAACGACAATATAACCTATTATTCTGTCGACGACTTCAAATCAGAAGAGGCTAAAAATCATTATTCACAATTCTTAATCATCAATCAATTGTATCAAGATGTCAAAGAGCAATTGGTTGTATTAAGAAAGGATTATGCTGCTGGAAGCTCTGAACAACGCTCCGACTATACCGCTCAAATTATTGCGTTGGAACAGCAGTTGATGTCGTTGCGTACAGCAATGAAAAAAGCGCAACAGCAAGCTCGTAATACCGAAATAGAGTGGCTCAATACAAACAACAAAATATTATAAAAACATGTTCTGGATTTATTTCTCAATCATCATTTGCGTGATTGTTGGCATCCTGCTATGGGTTGCCGAAATTTTCTTATTGCCTGGTCTTACCGTGGCTGCCATCTTTGGCACTGTGTTTATGGGAGCTTCCGTATGGCTCTCTTTTACCCATTTAGGCATTGTTGCCGCTGCTCTTGTGTTCGTCATTAACCTCCTATCCTTGGCGGTGGCGGTCTACTTCTTCATGCGTTCCCGTGCATTAGACAAGATGTCGTTAGACACCGTTTTGCCGGGTAAAGCTGCTGAAAATAAACAACAGGAATTCTCTGTTGGCGAAGAGGGTGTCACTGTCTCTCGTCTCGCTCCGTATGGCAAGGCAGAATTCGGAGGAAAAGCTGTCGAGGTAAAAGTCAACCAAGGCTTTGTCGAAAACAATACGCCCGTACGTATCCGTACCATCAACGACAACATCATTGTTGTCGAACCTATCAACTAAACGCTTGAAAAACTAATAATTAAAAACTTAAATAATATGGAAATAACGATTATCATTATTGCCGTAGCAGTGTTTCTACTGCTGATTATTTTCTTTTACTACGTCCCCTTCCTCCTTTGGGTGTCGGCAAGGGTGTCGGGTGTAAAGATCTCGTTGGTGCAACTCTTCCTGATGCGTCTGCGTAAGGTGCCACCATCAACCATCATCAATGCCATGATTGAGGCACACAAAGCAGGATTGAAAGACATCCGTCGCGACGACCTCGAAGCGCACTACCTGGCTGGCGGTCATGTTGCACGTGTCGTACATGCATTGGTGTCGGCTTCTAAAGCTAACATCGACCTCCCATTCCAAATGGCTACTGCCATCGACTTGGCAGGACGCGATGTATTCGAAGCTGTTCAAATGTCGGTAAACCCAAAAGTTATCGACACTCCTGTCGTATCGTCTGTAGCAAAAGATGGTATCCAACTGTTGGCAAAAGCTCGCGTGACAGTGAGAGCTAACATCAAACAACTGGTAGGTGGTGCTGGCGAAGAAACCGTGCTTGCACGTGTTGGCGAAGGCATTGTATCGTCTATCGGTTCGAGCGAATCGCATAAATCGGTGTTGGAAAATCCTGATTCTATCTCAAAACTCGTGTTGAGTAAAGGTCTGGATGCTGGTACAGCGTTCGAAATCTTGTCTATCGATATTGCCGACGTTGATGTAGGTAAAAACATCGGTGCTAACTTGCAAACCGACCAAGCTGAAGCCGACAAAAACATTGCACAAGCTAAAGCCGAAGAGCGTCGCGCCATGGCTGTGGCTGCCGAACAAGAGATGAAGGCAAAGGCTCAAGAAGCACGTGCTCGCGTTATCGAAGCAGAAGCAGAAGTACCACTCGCTATGGCTGAAGCATTCCGCAATGGCAACCTGGGCATCATGGATTATTACAAGATGAAAAACATCGTGGCTGATACTTCCATGCGTGAAAACATCGCTAAACCAGCGACACCACAAAAATAATTGCTCTGCATACTATATTAATATTATAGAGTCGATGACTATTGTCGTCGACTCTTTTTTTGTCTTTTCTTCGTGTTGAGGCAGAAAAGCATCTGTTCCGACAAAGCTTTCGGTGTTTCACATGTTGTGTTCAAAATAAAAAGAGTACCTTTGCATCTAAATTTCAACTCATCTCGATGTTGCCTTCGCAAGAATATCCATCGCTCCTCCTGGAGAATGTTGTGTCGGAGCTCTCAAAACTGCCAAGCATCGGACGGCGAACAGCCTTACGACTGGCACTCTCGTTGCTCAAACGCGACGAACGCGACACACGCGCCTTGGGCGAAGCTTTGGTTAACTTCCGTAGTCAGATTCATTTCTGTAGGCGTTGTCACAATCTTTGCGATGGCGATATGTGCACCATCTGTGCTAATCCGAAAAGAGACACGTCGACCATTTGTGTGGTAGAAAATATCGGCGATGTGATGGCTGTTGAAAACACTGCACAGTATCATGGTGTGTATCACGTGTTGGGTGGCATCATCTCACCGATGGAAGGCATCGGACCTGCCGACCTCGAAATCGACTCGCTCCTGAAACGGGTAGAGGAGGGGGGCATCAACGAAGTGTTGCTCGCACTCAGCCCGAACATGGAAGGCGACACCACCAGTTTCTACATCTTTCGCAAACTGGCTGCTTACAACGTGCGTGTCACCACCATCGCCAAAGGGGTATCGGTTGGCGACTCGCTTGAATATACCGATGAGCTGACACTCGGACGTTCTATCGTCAACCGTGTAGAATTTCATAAATAATCAATCATGGAACAACTCAAAAAATCGCTACTCTGGGCCTACTATCTTTGCTGGGCATTCGTGGTCATCGTGGCTGTTGGCGCTTTCTTGCTCTCACGCACCAACAATAACGTACTCATTCACGACGAAACCACCATCACCACCATCAAAAGCATACTTATCATCTTTGTCTTGGCATCTGTGCCATTTGCTTTGTGGTATCATCACCGTGTGTGGAAACAGCTCACCGATGGTAACACCACACTGTCGAAGGTCGAGAAGATGAATAAATATAAAAATGTGTCGTTGCTCCGCATCGGACTCATCACATTTGGCACTTCCGCTTGCATACTCTTTTGCTATCTCATGGTACAGCGCGATCTCCTTTATCTGGCACTCATCGCTGCCGTGGCTATGATTTTCTGCAAACCATCGGCAAAGCAGAGCAGTGCTGAGTTGGATGCTTTGCTCGACGAAGGCGATAACAATAAAAACGACTGATTATGAGAATCGCTGTTGATTTCGACGGCACCATCGTCGAACACGCCTATCCGGAAATTGGCAAACCCATCCCGTTCGCCATCGATGTGCTGAAACGGTTGCAAAACGATGGACATCAGATCATCTTGTGGACTGTGCGTGAAGGCAAGTTGCTTGACGATGCGGTAGCATATTGTCGTCAACGTGGACTTGAGTTCTATGCTGTCAACCGTAACCATCCGGAAGATAATATTGCTTTCGACCCTCGTAAGTTGTCGGTGGAACTCTTCATCGACGATCGCAATCTCGGTGGACTGCCTGCATGGGGAGTCATCTATCAGATGATAAAAAACAATCGCGCATGGCAACCGGCTACAGCCGACAATGTCTACAGTTCCGCCGAACAGAAACGTCAAGGTGGCGTCTTTTCACGTTTGTTTAAGAAATAAATAGATGTACTTATGATACAACGTATTCAAACACTTTTCCTACTCATCGTCACGGCGTTAGGCGTGTTGGCTTGCTGTCTCCCTATCATGGGATTCGCCACTGCTACCAACGAACCGCTGGCGCAACTCTATGCGTTAGGCGTTCGCGAACCAAACGCCGACGGACAACTCGTCTTCACACATTACACCTATGGCTTATTTGCCATCTCGGTGGTGGTGCCGTTGCTGGCGTTGCTTGCCATCTTTTTGTTTAAACATCGTCTGCTACAGATTCGTCTGCTCGTTGTCGATGCCATCCTAATGATTGGCTACTACCTCTTGTTGGCATGGGCTGGCTACTCAGCTTACCATCTCAACGAAGTGTGCAAGTCGGTCTCTTACTTCATCCCTTCGGTGTTCATGTTGGTTAACCTTGTGCTCACCTTCATGGCTATCCATCGCATCAAGAAAGACGAAGCGTTGGTGCGCTCGCTCGATCGTCTGCGTTAGTCTGTCTGTTCGTACGAACCAAGAAAAAAGCATCGCCTCTCTGTTGTGTATGAGAGGCGATGCTTTTTTTCTTGCTTATGGTGTTGCCGTGCTGTTTATAGGTGTTGTGCTATCGAGTCCGATAATTTGTCTAACGCCTCTTTGGCTTTGTTACCAATCACAGCGTTGAGGAAGAATGGCACATCGGCTTTGGCTGTCATCTTCATGTAGGTGTTGCCCTCCTTTTCGATGAGTTGAATCCATAGATTCATCTGTATGGGTGAGGGGTTCGCCTCGAATTTGATGGTCTTGTAAGGTTCGCGTTCGATGATGTTGAGCGAAATCTGTCCGAACTTATCCACGTTGAAACTGATGTGGTCGGCATCGCATTCCATATCCTTCACTTGTTCTGGTAGCATCTCTTTAGGCATCGCATTTAGCATTTCAAGATTCGAGAGGCGCTCAAACGCCATCTGTTGCGTGCTTTGAAGTCTGACAATTTTCCCTTCGTAGGTCTTCATAACTTATTTCTTGTTGTTGATTATGGCTGTTATTTTGTTCACGGCATCTGCCACCGTGTCGTTGTTGTTCACCACATGGTGTGCGCAACGGTAAATAGCTGCTCGTTTGTTCAGTAGTTCGTGCCAATCGCCTTGTTGCAACATCGGACGTTCTACTGTCGCCGTTTTGAGGCGTTGCGCCAACGTTGTCTCGTCGCAGTCGAGGTAAATCACTGTCGATTGTTCGAGCAATATCGTCATCATGTCGGCATAGCAAGGGGTGCCGCCACCCGTCGCTATCACCATTTCTGACGTTTTTATTGCCAACAAATCGACCATCACCTCGTGTTCAATGGCACGAAAAGTCGCTTCATCCTGAGCAAAAAGTGCGCTGATGCTCTGTTGTGAACGTGTCACTATCGCCTCGTCGAGGTCGCAAAACTGCCAACCTAATGCCTCAGCAACCGCTTTACCTACAGTGGTTTTACCGCTTCCCATGAAGCCGATGACAACAACTTTACGCATAGCAAACAATTATTAGAATGCAAAGGTACAAAAATGGTGACAAAAAAATGGTGCTTTTTCTTTGCTGTTTGCTGAAAACATCGTACTTTTGCACCCGGATTTAAGCCCAGATGGCGGAATTGGTAGACGCGCTGGTCTCAAACACCAGTGCCGCAAGGCATGCCGGTTCGATCCCGGCTCTGGGTACTCCGCTACTCAACCTCTTGTCAATGTTTGACAAGAGGTTTTTTTGTGTCTGTTTGTCACTCCATTTTCTCGGAAATAAGCAGTAACTTTGAGGACTTAAAAAGAGCAAAATAATTGGAAACAAATACCCTAAGGTAATTTATAAAATGAAAGTATCTCTTTTCTTGGCTATCGCAACAATGACGATAGCTTTCGCCGCTTGCGGTGATAAACCCAAAAACGCAGAAGAAGCTACCAAAGAAGCTGTCGACCTCGGTTTGTCTGTCAAATGGGCAACATGCAACATAGGCGCATCTTCTCCGGAAGGCTATGGTAACTATTATGCTTGGGGAGAGACATCCACTAAATCAACCTATAATTGGGACACATATAAATATTGTCGTAAAGATGAATATGGTGATATTCAAATGACCAAATACTGCACCGATAGCAACCATGGCACCGTAGATAATAGAACAAAACTCGAACCATCCGACGATGTCGCCCATGTCAAATGGGGTGGTGATTGGCGCATGCCAACAGCAGAAGAGTGTGAAGAACTCAAAGATAAATGTAAATGGGAGTGGAAACAGCGCAATGGTGTGAATGGTTACAAAGTGACCGGTCCGAATGGTAACAGTATCTTTTTGCCCGCGGCGGGCTGTCGCAGCGATGGTTCTCTCTACAACGTTGGTTCGGACGGCAACTACTGGTCGTCGTCGCTCTACTCGTCCGGCTGCGGCTACGCCTGGGACTTGTGGTTCGATTCCTCGAACGTGGACGTCGACGACGTCGACCGCGGCAACGGTCAAAGTGTTCGGCCCGTCTGCCCGTAGCTTTTAGAACAAAATAAAAAGGCGAGCCTCAAAGCTCGCTTTTTTTGTGTTGGTGTGTAGTGTTTTTTCTCCTTTCTCCCGTGATTACTCTTTCTACTTTTTCTGAAAAATAAACAACGTAAACATTCGTCATTTTTCGGAAATAAGCAGTAACTTTGAGCGCTTTAAAAACAGCAAAATAATTGGAAACAAATACCCTAAGGTAATTTATAAAATGAAAGTATCTCTTTTCTTGGCTATCGCAACAATGACTATCGCATTCACTGCTTGCGGTAATAAAAACAAAGAAGCTGTCGACCTCGGTTTGTCTGTGAAGTGGGCAACGTGCAACGTGGGTGCATCTTCTCCGGAAGATTATGGCGACTATTTCGCTTGGGGAGAGACATCCACTAAATCAACCTATGATTGGGAGTCATATAAATATTGTAATGGCAAACCTTACATGACCAAGTACTGCACCGATAGCAACTATGGCACCGTAGATAATAGAAAAAAACTTGAACCATCCGACGATGTCGCCCATGTCAAATGGGGTGGTGATTGGCGCATGCCAACAGCAGAAGAGTGTGAAGAACTCAAAGATAAATGTAAATGGGAGTGGAAACAGCGCAATGGTGTGAATGGTTACAAAGTGACCGGTCCGAATGGTAACAGTATCTTTTTGCCCGCGGCGGGCTGTCGCAGCGATGGTTCTCTCTACAACGTTGGTTCGGACGGCAACTACTGGTCGTCGTCGCTCTACTCGTCCGGCTGCGGCTACGCCTGGGACTTGTGGTTCGATTCCTCGAACGTGGACGTCGACGACGTCGACCGCGGCAACGGTCAAAGTGTTCGGCCCGTCTGCCCGTAGCTTTTAGAACTTTTCTTTTTCTTCTATAGAACAAAGAACAAAACAAACCCAAAAAATAGAACAAAACCCAACCAAAACAAAACAGTTAAATATCACGGCGTGCATTGTATCTTGTCGGTTGGGCTGCGCTGCCCGCCGAATCAATGATAACAGAACTCGCTTGCATCTCATCAGAACTGCAGGCGAGTCATTTTTTTATATATGAGCAATCAAAAATAAATGGTTGGCACAGAGCATGACAGAGAATCAACGCAAACGTGCCTTTGGCGTTGTCTCGTGCCTACTGTATCTCTGTAATGCCATCGACCCTAACAATTCTATCAAGAACGACATTAAAGACCTCTTTGTTCTACACCCTAATATCCCAGTATATATGTTAGGCTTCACTCGTGATTAACAAAACAATCCGCTATGGCAGTAGTCAATTACTAAAAGCCGAGATATTATCCTCACCTCTTACCTCAAAAAAAGTCGGAAAGTCGACCAAAGTTGAAGTAGAGGAGGGTGGAACGGATGCTTTTTCTATGGCAAAATGGGGCAGAATAAAAATTAAATTGTACTTTTGTACCTCAAAAAAAGTCGGAAAGTCGACCAAAGTTGAAGTAGAAACCAAGGCATTATGGTGATAGAAAGAGCGCAATATGTGGATAAACTCTTGGAAAAGAGTTGGAACGGCAAAGTGAAAATCGTTACGGGCATCCGTCGATGTGGTAAGTCTTATCTTCTTCGCACATTGTTCAAAAATGCATTGTTGGCAAAGGGGGTGAAGACAAACCAATTCATCGAGATAGACCTCGAACAAGACAGTCAAGCACGATATCGTAACCCCATCGTGTTGGGCGACTATGTTCGTCAACTTACTACCGACACGCACGAACAGTACTACCTCTTTATCGATGAGATACAACGGTCGTATAGGATAAAAAACGAGGGGGTGGATGAGTTGTTGGTGCCAGAGGAAGACAGAGAACTGCTGTACACCACCTTCTACGATGTGTTGAGCGGACTGATGCAACTGCCTAATGTCGACGTCTATGTAACGGGCTCTAACTCGCGTATGCTCTCTACCGACATCGTGACAAATTTCCGAGACCGTGGCACTGAAATCAAGGTCTATCCACTCTCGTTTGCCGAGTATTATGCTTTCGCTGGTTTGGAGAGGGCAGAGGCATTAGAAGAATATCTCACCTATGGTGGTCTCCCTTTGGCGGTGTTGGAACAGCACGACAGCGAGAAACAGGCATATCTGCAAAACCTTCATAAAAACGTTTATTTGAAAGACATCGTGGAGCGACAAAAGTTGCGTGACGACAACATCATCGATGCTCTCACCGATGCCATCTATTCTGCTGTTGGCAGTTTGAGCAACCCACATAAGTTGGCGCAGACCACAGGCTCGATGCTTGGACGTTCTGTTGCTGACAGTACCATCAAAAGTTACCTCGACTTTTTGATGGATGCCTATTTGGTGAGTGAGGCAAATCGGTGGGATGTGAAAGGGAAACGTTATTTCTCCACCATCAAAAAGTATTATGTTGTCGACTTAGGGTTGCGGAATGCGCGACTGAATTGGCGTCAGCAAGAGCGGAGTCACCTGATGGAGAACCTCTTGTACAACGAACTGATACATCGAGGTTATTCTGTCGATGTTGGTGTTGTCGAGAAAGAGGTTATTTTAGAGGGTAAGAAGCAACATCGGCAGTATGAGATAGATTTCGTGGTAAACACTGGCAATAGCAAGGTGTACATACAGTCGGCACTTAATGTGGACACTCCCGAAAAGAAAGCGCAGGAGACCTACTCATTGAGAAACACCAACGATTTTTGTCGCAAGATTGTTGTGGTGGATGGAAGTCGTAAACTATGGACCGATGAGGATGGCGTGGTTTATGTCGGCATCATCCCTTTGCTGTTGGATGGTTTGCTAACGAACCTTGTTTCATGATGATAGCTTGATTTCGATACAACATTGGCGTGTGCTGATGTCTCAAAAAAATGGTTTGTGTGGTTGCAAACCGTTTTTTTTTGTTGCGTACAAATTTCTTGTAAGAAAAAATGAACCCGTGCACGCTGAAAATAATTTCTTGTGGGGATGCACGAAAGTTTTCACGCCGACAATAATTTC
>JAUNIJ010000166.1 GCA_030523485.1 Bacteroidales bacterium
CTTGAAATAATCTGCTCTATCAAATAGAATGTTTCTTGTAGAAATCGTTATATCGTTTTATTGAAGCATCTGAACAATGCTTGGAACGAATAGTTTCACCGGATGGTAGCTAATAGATTGTTCTAACTTGTCGTTACGTTCAGGTGTTGTTGCGTTGTTGAATAAGGTGATGATGTTGAGACAGATGCTGACAACTAATACGTATTTTAGTGCTCCAAGTGCTGCACCAGCCCAGGTGTCGATAAATCCCAAGTTGATGGCTTTCATAGTTTTTTTGAGTGCTTTGCATGCAAAGCGTACGCCTATAAGTGCCAAAATAAAAATGGTGGCACCCGACAGTGCTGTGGTTATGGTGGGGTTGGTGTTGAATAGTTGTGCGACGTGTTCGCAGAGTGTGTTGGTGAGTAGTCTAGTGGCTATGATGGCTAAGATGACACCGATGGTTGCGCCAAGTTCTACGAAAAATCCTCTCATCCATCCGCGGATGAGTCCGTAGAGGATGGGTGAGAGGATGATAAGGTCTATGGTTGTGAGGTGAACCATGTAGTAGCGTCGTTATGCGAGTGTGCGCTTTTCTTCTACTTCTTCGAACGATTCGATGATGTCACCCACTTTGATGTCGTTGTAGTTGGCGAGGTTTAAGCCGCATTCCATGCCAGAAGGTACTTCTTTCACGTCGTCTTTCATACGTTTCAACGAAGCAAGGTCGCCTGTGTAGATAACGATGCCGTCGCGAATGAGGCGTACTTTGTTGCCACGTTTCACTTTACCGTCTTTTACAAGACAGCCTGCTACGGTACCTACTTTCGATATTTTGAAAGTTTGTAGTACTTCTAGTGTTGCTGTTATCACTTCTTTAACTTCTGGCGAGAGCATGCCTTCCATGGCGGCTTTCACTTCTTCGATGGCGTCGTAGATGATGGAGTAGAGGCGTATGTCGATTTGCTCTTGTTCTGCCAGTTTGCGTGCAGCCATTGATGGACGTACTTGGAAGCCTACGATGATGGCGTTGGAGGCGGCAGCCAACAGAATATCGGATTCGGAGATTTGTCCAACGGCTTTGTGTACGATGTTAACTTGAAGCTCTGGTGTTGAGAGTTTGATGAGTGAGTCGGAGAGTGCTTCGATAGAGCCATCTACGTCGCCTTTCACGATGATGTTCATCTCTTGGAAGTTGCCGAGTGCAATGCGTCGTCCGATTTCATCGAGTGTGAGGTGTGTCGTGGTGCGTATGTTCTGTTCACGTTGCAGTTGTTCGCGTTTATTAGCGAGTTCACGTGCTTCGTGTTCTGCCGCAAAGACGTTGAATTTGTCGCCTGCTTGTGGTGCGTTGTTCAAACCCAAGATGATGACTGGTTCCGATGGCCCAGCTTCTTTGATGCGTTGGTTGCGTTCGTTGAACATGGCACGTATTTTGCCGTAGCTCTTACCGGCAAGTACGACGTCGCCGACGTGAAGGGTGCCGTTTTGCACGAGTAGTGTGGCTACGTAGCCGCGTCCTTTGTCGAGCGATGATTCGATTACGGAGCCTGTTGCTTCTTTTGTTGGGTCGGCTTTGAGGTCGAGCATCTCGGCTTCAAGAAGCACTTTTTCCAAGAGTTCTTCGATACCGATGCCTTTTTTTGCAGAGATGTCTTGTGATTGATATTTGCCACCCCACTCTTCCACGAGGTAGTTCATGGCAGCAAGGCTTTCTTTTACTTTGTCGGGGTTGGCGCCTGGTTTGTCTATTTTGTTGATGGCAAATACGATAGGCACGTTTGCTGCTGCAGCGTGGTTGATGGCTTCCACGGTTTGTGGCATGACGTCGTCGTCGGCGGCTACGATGATGATGGCGATGTCGGTGACTTGTGCACCGCGGGCACGCATGGCGGTGAATGCTTCGTGACCTGGTGTGTCGAGGAAGGTGATGGTTCGTCCGTCTTCGAGTGTTACGTGGTAGGCGCCAATGTGTTGCGTGATGCCGCCAGCTTCACCAGCGATGACGTTTGATTTACGAATGTAGTCGAGCAGTGAGGTTTTACCGTGGTCAACGTGTCCCATGACGGTAACAATAGGCGAGCGTGGCACAAGAGCCGCTTCGTTCACTTCTTCTTCTTTGATGGCGTGAACGACTTCTGCGCTTACAAATTCGGTTTGGAATCCAAACTCTTCTGCTACGATGTTGATGGTTTCGGCGTTAAGACGTTGGTTGATAGATACAACAAGACCCATGGCGAAGCAGGTGCTGATGATTTCGTTCACGTTTTTCTTCATCATGGTGGCGAGTTCGTTGGCTGTTACGAATTCTGTGATTTTCAATATTTTTGATTCTGCCAACTCCTGTCCGAATTGCTCTTGTTGTTGCTCGCGGATGTTTTGACGTTTCTCGCGACGGTGTGTTGCACCTTTCTTGTTTATTTCTTTGTTGTTGGTCAAGTTGTTGAGTGCCTCTTTGATTTTCTTTGACATCTCCTCGTCGCTTGGGATGTTTGCTTGGTTGCGTTCGTTGCGGGCATTCTTGTTGTTCTTGACGTTGCGGTTGTCTGTGTTGTT
>JAUNIJ010000035.1 GCA_030523485.1 Bacteroidales bacterium
CTACATTGATGATCCGGAATCGAATAATGTGCCACAGTATATTATCCCTGACGGTGATGTGCCTTATTCGGTAACTTGCCTTATTATGTATTCTGTAGCGGCAACGTTTCAAACCCAACTTTCTGAGCCAAATTATTACTATGGTCCTTGGCGTGATTCAGTAGAGGTGTCGTTAGCAAATCATACTCCATCTTATCTTCAAAGACATCCATTCGATGATTTGTGCCCAATAGAAAATGGCGCTCATTGCCCCGCAGGATGTGGTCCGATAGCGATGTTAATCACGATAGCTTATCGTGGTGCACCAAACACTATTGCAAATATTTCTGCCGAAAGAGAGTTGTTGATGGATTATGAAAGCGATACGCTAAACTCTTATCCTATATTGTCGGCTTGGGCACGTGAGTTAGGACGTTTGGGAAATGCCACCTATTCAGCAAATGGAACCTCTATGACTAATCAAAAGCTGATCTCAACAATGCAGTCTCTTGGTTATTCTATGTGTGGAAATGATGTGGATGTCGCAACAATGGTGAATATGTTACGAAACGATAAACCAGTAATTCTTAGTGGTTTTAATTTCTCTAGAAGAGGACATTGTTATGTGGTAGATGCCGTAAAGCTAAAGACCCGCGATGTGTATTATGTAGTTAATAATGATGAGGTTGTAAGAAATACAACTAACGACATTGCCGTATTGATGTATCTTAATATGGGTTGGGAAGAAGTGATTTTGCCTTCCGGAACTGTTGATACTTATAATGGTTGGTATGTATATCCTTATAATTTTGTGATTACAAGTAACCCGGTCTTGGAGTACAGCCGAAGAATGAGAATGTATGTATATTAAAAATAAAAGAAATATGAAAAAGAATATTTTATTAATAGGATTGGTGGGCGTGTTCATGTCTATATTGTTTTCAAGTTGTGATACCTGTCACTGTGAAATGAGTTCAGAGGATGTTATTTCAAAATCATATGTATTTATGTACTATAAAGTGTATGATGTGATAGCTTCTCAAGAAGAAAGTAACGTGATAAAATTGTCGATTGATTATAAAGACAACGAATATTTACGTTCAACTTGGTATAATCAGTGTAATGAATCACAGATCTATGAGACGATGAACTTGAGGCATAATGACACTGCTTATAATAGACCGATATACGTTATTTGGAATGGTGGTAAATCGGGTTGTCATCCTTCGGTTACGGGGCACACCTTTGCGTGTATAGATGTTCTGAGTGTTGACGTTACTTGTTCGGAAGATTTTGATGCTAATCATCCTGCTAACACATCTTTGAACGATGTTGTTAATTGGGTAACTATATCAGCTATGCCATACATTCATAGTGATTATACCGACTCTGTCGATTGGTCGATAGACCCTATTGCAAACACGTCTTACATGAGCGAATTGTTGTTGTTCCATGGTAGTGAGAAAGATGTCTGTCATAAAGTCGACAAAAAAATTGTGGATATGACGGCGGAAGATTGGATGTTGAATGGTGGTGGCGGAGGCGAGGATTTTACTTGTTTAGCTTACCTACGTTTCGACAACGAACCAACGATACGCGTGTCTGATGGCTCTCAGAAGTCTGAGGATGACCGAATAAAGAAGCATATTATTATCACAATCAATGGCTTTGATGGTAAAAAGAATGTGACTTTTACCACCGAGTGTGATATGGAATTTTAAGTAGTGAATAAAATACAAGTCAAGAGGTCTTCGTGAACTGCGAAGATCTCTTTTTTTGGTATTTATTAGTTCTTTTTGGGACTCATTACAACGAATGGAACCATCATTTCTTCGAGTGAGATGCCGCCATGTTGGAAGGTGTCGCGATAGTAGGAGACGTAATAGTTATAGTTGTTTGGATAGGCGAAGAAGTCGTTTTCGAGTGCAAAGATGTAGGTCGATGAGACGTTGGGCGCTGGTAGTCCATAACGTTCAGGTTGTGTAATTTCCATCACTGCTTTTGTTGGGTAACTCATTTGTTTGCCTACTTTGTAGCGTAGGTTGAGACTGGTGGTTTTGTCGCCTACTACCTTTTGTGGTTTTGTGACGCGTATAGCACCGTGGTCGGTGGTCAATACGACTTTAAAACCCAGACGTGATAGTTCGCGGAAAATGGCAAGTGTTGACGAATGTCGGAACCAGTTGACAGCAAGGTCGCGATAGGCGGCTTCGGTATTGGCAAGTTCGCGTATGGTTTTTGATTCGGTGCGTGCGTGCGACAGCATGTCGATAAAGTTCATTACGCAGACGTTAAGCACATGACCACGCATGGTAGGTAATTGTTCGATGAATCGTTCGCCAGCTTGACTGTTATTGATTTTGTGGTAGGCAAATTTCACATCGTTGCGTCGGAATCGGTTGAGGCAAGAGCGAATGAGTGGTTCCTCGTTAAGGTTTTTACCTTCTTCGTCGTCTTCGTTAACCCAGAGGTCTGGGTAGAGTTTTGCTATCTGTAGTGGCATGAGCGATGAGAAGATGGCGTTGCGTGCGTACTGTGTTGCTGTAGGTAGTATGGCATGAACGAATTCTTCGCTGTCGAAAGTGAAGTGTTCTGCCAAGAGTGGCTGTATGGCTTTCCATTGATCGAATCGGAAGTTGTCGATAACAACGAGGAATACCTTTTCACCTTTGTCCATGAGTGGAAAGATGCGTTTGGGCATGATGTCCATACTCATAAGTGGTCGTGCGTCGGCGTTTTCGAGCCATGTGAGATAGTTTTTCTTTACGTAGCGTCCGAACAATCGGTTGGCTTCTTGCCATTGCATGTGGAGCACTTCTGTCATGTTGTTGTCGGCTTCGGTGAGACGGAGGTCCCAGTTGACAAGTTTTCGGTAGAGGTCAGCCCACTCTTCGGGTTTTAGGTTTTCCGACATTTGCATGCCTATCTCGCTGAAGTCGGTGCGATAGCTGGAGGTGGTTTGTTGGTTCAAGATGTCTTTCTTGTGCACATTTTTCTTCAACGTCATCAGAATCTGTTCGGGCTTTACTGGTTTGATGAGATAGTCGGCAGCGAGGTTGCCGATAGCCATATCCATAAAGTCTTCTTCTTCGCTTTTCGTAATCATCACAACCGGTAGTGCTGGGGCAATGGCTTTTATTTCGCCCAACACTTCCAGTCCGCTTTTGCCAGGCATGTGTTCGTCGAGAAACACGATGTCGAAGTTTTGTTTGCGCACCATCTCAATAGCATCGATGCCGTTGGTGGCAGCGGTGAGTTTGTAGTTTTTGTGTTCGAGGTAGAGAAAGTGTGTTTTGAGGAGGTCGATTTCGTCGTCTACCCATAGGATGTGTCCTTGTGTGTTGTCCATAATTATTGGGTGATGTGTTGGTGGCTTGGCGGCATGTGGGGGTGTTTATTGTTTACGTATAAACTCTTCGTAGTCGTCGATGGTGAGTGGGTAACCTATTTTATGGAGATTCTCTTCGGATATTGTTACGATTCGGTAGGTACCATTGTTAACCATGTTGGCTAATGTTGGTTCGCTCATTATCATCGAACGGTACCATTGTGCTTCATCGTTGTGCATTAGTCCGGTAACAACAACGGCTTCGTAGTTTTCGAGTTTTTGTGTTCTGAGGTCGAAATCTTTCACCATGAAGTGTGTGAAGTTGAAGGCTGCTACGTCGTAAAGTAGTTGGTTTACGTCGATTGCTTTTTCTTTCACGATAACAAGAGCCAGCACGTGGGGTGAGTGTGGGTCGTTGGTAAATGTTACTGTTGTTGGTGTTGTGTTGCCAGGTTGGTTGGTGTTGGTAGGTGTGCTACTCATGGTAGGGCTGACCGGTGTGCCATCGGTAGCAGCGCTTTTGCCTTGTCCGATGTGTGCAAGGAGGTCGCGTCCAAAGTCGCTGACATGGTCTTTCGGATATTTTTGTACCATGTTGTTTAGTGCGATGCGAAATTCTTCTTCTTTGCCTTCGCGTGCTATCGAAAGTGCGTTGAGCAGTGTGAATTGTGGTATGAGTTGTGAGGTTGGATACTCACGTTCTACCCATTGGAAGTTTGTTTTCACGCTGTCGTAGTGTCCGGTCATGTAGGCACGATAGGTTGCTTGGTAGATGGAGTCTTGCATGCTGTACATGCGTGTGGCACGTTCGGCGTAGTCGGGTTGTGAGAGCATGGCAGCGTAGCGACTGTTAGGGAATTCTTTGAGAATGTGTTGTCGCATTTCTTCTTGTGCAGTCAGACTATCGAGTCGTCCGTAGATGCAGTAGGATGTGTAGTAGATGTCGAGTAGTCGTGGGAGTGTGTTGAAACGTTGACGCAGTTGTCGGAATGTTGCGGCGGCTATTGAGTCGTCTTTGATTTTGTCTTCGTAGATAAGTCCCATGTTGAGTAGGGCGTTGGCTACGAGTTCGCTAGCGGCAGCACGTTCTTCGTTGTTTTTCGGAATTTGTGCCAGATAGTATTCTGGGTCGTAGAGGTTGTTGTTGGTGGTGTCGTTAGGGTCTGCGTTTTTTCCGTTGTTGGTGTTTTTGTCGTTGTATGATGTGTCGCCGATTTGGTCGCTACTTCCTCCTGCTATTTTTGCTACGCGCCAGTTATCTTCTAATGCACGGTTGCCCCATTGGCGTCGGAATTCGTTGGCACCTGAAGCTATGAGTTGTGTGTTGTAGAAGTACCATTCGCCGTTGCCTCGTTGTTGCATTGTTGGTCTATTTGTTTGCGGTGTGTTGGCGTTGGCAATAGCCATGGCGGCGGAGTCTGCAGCTGCTTTAGCAGCAGCGGCATCGGCTTTTTTGCGTTCTTCGATGATTTGATTGACTATTTTACGTTGTTCTTCTGGCGATTTCTTTGAGAGAATGAGTAAGCTGTCTTGTAGTTGTTGTGTTTCGTAGTGTGTTACCAGTTCACCGAGTGTTTCTTTTCGTTCGCGTATGGTGAAATAGTTGTCGGCGGTGTTGGTCATGAGCGATTCTGCCAAACGGTAGTATGGTTCAGCCTCGATGTAGCGGTGTTTGTTGTAATAGAGATCGGCGAGTGTTTGTGCTGCTACGGCTTTTTCGATGCCATTGCGTGTGCTACTTTCGATAGCTTTTTTCATCATCTCGATGGCCTTGTCTTCTTTTTTTAGCTGTAGATATTGTTGTCCTTCGGCAAGGTAGATTTGGTCGAGGTATTCTTTGTTGTTGGCTGATTTGGCCATTTTCTCTAGTCCTCTTATGGCCGATTGTGCCTTCGGTTCTGTTTTCAATGCTTCGAGTGTGGCGTTGAATTCCATTTCGTAGTTTTGAGCCCGTTTGGCGGCGTTTTGGAAGTGTTCAACGGCTTTTTTCCGTTCGCCAGTAATGGCGTAGAGTTGTCCGAGCACGTAGTTGAAACGTGTGCGTTGTATTTTGTCGTGTTCGTTGGGAAGTGCTAATTCGAGGTGTGGAATGGCGTCGGCGTATTGTTGTTGTTTTATTTTGATGTCAGCCATAGCGGCGTGATAGGGGCTGATGAGAGAGTAGTGTAGGTTTTTCTCTTTGATTTTGTCGATGGTTGATTCTGCTTCGAACATCCATCCTAGTTCAGCGTAGGCACGTGCTTTCCATATGGTGGCTTCGTTGTAGGGTAGTGGTTCGGTGGAGAAGTGTTTTTGAATGTAGGTCATTGTGCCGACAGCGCCCATAAAATCGGCTTTGTGAAACTCTGCTTTGCCAAGCAACAGCCATGCACGGTTAATCATAGGATTGAATTCTTCCTGTTGCAACCATGCTTTATAGTCGGCATCACGCATTTTTTTCCTTTTTTTGGTAGGTTTTTTCTTGATGCTGTGGTTTTTGATGGCTTTACGGCATTTCTCTATGGTGATGTCCATTTCCGATTCGATGCCTTTGGCTGCTTCGTGGTTGCTAACTGCATAGAGTGGTATGATGCGTGAGAAGTCGTCTTTGTTGGTGTTGTTGAGTTGTTTGATGCCGTCGTTGTATTTGTTTTTACCATTGAAAAAGACGTTGTAACGTACCGTCATCGCATGGTAGTTGCGAGTGGCCCACGTGTTTTTTTGTGTTGAACATGACGCAAGCAGTAGCAAGGAAAGTGTGATCCATGCAACTGTTATAACTGTGTTATGTCGGTGGCGTTTTGTCATTTCTCTATTAGTAAAAACCGAAAAAGTGGTGTTTTATTGTCTTTCTGTTGTGTGATAATCAGCTGATGTCGCTCCAATTTTGTTTCTTCTTGTTGAGTTGCTGAAGTCGTAGTAGGCAAAGTTGGTGTTCGGGTAGAGCAAGTTGTTCGTCGTTGTCAAGCAGTTGTTCCACGTCGTGTCGTGCTTGTGACAGTAGTTCGCCATCTGTAGCGAGGTTGGCAATACGGAGTTCGAATGGTAATCCGCTTTGCATGGTACCGTCGATGTCGCCTGGTCCGCGTAGTTTTAGGTCGGCTTCTGCGATAACGAATCCATCGTTGCTGTCAACCATGATGCTAAGTCGCTTGCGAGTGTCGTTGCTGATTTCGTGTTTCGACATAAGTATGCAGTAGCTTTGTTCTGCGCCGCGTCCAACGCGTCCACGAAGTTGATGAAGTTGTGAGAGTCCGAATCGGTCGGCGTTTTCTATCACCATAACAGATGCATTTGGTACGTTGACACCCACTTCGATAACTGTTGTAGCAACCATGATTTGTGTCTCGTTGGCGGCAAACTTACGCATCTCTTCTTCTTTAGTGGCTGTGTTTAGTTTGCCGTGTACCATGCTGACTTTGCATTCGGGAAACTGTTTTGTGATGGTGTCATAGCCATCCATGAGATTACGGATGTCGAGATTTTCTGATTCCTGAATCAATGGGTAGACGATATATATTTGTCGTCCTTTTGTTATTTCTTGTCGCATGAAGCGATATAGTTCTTCTCGTTTGTTGTCGAAGAGGTGGTAGGTAGCAATTGGTTTACGTCCTGGTGGCAGTTCGTCGATGATAGACACATCGAGGTCGCCGTAGATTGTCATGGCTAGTGTGCGTGGTATTGGTGTCGCTGTCATGACTAGTATGTGTGGTGGTGTGGTGTTTTTGCTCCACAGTCGTGCGCGTTGTGCTACACCGAAGCGGTGTTGTTCGTCGATGGTGACAAATCCGAGGTTTTTGAATTGCACTTTATCTTCTAGTAAGGCGTGTGTTCCAATCAAGAGATTCAGGGTGCCGTTGCGTAAGGTCTCGTCGATGATAGTGCGTTGGCTTTGTTTTGTTGAGCCGGTCAAAAGTTTTACATTGATACCAAGTGGTTCTACCAATTTACTGATTGATTCGTAGTGTTGTGTGGCGAGTATTTCTGTCGGTGCCATGATGCATGCTTGATAGCCGTTGCCGATGGTGATGAGTGAGCAACAGAGTGCAACGATGGTTTTGCCGCTGCCTACGTCGCCTTGCAACAAACGATTCATTTGTCGTCCGCTTCGACAGTCGTCGAAGATGGTGCGTATGACACGTTTTTGTGCTCCTGTGAGTGGAAAAGGTAGGTGTTGCGCGTAGAATTGGTTGAATAGTGTGCCAGCTGTGGAGAATGTGATGCCGCGAAAGTGGCGTCGTTGGTTTCTCGATTTGCGCAGTATGTCGAGTTGGATGAAAAAAAGCTCTTCGTATTTTAGTCGTTGGCGTGCTTCTTGAAGCAGTTGTGGTGATGGTGGTTGATGAATGACTGAAATGGCACGATGTCGTGAGAGAAAGTGGTATTTCTCCGTTATTTCTGGCGGTAGTGTCTCGTCGATGTTAAGTTCGTAGTTTTGGAAAATCTGTGTTATCAATCTGCCGATGGCTTTGGAGTCGAGGTGGCGTGCTTTCATTTTTTCTGTGGTGATGTAGAAAGCTTGCCATCCTGTCAGTTTTTCCATGTTTGTTTGGTTGAGCACTTCCATTTCTGGGTGTGCGATGTTAAGCATACTACCAAAGCGTGTTGGCTTACCAAACACGATGTACCACTGTCCAAGTTTCAGTTGGTTTTTGATGTATTTTAGTCCTTTGAACCACACCAGTTCCATTGCTCCAGTCTCGTCGGCAATGGTGGCAACGAGTCGTTCTTTACGTCCTGTTCCACGTGTCTCTAAGGTACGCAGTTGTGCTTTGAGTTGCACGTAGGGCATTGTCTCGTTCAGTTCGGCTATGGTGTAGAATTTGGTGCGATCGATGTATTTGTAGGGAAAGTAGCTCAACAAGTCGCCGATATCAGCGATGCCGAGTTCTTCGTTGAACAGTTTAGCTTTTGTTGGTCCTATGCCTGTTACGAATTTGATGTCGGTGTTAATGAGCATCATTGCCATAGGACTATTGCTTTTTGTTTCTTCGTCCTTTCTTCATCACGGCTTCTGCGGTCATGAGGTCGGTGGGTGTGGTGATTTTGATGTTTTCGATGTTGCCTTCTACGAGGTGAATAGGAAATCCTGCGTTTTCTACGACAGAGGCGTCGTCGGTGAATGTTGGTTTATAGGGTTGTTTGTACGATTCGATAATGAGTTCGGCTTGGAAAGTTTGTGGGGTTTGAATCGTGACGAATTGTGTGCGGTCGACAGCGTGGTTTTCTGTTTCACTGTAGCATTGGCGAAGCGAGTCGATGCAAGGCATGCATGCTATGGCTGTGCCGTGTTCGGCAGCGGTGTTATAGCATCGTTCAATAGTTTCTTTTGATACGAGCATTCGAACTCCGTCGTGGATAGCAATTAAGTCGCCTGCTTCTGCTGTTCGTTTGGCGCGAATAATGCCTGCTTGTGCGGAGAAGAAGCGTTCGTTGCCGCCAACAACTGTTTCGTGTGGAATGCGACACCGATATTGATTGAGTAGTTCGTTCCAGGTTTCGCGTTGTTCGTAAGGCAACACTACGATTATCTTCAATGTTTTATCGAAGTCGTAAAAGCGTTCTAATGTGTGTATGAGGATGGGTTTGTTAGCTACACATAGAAATTGTTTTGGTGTTTCTGTGCCCATGCGTGAGCCGATGCCACCAGCGAGGATAATGGCGTAACGTTTCATAATTTACGATCTTTTACATAATCAAGTAGGTCGAAGAGAAGTTGTTTTATCTCGTTGTTGTCGAAAGGAGTCAATTCCTCTTTTGCTAGTTGTGAGAAATGTTCCATGCGTTGTGTTGCGTAGGCAATGCCTTCGTAATGCTCGACAATGTGTAGTATTTGTGTTTGTGTTTCGTCGGTGATTTCGCCTTGACTTATTGTGCTCATTGTGTGGTTGCGTTCCTGTTCGCTCATCTGTTGAAGTGCGTGTAGAAGTGGTAGTGTTACTTTGCCTTCGCGGATGTCGTTCATGATCGGTTTTCCTATTTTTGCCGACGGAGTGTAATCGAAGATGTCGTCTTTGATCTGGAAGCAGAGTCCTAAGAGTTCGCCGAAGCGTTCTAATCGATCATGATGTTCGGTGTTGTCGGTGGCAGTTAATGCTCCGCTTCGTGCACAGACGGCGAAAAGTGAGGCTGTTTTGTGGCGAATGATGTTGTAGTATTCTTCTTCTGTTGGAATGGAGTAGGCATGTTGTAGTTGTAGCAGTTCACCGCGCGCCAGTTCTTCGCTTAGTTTTACCAGTAGTCCGAGCAATTGAAGATTGCCTGTGTTGTAGATGAAATGCATCGATTTGGTTAGAAGATAGTCACCTACCAGCACGGCTGCTTGGTTGTTGAAGATGGCGTTCACGGAGTTTTGTCCACGTCGTTGCATTGTGTTGTCGACCACATCGTCGTGCACTAAACTGCCAGTGTGAAGAATTTCGTAAGAGGCGGCTGTGTTGTAGGTGTTGTCGGTTACTTTTCCACATAGTTTAGCGGCAAGTAATACTACAATGGGTCGCATCTGTTTTCCAATGCGTTGGTGTATGTGGCTACAGATTTTTTGGAGTAGCTCGTCTTCTGTTTCGAAGGCTTTGGAAAACGTTGTGTTGAATGTGTCAAGTTCTGGCTTGAGCGCATCGGATATTTTTGTGAGTAAGTCCATGTTCACTTTTGTTTGGCGGCATTCCTATAAGGGCACACCATTTCAAAGTTAATTAGTTTGCAAAGGTACGATTTTCTTTTTGTACTCTTTGCCTGTCGACAATAGAAAAAGTGTTTCGTATTAATAAGGTGTTTTTTGTGCTGTTTTTGTCGGTTGTGATGTTTTTATTTTGTTTGTGTTTTTATGTTTTCTTTTGGTGATGTGTACGTGTCTGAAAGGTTCGTTTGTTGTGTGCGTGTGCTGTAGTTTCAGAAAAAGATGTACCTTTGTGCCAAGATAAAAAGTTTTAAATTTTTCATAATAAGATAGGCTGTGGGTCGTGAGACCAGCAGCCTATATTTTTTGTATATGCCACTGTTGTAGTGGTATATACGATTTATTTATCATTTTTATTTTGTGTTGTTTTGTGGAAGTAATCGGTTGTTTACGAAACCAATTGAATGGTGAATCCGTTGAAATAGAGTAGTGCGAGTATGATGTCGATGGTGATGCGGAAGCAGAGCATAGTACGTGCAAAATTTCGACGTGAACCTTCTTTTTTACTCAGAGATTCGATAATGCAGTATCCTAATCCAATAAACGGAAGTAGCAGAATGAAGAAGATGCCAGCCCACTGACCCATTGAAACAGCGTGGTGATGATGGTGGTGGTGATGTTGTTGTGTCGTGTTGTTACCTTCTACCATATTAGAGTGTGAGTTAAGTGATTACCTCAATTCGAAGCTTTTGCCACCGACAAGGTGTCCGTCGATAAATAGTTCGGCTTTGTAAATGCCTTCTGTGAGTGTTTGATTTACATTCCAGACAATTGTGAGGTCTTTTTCTTCGCCAGTAAATTCAAATGTTCTTTTTGAAGTGTATGGTATTTCGCTGTTTTCAAATAGGAAGGTGTTGTTGTTGTTGCCACATACGGCATGATCGGGAGCGGTGATGCGTAGATAAGTAGTTTTCTCTCCACTCTTAGCTGTGATGTTTTTGCCAATAGTGTATGCTACGCGTATGATGGCTGTTTTCTTTAGTTTTGTGGTTGATTTGCCGCTTTCGTTGAGAGTGGTGATAACGATGTTGCGTGCTTCAAGTTGTGATGCGATGTTCACTTTCTCCGTCAGTTCTTCTTTTTCTGTTGAGAGTGCTTGCACGGTTTGTGATGCGGTCTCGTAGAGTTCGCGTACCTCTTTGTTTTCTGCCAGTAGTTTGCCGTTGACACGGTTGAGCGAGTCAACTTGTGCCACGTAGTATGTGAGAGCACTACGTACAGAGGCGAGTTCCTTGCGAAGTTCAGCTATGCGTTTTGCGTTGGTTGCTTTGGTGTTTTTAAGTTCTTCCATAAGCAATTGAACGCGTTGTTGCTCTTTGTCGAGGAGTCGGAGTATGGAGTCGTTGTTGATTTGTAGATGAAAATCGTTGAGTTCGTCGGCTACGTTGGTGTATTCGTCAGCGAGTTTTTCTTTTTCATAGTTCATCACATCTTCCATGGCAGCGATGTTTTCTTCTGCTTCTTTTTGTTTTTTCTTGCTGTTTACCAATAAGATGGCCATGACAATGATGGCTACTGCAGCGATGGCGAGTAGGATGGTGTTTTTATTATTCATACGACCAAAGTATTATTACTTGTATGCTTATTTTTTCGAGGGGCAAAGTTACGTTTTTCGTTTCAATTTTCTGTCATTTATGTGCTTTGTTTTATGGAAAAAGAAAAAATCCTGTATCGTAAGGTGATACAGGATTTATTTTTATGTTTCGTTTGTTATTTGTTTTGACTATAATTCGAGGTCACCATTGTGAATCTCGTGCCAAGGCAGACCGCTTTCTGCTACTTTTTTCAAGAATGGGTCTGGGTTGAATTCTTCAACGTTGAACACGCCATGTCCGCCCCATTGTCCTGTTAGGAACATATAAGCGCCAGTCATGGCTGGAACGCCGGTGGTGTAACTTACGCCTTGTGTACCAGTTTCGTCGTAGGCGGCTTTGTGACTACAATTGTTGTAGATGTGGTAAGTTTTTTCTTGTCCGTCTTTCACGCCACGAATGCGGCAACCGATAGAGGTGTATCCGGTGTAGTTACTTCCGAGTGTTTCTGGTGCTGGTAGTACGGCTTTGAGGAATTGAATCGGCACGATTTGTTGACCGTTGTATTCGATGGGGTCGATGCGTGCCATGCCGATGTTTTGGATGACGCGAAGGTGTGTGAGATATTCTTGTCCGAATGTCATCCAGAAGCGTGCACGTTTGATAGTTGGGTAGTTTTTTACCAAACTCTCGAGTTCTTCGTGATAGAGGAGATATGATTCCTTTGGCCCGATTTCTGGATAGGTGAGTGGTTGGTGAATACTCATTGGGTCGATGTCTACCCAACGACCATCTTGCCAATATTTACCACGTTGCGTGATTTCGCGTATGTTGATTTCTGGGTTAAAATTGGTGGCGAAGGCTTTGTGGTGGTCGCCAGCGTTGCAGTCGACGATATCGAGATAATGCATTTCGTCGAAGTGGTGTTTCGCTGCGTAAGCGGTGTAGATGGCAGTGCAACCAGGGTCGAAGCCGCAACCAAGAATAGCGCAGAGTCCAGCCTCTTTGAAGCGGTCATGGTAAGCCCATTGCCATGAGTATTCGAAGTGTGCTTCTTCGAGAGGTTCGTAGTTGGCAGTGTCGAGATAGTTTACACCAGCTTCAAGACAGGCATCCATGATGTGGAGGTCTTGGTAAGGTAGTGCTACGTTGATAACGATTTTAGGTTGGAAACTACGCATCAGTGCTACGAGTTCGGGTACGTTATCGGCGTCAACTTGTGCGGTTTGGATTTTTACACCCGTACGACGTTCAACGTCGGCTGCGATAGCGTCGCATTTGCTTTTTGTGCGGCTTGCTAACATGATTCCTGTGAAAACGTCAGCGTTTTGTGCTACTTTGTGAGCTACTACGGTGCCCACACCGCCAGCTCCAATAATCAGTACTTTCGACATGTCTGTTATTTTGTTTTTTGTTTCCATTGTTTAACAACGGAAGGGTTAGTTTTTTCGCCCCAAAATTACAATGTTTTTCTCAAACAATTCTGTTGTTGGGGTTACCAAAAGAATCATGGGTGTGAAATTTTATAAAATCCTCACATCTTTCCTTTCTTAGGGTAAGGTGAAAGAATAGAAAAGGATTATTTCTCTGTTTTGGGAACTACAGATTGTTGTTGTTTTTGTATAAAAGAAAAGTAGTTGCGTAGGTTGCATAAAAGAAAAAAGTTGTATTTTTGGCGCATAAAAATCCTACTCAAACAAACATTACAAAACGCTTATGTCAACAATTTCAGAAATCTTTAGGCTAATAACGAAAAAAGCCACCAACACCATATCGTTGAACCCTACGATAGAATTAGAGAAACAACTCTCGCAACAAATTTATAATGCTTTGCAAGGCGATGTGGTGAATGAAATACTTAGTCAATTGACTGACTCAGGTAGCGATACGTGGTGGCGGAGCAATATGGAGGGACACAGTCTGAAAGTGGAAAAAGAACTGTTACCTGACATGTATAGACTGTGCCAATCGGTGAAGGAAACACTGAATTTCACTGAGCCTGTTGACTTCTACATCACGGGTGACTCGATGGTGAATGCCTTCTCGGTGGCTTCCGAAAAAGAGGGTGTGCCGCATATTGTTAACATCAATTCGGGCTTGATGGAGTTGATGACAAAAGAAGAACTTCGCTTTGTGATTGGTCATGAACTAGGCCACCTAATCAATCGCGATACCGCCTTAGCTCGTCTCATCAACTTTGTGTTTCCTGAGGATTCGCATGCACCCATCACGTTGCAGTACAAAATACGCTTGCATAGTCAGCTGGCGGAACTTGTTGCCGATCGTTACGGTTATATGGCAACCGGTGATTTAGAGGCATGTGTTACCGCCTTCTTTAAAATGGCATCGGGACTCGACTTGTTGAAGATGAACGTAAGCATCGAAGCATTGTTGGAGGATAACTTGAAACATTTGGAGTATTTCCTTAACGATAAAGGTTTGAGTCGTGCCACACACCCCGTAAATCCAATACGTGTGCAAGCCATTAACCTCTTTGCGCGTTCGGAGTCGCAAGAAGAACTCGAACAAGGTATGGAGCAACTCATATCTATCCTTCTAAAAGTGGGCAATGACGAACAAGACGAGTACTTGGCACGTTTCATCGCTACGGCAGGATTGATTGTGGCGAACACCGACGAAGAGGTGACCAAAGAAGAGATAGATGCTATTGTAGAACATCTTGCTGCGTTGAAGATTTTCCCAATGGCTTTCTTGGAGGAAATCAGTCAAGGCGACGTGCCTGCTATCTTTAAAGACGCTGTCGAACATCTGATGGAAATTAATCCTGGTTTACGCGAAGGTATGTTCAACTATATGATTAATATTGTTATCTCTAACCATAACATCACCAAAGAAGAACTTGAACTACTTAACAGTTTTGGTGCAAGTGTTGGCTTCTCTAACATCGAGATTGCAAACATGATGGCATCGGCCATTCAATTAACTTTCGTGCCAAGTCTTGATGCCATAAGTTAAGCTAGAATTTTCTAAGGCACTATAATACATCTATAAGTTCATGGGTCTGGCTTTTAGTCAGACCTATGTTGTTTTGCGCTAATTAAAGGTTGAAGGTATAAGAAATAAAATTGTTGTGGTTTGCGAAGAAAGGTGGAAAATATTTTTTTTATTTGATGCATTGTTGTATATTTGCACCGTTGAATAACTTTAAAAATTAATTGTATGAGAAAATCTTCGATTTGCTTTGTTGCAATGTTGTTTGTTTTAGCTATTCTGTACTCTTGTTCGCAAGATAACACGAATGATTTGCTAGAGCAGACCACGCCAGTGACTCGGGTTCAGAATCAAACTACAGAGATTGTAGAATCTGAAGCCTTTGAGAATGTATTGCGTTTTGCAGAACATGCTAACGGACAAATTGCAAGTCATTTTTGTTCGGGTGAATTGCTGAGATCGGTCTATTAACAAAATAAAAAAGCGAACTTATGAAAAAGAAATATAGCATAATGGTCATGATATTGGTGGGTCTGACTTGTTTGATGGTGTGTTGTGAAGGAGGTGGATGGGGTGAATTTACCTTTATTATGAGAAAACAGTTTACTAACTCTTGTGTAAAGCTAGATAGTATTACGGCTTCTCGTTCAAAAATTGCAGAGCAAACAATAGAGATAAACTATTACATGACGAAAAATTATAGTTATTGGT
>JAUNIJ010000167.1 GCA_030523485.1 Bacteroidales bacterium
ATCAGTAAATCACGCAGCTAAATCACAGCAAAGGCAACTTCTCTAATCACTCACAAACTTGGCATAGTTATAATGCCAATGTCCCAAGAGAGAGAAATCGAAAATACGACTAAATAAAAAATGGCGAAGATGATAGTTGTTGCCATGACTCAACACCCCACCATACGAACACAAAGAAGCTTTTACATGCGACAAAAACCTTTCGTTTAAAACTCTTCTTTCGCTACGGCATTTCATCATACAATGAAACAGGGTTGTAGTCTGTTGTTGTAGTTGAGTTAGCTTACGTTTCATATTACAAAGTGTTGCCTTCGAGACATACTGTCGGAATGGTTTGATAAAAGCACCTAAAAACTCCACACCTTGTTTGACTGAGACAATTTTTAGTTTTCCCTCATGTAAGGTTAAGTTTAGTTTATTTTTCAAGAATTCACGCACGAGTGGAATTATCGACTGTA
This sequence comes from Bacteroidales bacterium, assembly GCA_030523485.1. Taxonomy (GTDB): domain Bacteria; phylum Bacteroidota; class Bacteroidia; order Bacteroidales; family Paludibacteraceae; genus HGM05398. Next base: position 459 of record JAUNIJ010000167.1, read on the forward strand.
ACCTTTCACAATTAGAATCTACCACATAGAAGTCGTCGACATAACGTCCATAATGTTTTATCCCCATCGTTCTTTTCATCCACTGGTCGAACACATTTAGATAAACATTGCTGAATAACTGCGACGTAAGATTACCAATTGGCAAACCACAATCGTCTAAACTATGAAAGAGGCTTTTATCATTCGGAAGCCCCTCCCAATCGGATTCGCTTCCCACAATACAGCAATTAGACACGGGATTGAGCAGTACAATTTCTTGTGTTAAATATTTCACAAACGACATATCCACCCTATCACACCACCGTTCTGCACGATATTTCGACACTTTATGTAATGCCATTTTATCTAAAGTAGCAGAGCAAAGTTCTAACAATTTGATGCGGTTGATACTCATGAAATAGCCACGAATATCCATTTTTAAGACATAACAAGTACGGCGATAGTTATGACTTTCCTGTCGTATGTGCTTTGTCAATCGACGTATACCAAAATGAGTACCACGCTGTTTTATGCAGCTATAAGCATCTTGTATAAAGGTGCGTTCAAACATTTGATGCACATAATTAAAATAGAGATGGTGTACGATACGATCGCGGAAATGCGCCGCAAACACTTCGCGCTTTTTAGGAAAGTTAATGACGAAACACTTAGATGGTTTAGCGATATACCTTCGTTCATATAGTTCATCGCAAAGTTCAGCAAGATGAGCATCGAGGTCTTGTTGAAAACGCTGTAGATAGTGCTTGTGATGCTTATGTTTACTGGCATCGCCATATGCTTGATAAAGGTCAAGCAACAGTTGTTTACGAGTTAATGTGTATGACATCAAAAAAAAAATAATGGGGAAAAGTAATCACAGGTAAAGGCTGAACCAACCGCACTAAACGCACCGATTTACCGTTGTAGCGGTTGTTGTTGTTGTTGTTCTGAGCGTTGAGGTTACTCGCATTGAAGTTGAGGTTGTAGGCGTTGTTACTGCTGTTGTATGTCGACGACCAGTAGTTGCCGTTCGAGCCAACATTATTCACCGTCGTACCATTGCGGTAGCCCGCTGCAGGCAGAAAAGGAAAGGCGGCAGCAGTCTCTTTGGTTTTATAAGCTATACGAAAGGAATCGTTAGATGGTTGAAGCCAATATATAGTCACATTGTTTTCCCGACACAGGGCAGACTGCTTATGAATTTACACTTGTGCTTACTAATATGATTAATGTTTGTATTTGGATTCTTGATTAAAGTATGGCAGAAATCTGCTGTTTGAGTTTAGCAAGGAAAGCCATGCATTCCATTGGCGATTTTTGTTCGATGGGATAAGTCATAACGGAACGAAGGATGTCGGTGATGTGCAATGGTCGAGATGTTTCTACACCTTTCAAGGTGGGATTTGCATCAGCATCATTAGCAACAGATTTCAATGGAACAGATTGTTTCCAATTAGAAAAATCACTTTGTAACACTGTAATATCGTCAGGTTGTGCCACCAAATCCTCTGCAAGTTTCATGGTCACATTGCCATTCTCATCATAGTCGACCGAACTACCCTCTGGTGTAAACTTCTCAAGACTAGTTTGTGGAAAACCGATATAAACCAATGTCTCGTTGCTGTTTTTTACTGGCTTACGTATGGCTTTAAATTCGTTGACATAACGCACGCAAAGCCATGCACTCCACTCGTAAGCATGATAAAATTTTCCCTCGGGTAAAAGATGTATTATGCGGTAGCTATCATCGTTTACCTGTCGTTTGGTTTCCAAATCAAATAGATTTTGTGCTTTTACCATTGATTTTGTTTGTTGAAAAATTATTGAATCTTTTGGAACGGTGGGTGTGTGCCTGAGGGCACGAACCCACCGCCCCAAAAGATTCAATGGATTGTTTATTTATTTGGTTTTTTCTGTTTTTGGGTCTGGGTTGATGTTGGGGTAAGCACAGTGTAAATTACTGAACCAACCGCACTAAACGCACCGACTTACCGC
>JAUNIJ010000036.1 GCA_030523485.1 Bacteroidales bacterium
CTTTTGCCCCTAACTCCATCATAAAATAGAAAATCAAAAGAGGAAAAGAGGAAAAAAAGAGACGAGCGACGTTACGCCACAATCACCACACTACCTATCTAACAACGCACGCACAGCCAACTCGTACGACTTCATGCCGAAACCCACCACCGAGCCAACCACCGCTGCTTGCAACAACGAATGATGACGCACCTCCTCACGGCGGAACACATTGCTGATATGTACCTCAACAACAGGCGCTTTCACCGCCAGCACCGCATCGGCAATAGCCACGGAAGTGTGGGTATAGGCAGCCGCATTCAACACCACACCATCGACGTCGAAACCCACCTGCTGAATCATCGTAACCAACTCTCCCTCAACATTCGACTGAAAACAACGAAACTCCACATCGGGAAATTTCTCCTTCAGCGTTAAGAGATAATCGTCGAAAGATACGGAGCCATAAACATCTGGCTCACGCTTGCCCAACAAATTAAGATTCGGGCCATTGATGATAGCAATAACTGACATAAAAAAAATGAGTTTGAAACGACAACACAAAAGTAAATAAAACCCTTGAGACACACCACCTAAAACAACATTTTTTTCGAGCACAAGAAACACACCATACATTATTATATAATAGCCACAGCAAACAGGCTCAAACAAACAAGCCACCGACAGTTTTGCACCCCAAAAACACAGCCGCAACCAACCCTAAAACACCCCTCAAAAAACCGATAACTTCATCATATTCAAGAGATAAAAACAGACACAAAAAAAATCATCATAAGAAGAGAAGAAATAAAGACCAAAACGTGCGCAGATTAAAAAAATGGATGTAAATTTGCGCTGTAAATTATCTACGCAAAAAAGACACTCATTATGGATACAAAAAAGACATCAAGTGCCAACATCGAAAACAAACGCACCACCTTCTTGCTAATGGGTTTGGCAGCTGTTTTGGCACTTCTATTCTTTGCCTTCGAATGGGCTGATAAAGTGAAAGTGTACGACATCGTCTCCAACATCGACATCAACATCGAAGAAGATATGATAGAACAAACCTTCCCGGAAGAGACACCTCCACCACCACCACCAGCCGAAATTCCTGACGTAATCGAAGAAATTACCGTTGTCGATAGTAAAGAAGAAGTAGCTGAAATCGATTTTAGCTCTGAAGACAACAACAGCAAAGCACAGGAAGTGATTCAAGCTCCTGTAGTGAAACCAACCGAACCAGAAGAAGATGAAAACTACGTGTTCCAAGTCGTAGAGAGAAACCCAGAATTCCCTGGTGGTGACGAAGCTTTGATGAAATACCTCAGTAGCAACATCAAATACCCTCAAACAGCCGCACAAAACGGCATTCAGGGTCGTGTAGTATGCCGCTTCACCGTTCGTAAAGACGGATCTGTAGGCGACGTTGAAGTCATCATACACGGCGACCACCCAAGCCTCGACCGCGAAGCTATACGCGTTATCGAATCGATGCCAAAATGGAAACCTGGTCAACAACGCAACAAAAACGTAAACTGTAAATTCACCTTGCCTGTTGTCTTCCGATTGAACTAATAGACACACATGCAATAAATAAGACAAGACATCCGAGCATCAACTTGGATGTCTTTTTTTTACCGCAACCAACGCCGACACAACAACACACTGAAAATCAAACGTACACACCATTTTACCAAATGCAAAGAAAATGTTATCTTTGCAGATTAGAAAAACAAAAAAGCTACTGATAAAACAATGAGTAAGATAGGCTTAGTTATCAAACATGAGTACATCCAACGTGTTGCCAAGAAATCGTTCTTGATTCTCACGTTGTTAATGCCCATTTTGTTTCTTGCTTTAATATTTGTTCCGATGGGATTGTCGCAACTCGACGACAATAAAACAGAACACATTGCCATTGTCGACAACACACACAAATACGCATCGCTATTTGAAAGCAACGAAGAATTTTGCTTTGAGAGTGCCGACATCGACAACGCCAACCTTATTGAAGCAAGCAAAAACAACAACTACGATGCCATCATCGTTATCAACGACGACCTCATCGATAGCGAGAAAGAAATCTACGTCTACTCCGACCATTTCATCAACCACCACCTGGAACAAACCATCAAATCGACACTGTCGGACTATGTAGAGCAAGAGCGCATAGACTCCTACAACATTCCCGATTTGAAAGAGATAATGGATAAGACCAACGCCGCCCTCAACATTCATGTAGTGAAATGGAACGATGACGGTGAAGAAGAAAATGCATCGACCGAAATTGCCATTATAGTAGGATTGGTGTTCTCTATGTTGATGTACATGTTCGTGTTTGTCTACGGTGCACAAGTAATGAACAGCGTGACACAAGAAAAAACGAGCCGCATTGTTGAAGTATTGGTGTGCAGCGTAAAACCATTTGAACTCATGATGGGCAAAATCATCAGCATGGCATTGGTAGGGCTCACGCAAATAGCGATATGGGTAGTGCTTACCGGTGGCTTATTTGCCATTGTTTCGCCCATGCTAAACACCTCTCCCGAGACAGCAGCCACAGCCACCGAAATGATAGCACAAGGTGTAGGTACACAACAACTCGACACAACGGAGACAACAAACATGATGCAAGAGATTACCGATGGACTGATGTCGGCAAATATCGTACAAATTATCATCTGCTTCATCATCTATTTCATCGGAGGCTATCTACTCTACTCCTGCTTATTCGCTGCCATCGGTTCTGCTGTCGACAGCGAAACCGACACACAGCAATTCACCGTACCCATCATGATACCAGTAATCTTTGCCATGTACGCCGCCATCTACAGCATAGAAAACCCCGATGGTCCCCTGGCATTATGGTGCTCGATGATACCTTTCACATCGCCCATGGTGATGATGGTTCGTCTCCCTTATGGTGTGCCAATGTGGCAACTGTTTGTCTCGATAGCCCTACTCACCATCACCTTCATCGGCACCGTGTGGCTATCGGCGAAGATTTACCGCACCGGTATACTGATGTACGGAAAGAAAATCGGTTGGAGAGATTTATACAGATGGATTAAGTATTAGTTGGTTATGTATCAAGAAAAACCTCTCATACAAACAAACCACAAGCCAGTGATAGGCATCTCGGCAAACCACTGCGACGAGACCTCGCGCATAGCCGACGCCTACTACACCGCCATCAGAAAAGCCGGCGGCGTGCCACTGCTCATTCCTGTGATTGGAGAGTCGGACTATCTGAAAGAGATATGCGACAAGGTGGATGGCATCGTCATGAGCGGTGGTGGCGACATCGACCCCTCCTACATCAACGCACCCACCATTCCCGAAGCCGGCACACCCGACCCCGAACGCGATGCCTACGACGTAGCATTGATAAAAGAAGCACAAGCCCGCCAACTACCCATCTTAGGCATTTGCCGTGGCATGCAAATTCTAAACATTGTGTTTGGCGGCGACATCTACCAAGACATAAACAAAGAATACGGTCCGGCACTGATGCACAGCCAGGAAACACCGAAATGGGAAGCCTCGCATCGTGTCGACATCAAAGCTAAATCACGCCTGGCACAGATAACAAACACACTCACAGCAGAAGTAAACAGTCTGCATCACCAAGCAGTGAAAAACATAGCCAACGAATTCGTAGCATCGGCATTCTCTCCCGACGGCATCTGCGAAGCCATCGAGCACCCCTACTATCCTATGATAGGCGTACAATGGCATCCGGAACAATTAATGAGAGCCGACGACACAATCTCGAAAGCACTATTCAACTGGTTGATAGAAGAAGCCAACTACCATCGTCGCGCCAAAGAACTTCACCAACAAATAGTGACGTTAGACTCACACACCGACACCCCAATGGTGTGGACACCCGATACAAACCTCGGCGAACGATGCGACGAGGCACAAGTCGATTTCGTAAAAATGGCTGAAGGACAATTAGATGCTGTGTTCACCGTGGCTTACATTCCACAAGAACCGCTGAACGAACAAACACGTCAAAAAGCCTTCGACAACGCCAAAGAAATACTCACTCGACTACAAAAACAAGTGGACTCCAACAGCGACAAAGCAGCCATATGCAAAACAGTCGATGAAATATACGCCGCCAAGACATTAGGCAAACGCATCGTTGTGCCTGCTGTCGAAAACGGCTTTGCCATAGGAAAAGACCTCGGAAAGATTCAACAACTTTACGACCTCGGCATGCGTTATCTCACACTCTGCCACAACGGCGACAACGATATCTGCGACTCTGCCAACCGCACTAACCACACACACCACGGACTCAGCGCGTTTGGACACGACGTAGTGAAAGAGCTAAACAACAAAGGCATCGTCATCGATCTCTCACACGCTGGCGAGGAAACATTCTGGCAAGTCGTAGCGTGCTCAGCGACACCTGTGGTATGCACCCACTCTTCTTCACGCGCTTTATGCAATCATCCACGCAACCTTAGCGACGAGCAACTGAAAGCATTAGCCGACAAAGGAGGCGTATGCCAAATATGTCTCTACTCGGGATTTCTGGTAGAAGATGGCGAGGCAACCATCGCCGATGCCATCGCACACCTCAATCATATGGTGGCAGTAGCAGGCATCGAACACGTCGGATTCGGCTCCGACTTCGACGGCGGCGGTTCCATCATTGGTTGCAGAGCCGCCAACGAGGAGTTTGCACTCACCGTAGCACTTATGAAAGAAGGCTACAGCAATCACGACATCGCACTGTTGCGCGGTGGCAATTTCTTACGCGTAATGAACAAAATACAACAAACAACAATATGACAAAGAGGAAACTTCTGACATCGATACTGCTCTTTTGCTGTGTCTGTCTGATGGCACAAAAGACCAACGAACAAGTTGTTGCCGAATTGGCTACACCATCCAACAACAACGCCACAGTAACGATTCACCAAAGTGAAAAAATTACAGAACGAATGAACCAACGTCCGTTGGCAAGTGGCGAAGAAGCCAAAGGCTACCGCGTTCAAGTTTTTTCGAGCAACAACGGACAATCGGCACGACAAAAAGCATTTAACGTCGAACGAAATATCTTAAACAAACACCCAAAACTTGAGGTTTTTGTTACCTACACCGCACCCTTCTGGAAAGTGCGCGTAGGAAACTGCCGCACACAACAAGAAGCAGAACAACTTAAAGCAGTGCTTCTGGAAGAATTTCCCGAGTACAAAGCATCAATTTATATCGTACACGACAACATCTCAGGCAAACAATAACACACACAACTCAATATGAACGAACCAATTAACGATGCCACCATCAAACTGGCAGAACACTATACAGAGATTCTCAAACTGATAGGCGAAGACCACACACGCGAAGGACTGGTAAAGACACCGATGCGCGTAGCCAAAGCCATGCAATTCATCACACAAGGTTACGAGCAAGATGCCGAAGAAGTGTTGCGCAGTGCCATGTTTCACGAGAAATATCAACAAATGGTAATCGTGAAAGACATCGAATTCTTCTCGATGTGCGAACACCACATGCTACCTTTCTTTGGCAAAGCACACGTTGCCTATATCCCCAAACACCACATTACCGGCTTAAGCAAAATAGCACGCGTGGTCGACATCTATTCACACCGTCTACAACTACAAGAACGACTCACAACACAAATAAAAGAGTGTATCCAAAAAACACTCGATCCCCTCGGCGTCATCGTTGTCATCGAAGCACAACACATGTGCATGCAAATGCGCGGCGTGCAAAAGCAACACTCATTGACAGTTACCTCCGACTTTACCGGCATTTTCGAAAGCGCAAAGACACGCGAAGAATTCTTTTCGCTTATCCATAATCACTAAAAACCGACGCACCACCACATGAAAAATTCCTACATATACAAATGGTTGACACGATGTTTGCTGTTGGCGTTACTCTTAACAGCACAGACAACAGAGGCAAAAATCGGTCGATACAACAGCAGAGGAATTTACAATGGATTCAACGACAATCATGTAGTGACAATTGGCATCGGTGCAAACTATTATTTTGGCGACCTCGAGACAACAAAAGCCTTCTCAACCACACAAATCGGTGGTCAGTTGACACTTGGCTACCGCTACCAATTTAATCAATATGCTGCCGTTGGTCTCCAATTCAATGGAGGTATGATGCGCGGCGACGACACCTACCGCTACCACTTCAAATCGTACTACGAGGAGACCGACCTACTCTACACTTGCTTCCCCATTCCTAACGCTGGCTTATTTCTTGCCACGGGTGTCGGATTTGGCATCGAAGTCATACAATTTGAAGGTAACAGCAGCACAGGAACATCATACAACAACAAAAACACTTGCTACACACCACTCATTCCTCTGCAACTGGGTTACCTTTTTAAAATCGGCGACAACAGTCGATTAGGACTGCAATTCTGCTACCACTTTGCACTGCAAGACAACCCGGGTAGAACACTCGACGGATACCCTTTTTACGACAACCAAACAATAGTCGGCGAGAAAGACTCACAAAACTCTGACAGCTACGCATCACTCAGCATACACTACGAAATACTTTTCTAAAGAAACAGACATAAACACTCACATCAGCAAAACAAACACTTTTAATACTTACCAATCATGAGAAAAATACTACAAATCAGCCTCATCATGCTTGCTATCGTTGCTTTCAGCGCTTGCAACAAAAAAGTGTCGAACGAAGCTACTCCTAACGACTGGGATTTCTACGGTCTTGAAGGAAATGTAAAACAATGTATCACCACACAAATTATCGACGGTGTTACCTACGTAACAACAATGGATTTCAATGAAAACGGTTTCCTCACCCAACTGACCGAGACACGCGACGATTGCACTCCTATCTACACCTGTATTTACGACGGCAACGGAAACATTACCGACGAGACTTACACACAACAATGCGATAGCGTTTGGCACATCAACCAAACCGACCTCATTGAAGAAAAAGACGAACAAGGCAGACTGAAACAACTCACTTACAAAATACCCGATGGCGACATCATCGAGTTGGAACTGTACACCTACGACGACAACGGCAACTTAACCGAATTCATTCGCCAAAACGCACACTGCGAAAATGAATACGAAGAACACAACACCTACGACTCACGCGGCAACATGGTAGAAAACCAATGGAGCAACGAAAGCAAACCAAAAATTACACGTTATGCTTACGACGAAAACAATCGCGTGATAAAAAAGACCAACATCGATGCCAATGGTAACGAAATCTCATACAGCGAAATCACCTACGACGAGTCAAACCGCGTGTTGACAACAAAAGATTACGTCGGTAAAACCATGACACAAGAACAATCGTTTGAATACAACAGCGACGACACCTATTGCCGCACAACCATCTATTATGTTGACGGTTGGGAAAAAGAAGTGGCAACATTCAATCAAAACAACTATATGACTCGCCAACAACTGTTTGAGCAAAACCAAACCGAGGCTACCAGCCAAACTTGTTTCTACTACAACGACCAATATACACTCGACAGTTTGACCATCACACGTGGTGAAACACACGAGACACAAATGTTCCAAGAAAAAGACGATAAAGGCAACCTCGTTCGTGTGGCTGTTGGTCCACAAGCCGACAAAGAAAACCGCACCATAGAAATCCTGGTTACTACCAGAGAAATCATCTATTTCTAAACGCTTGCCATGACAAACGAAAAGAACTTCTTCGACCTTGTCATCGCTTTTTGCCATTGGGTAAAACGATGCGCCAAAGGTCTTGTCGACTGCATAGCTCGCACCATACGCCTGTCGCTACAACAATGGTGGGCGGTGCTTATTGGCATAGCATTGTGTGTGGCTGTCGGACTATGGCACTCATCGGCCAACCGTCGTGTTTTCCATGGTGATGCCGTTATGCTGTTTGCTCCTGAAGCTCGACAAAACATCATCAGCCAAATCGACTACATTGGCTCACTATGCCACTCACCACAAATGAAAGACAAACTGAGCCTTGACGCCGACTACGCCAACACCATCCATAAAATCAAACATTACAACATTATCGACTTCAAAAACGACTCCGTGCCCGACATCATCGAATACAAGAAAATCGGTTCTTTCCTTGCCGACACATTTAATGTTGTAATGAACGACCGCCTCGACATACGCATCTACATGAAACATGAAACCGACTTTCAAACCGTATGCCAAGCACTACAACACTACCTTGCCACACAACCCGACATTGCCAGAATCGACTCTATTCGCAAAGCAAATCTTCGTCGATACATCGAATTCTGCGACGAAGAAATAGCACGCATCGATTCTTTGTCGAACTACGAATATTTCATACGCAACCAACAACTGGACCTACAGTTCAAACAAACGCTTGTGATGTCGGAACGCGACCAAGAACTCTACTACACCGACCGTGAGACACTACTCCGTCAACGCGAGAAAGCAGAAAATATACTTTACTGCAACCCCAACGTCGTCGACTTCGTAGCACCCATGTCGGCACTCACTTTCCCTCGTACTTGGGAAATGACTATTTGGATTGTCGTGGGCTATCTCTTCGGACTCTGTCTTGCCCTACTCGCGAAATATCGCAAAGAGATTGGCACATACTTAAAACAGAGGTAAAACGAAACAAACACAACAACACACATTTCATACTAAAAAGAGACCTCTACACTTTCAGAGGTCTCTTTTTATCTCAAAAACACCACACAGCAAAAAAATATGACAACACTGATGCCCATCGAACAACATCCCCTACAACCTTTTCTTCCCCAAAACGGCAAAATACTCATGTTAGGCTCGTTTCCACCACAAAAAAAACGGTGGGTGATCGACTTCTTCTACCCTAATTTCACCAACGACATGTGGCGGATTTTTGGCATCGTGTTCTTCAACAACGCACTACATTTTGTCGACACCAAAGCAAAAACTTATCGTAAAGATGCTATCGTCGACTTTCTCAACACCACAGGCATCGGCATATTCGACACCGCAACAGCCGTGCGAAGACTACAAGACAACGCATCCGACAAATTCCTGGAAATCGTCACACCCACCGACATCAAAGCCTTACTAAGAAAAATGCCACAATGCCACACCATCGTCACCACAGGACAAAAAGCCACCGACACCATCTGCCACGATTTCAACATCGCACAGCCACCAATAGGACACTACACCGAATTCAACATCGATAGCCTTGAACTCCGACTCTACAGAATGCCCAGCACATCGCGCGCCTACCCACTCGCTATCACAAAAAAAGCAGTATTCTATCAACAAATGTTCAACGAAGTGCTCTAAGAAATACAACCACAACACCTCACTACATCAATGCACAACAACATCAACAACACCTACGTAGCCATCGACCTCAAGTCGTTTTTTGCCTCAGTGGAATGTGTCGAACGACATCTCGACCCACTAACCACCAATCTGGTAGTTGCCGACAATACAAGAACCGACAAGACCATCTGCCTCGCTGTCACCCCATCGCTCAAAAGCTACGGCATCAGCGGACGACCACGACTCTTTGAAGTAAAAGAAGTCGTTCAACAACTCAATCGTGAACGCCGCAGAAACCTACACGGTAGAAACTTGACAAAAAAATCAACCTCCGATCCCGAACTCAAAACACATACCGATTGGGAAATCGACTTCATCACAGCCACACCACGCATGGCTACGTATCTCGACTATAGCCAACGCGTCTACAACATCTACCTAAAATACATCGCGCCAGAAGACATACACATCTACTCCGTCGACGAAGTCTTCATGGATGTCACCCACTACCTACAAAGCTACAAAATGAGTGCACACGAACTCACCATGACCATCGTACGCGACGTGCTGAAACAGACCGGCATCACCGCCACTGCAGGCATCGGCACCAATCTCTATCTTTGCAAGGTAGCCATGGACATCGTAGCCAAGCACCTACCTGCCGACAAAGACGGCGTACGCATAGCACAACTCGACGAAACAAGCTACCGACAACAGCTCTGGAACCACAAACCTATCACTGCATTCTGGCGCATAGGACACGGCATCGCACAACAACTTGCCCGAATAGGCATCGACACGATGGGAAAACTGGCACGTTGCTCTATCGAACACGAAGACATACTATACCAATTCTTTGGCGTCAACGCCGAAATCATCATCGACCACGCATGGGGATGGGAGCCTTGCACCATCGAAGAAATAAAAGCCTACCGACCCGAAACCAACTCACTGAGCAACGGACAAGTACTCACAAAACCATACACCTTCGAAAAAGCACGCGTCGTGATACAAGAAATGGCTGATGCCGTATCGCTAAGATTAGTCAGCCACCAATTAGTCACCGATCAGCTGGTGATACACGTCAGCTACGACGCCACCAATCTGCTACCATCGAACAACACCCACTACAACGGACCAACAACCATCAACTACTACGGCAAAGAAGTTCCAAAACACGCACACGGCTCCATCACACTACAAAAACCAACATCGAGCACAAAAGCAATCATCGAAGCCGCACTCGAAGTCTTCGACCGCATCGCCAACTCAGAGTTACTCATACGACGACTCAACATCACCGCCAACCACGTGGTCAACGAAACAACCATACAACAAGACTCAACACTACAACTCAACCTCTTCAGCAACTACGAAGAAGAACGACAAAAAAAAGCCACTGCAGAAGCGCAACAACAAAAAGAACGACGCATGCAAGATGCCATCTTAAACATCAAAACACGCTATGGTAAAAACGCACTACTCAAAGGACTAAACTTTCGTGAAGGCGCCACAGCAAAAGAACGCAACCAACAAATAGGAGGACACAAAGCATGAGCAACACCAATAACGAGACTGCCACTTTTCGAATCAATCTTTCAGAAGATTACAGCGACATCATACAACGACAACACCCAACGTCGACCAAACATCCACGCATGAACAACATCCAACGCGCAGCACAATTCGCACCCTTCGCCGCCTTAGGACAATTGGCAAACAACAACAACACACCAACACAACCCGAAACAGAAGAAACAGACCTATTTTTCCCCTAATAAACACACACAAACGTGGGAAAAAAACTACCTTTGCAACAACAAAACACACAACGAGAGACATGCGACGCAACGAACTCTTCGAATTCAAACAGTTCAACATACAACAGTCACACACTGCCATGAAAGTAGGCACCGACAGCGACCTCCTCGGCACACTCAGTCAAGGCGGAGAACACACGCTCGACATCGGCACCGGCACCGGCGTACTCTCACTCATGCTGGCACAACGCTACCCCAATGCCACCATACACGCCATCGAAATCGACGAAAACGCATGCGTCGACGCACAATACAACATCGACAACTCACCATTCCGACAACGCATCACACTACAACACATCGCCTTTCAAGACTATATCGTCAAACACAACACACCAACCTACGACAGCATCGTCTGCAACCCACCCTACTTCGACCAAAGCCTCGAAAACGACGACCTCGGCAGACGACGCGCACGACACTCCTCCAGCCTACCATTCACCATACTCGCCAAAGGAGTCAGCACACTACTCAAGAAAAACGGCACATTCTCTGTCTGCATACCACCAGAAGTTCTCAACAAATTCTGCGACGAATGCCTCTTCTACGGACTCAACCTCGACACACTCTATCGCATCAAAACAAAACCAGAAAAAGATGCCAAACGATTCGTCGCCATCTTTCGAAACTGCTACGTCGACAACATCACCACACACAACTTCTGCCTACGCAACAGCGATAACACACGCTCTTCTTGGTACATCGAACTCATGCAACCATTTCACCTATAAAACAACAACAACACAACACATACACACAATGAAAAAAATCTTTCTAATGCTTTCCATCGCCATCACATTCTTGGCATGTAACGCACAAAACAAAACAAACAACACAAAGGAGAACGAAACAATGAGAAAAAGTCTTGTCGTATTCTACTCGGCAACAGGCACAACAAAAGCCACTGCCACACAACTGGCAACTGCCGTTAACGCCGACCTCTGGGAAATCGTACCAGCAGAAATCTATACAGACGCCGACCTCGACTGGCACAACCCAGAAAGCCGATCAAGCCTCGAAATGAAAGACCCCGAAGCAAGACCCATGATAAAAGCATGCACCGACATCAGCGCCTACGACACCATCTACATCGGATTCCCTATCTGGTGGGACGCATGCCCACGCATCATCAACTCATGGATCGACAACAACCTACTCGACAACAAAACACTCATCCCATTCGCCACATCCGGTGGGTCATCAATCAATGGTAGCATGAAATACCTCAGAAACACCTACCCCAACCTCAACTGGCAAAATGGTAAACTGCTCAACGACACCAACACACTAAAAAATTGGGCTAAAGAATTGAAAAAATAAACACACAACCAACCCACACAACGCCCCCGTAAGTTACAACACAAAACTTACGGGGGCGTACTCTTTCTACACACCACCAACAACAACAAGGAAACAACACACAAAAACATTAAGATACAAAATAAAAATCGTACCTTTGCACCAAATTTTCCGAGATTAAAAAAATAGATAATATGAATGTAATCACAAAGACCGTACAACTACCCGACGGTCGTGAAATTAAAATCGAAACAGGTAAATTGGCAAAACAAGCCGACGGTGCCGTAATGCTCACCATGGGAAAAACCATGCTACTCGCCACCGTATGCTCTGCCAAAGAGGCAGTGCCAGGCACCGACTTCATGCCACTTACCACCGATTACAAAGAAAAATTTGCATCGGCAGGACGCTTCCCTGGCGGATTCCTTCGTCGCGAAGGACGCTCGTCAGACTATGAAATCCTCATCTCCAGACTCGTCGACCGCGCACTGCGCCCACTCTTCCCCGACGACTATCACGCTGAAACCTTCGTAAACGTAACCCTATATTCTGCCGACGGCATCGACATGCCCGACGCATTAGCAGGATTCGCCGCATCGGCTGCACTCGCCGTCAGCGACATACCATTCCACGGACCAATATCTGAAGTACGTGTAGCTCGAATCGACGGCGAATTCGTCATCAACCCAACATTCGAACAACTCGAACACGCCGACATCGAACTCATGGTAGCTGCCACACTCGACAACATCATGATGGTAGAAGGCGAAATGAAAGAAGTGTCGGAAGCCGACCTACTCAACGCCATACGCGCAGCACACGAAGCCATCAAACCACAATGCCAAATGCAGCTCGAACTCATGGAAGCAGCTGGCAAAACAGAAAAACGTGTCTACTGCCACGAAGAAAACGACGAAGAACTCCGTGCCGACGTTAGAGCAAAAACCTACGACAAAGCATACGCACTCGCCACATCGTGCAACGCCGACAAACACTCACGCGAAGACAACTTCAAAGCAGTGCTCGACGAATACAAAGCCAACTTCACCGAAGAAGAACTCGAAGAAAAAGGCGCCATGATCGACCGCTACTACCACGACGTAGAAAAAGAAGCCATGAGACGCTCAATACTCGACGAAGGCAAACGACTCGATGGACGAAAAACAAACGAAATACGTCCAATATGGTCGGAAATAGACTACCTACCTGGACCTCACGGCTCATCCATCTTTACACGCGGAGAAACACAATCACTCTGCACCGTCACACTCGGCACAAAAATGGACGAAAAAATCATGGACGAAGCACTCATACAAGGCAAAGAACGCTTCCTACTACACTACAACTTCCCACCATTCTCAACCGGTGAAGCACGCGCATCAAGAGGCGTCGGACGTCGTGAAATAGGACACGGAAACCTCGCATGCCGCGCACTCAAAACCATGATTCCAGACAACTACCCATACGTCGTACGCGTCGTTTCCGACATCCTCGAATCAAACGGCTCATCATCAATGGCTACCGTTTGCGCCGGAACACTCGCACTCATGGACGCTGGCGTACCCATCAAACGCCCCGTATCGGGCATCGCCATGGGACTAATCTCCGAAAACAAAGGTACCAACTACGCCGTACTTAGCGACATCCTCGGCGACGAAGACCACCTCGGCGACATGGACTTCAAAGTAACCGGCACCGAAAAAGGCATCACAGCCACACAAATGGATATCAAAGTCGACGGACTAAGCTACGAAATCCTCGAACGCGCTCTCAACCAAGCCAGAGAAGGACGTATGCACATTCTCGGAAAAATAGCCGAAACCATCAAAGAACCACGTCCAGACCTCAAACCTCATGCACCACGCATCGAAATGCTGATGATACCAAAAGAATTCATCGGCGCTGTCATCGGACCTGGTGGCAAAATCATACAAGGCATACAAGCAGAAACAGGTGCCGTAGTCACCATCGAAGAAGTAGAAGAAGGTGGACGCGTTGAAATAGCAGCCAACAACAAAGCCAGCATCGACGCCGCTTTGGCACGCATACGCGCCATCGTTGCCATACCAGAAATCGGCGAAGTGTACCACTCCACAGTGAAATCAATCATGCCTTATGGCGCATTCGTAGAAATCATGCCTGGCAAAGAAGGACTGCTACACATCTCCGAAATCGACTGGCGTCGCTACGAAACCATGGAAGAAACAGGCATCAAAGAAGGCGACAAAATCGATGTCAAACTCCTCGAAATAGAAGAAAAAACTGGTAAACTACGACTCTCAGCCAAAGCACTGAAAGAAAAACCAGAAGGTTACGTAGAACCAGAACGCCCTGCACGTCCACCAAGAGGCGAACGCGGACCAAGACCAGAACGCGGTGAACGTGGACCTCGTCCAGAACACACACCACGCCAAGAACAAAACGAAAACTCAGAAAACTAATCTGAACAACACACATAAAAGAGAATCGGGGTTCGGCACTGTCGAACCCTATTCTTACGCTCCCATAGTTTAATGGATAGAATAAAGGATTCCGGTTCCTTCGGTTACGGTTCGATTCCGTATGGGAGTACAAAAAAACACATTAGATTTGATACACAGAAAAAAAGTGCGGCATACAACCGCACTTTTTTTTTGCAACAACAACCAAAACGAAAAAACACACAACAACAAGATAATCTGACACATATAAAAATAAAAACACCCGACAAGAAATTATTTTCAGCGT
>JAUNIJ010000037.1 GCA_030523485.1 Bacteroidales bacterium
ATTTTTAGCATGAACAAAATGGTATGTGCCAGCAAAAAAATGTTCTGACTCGTTTTTTCAGCGTTGTGTATGCCGTTTTTTTGTCTTCCTATGGTTTATTTTCGTAGTGTTTACGGTCGAGTTTGCCGTTGTAGGTGCGAACGATGGTGTCGACTTGTGAATAGAGTTGTGGCACTTTATGCCGTTCGAGTTTTGTAGCAAGAAAATGTGCTAAATTCTTTTTGTCTAATGGTTTATTGTCGTTTGTTACGACCAACAAACGGAGTGTGGTGCCGAGCACCGGATGTGGTGCGGCAATGCAGATGCAGTCGGCTACTTGTGGCGATGCTGTTGCTGCATTTTCTATATCGATGGGGTTGATTTTGTAGCCACCCACGTTGATGATGTCGCTGTTACGACCGCTGAGATGTAGGCGTCCTTCGTTGTCGAGTTGTCCAATGTCGTGTGTGAAGCACATGCCGTCGTGCAAAACGTTCTGTGTCAGTGCTTCATCGCCCACGTAGCCTTGCATCAGTGTTTTGCCGGAGCAACTAATGTAGCCTTCCTTATCGATATGAATGTTGCTGTGTCTCATTGGTTTGCCGAGACATCCAGCCATGCAACCATCGTTTTGAAAATCGTGTGTGGCAATGATGCCCGTTTCTGTCGATGCGTAGGTGTTGTAGAGTCGTGTGTGAGGCAAGGTGTTGCAAAGTTGTTCCATGTCGACTTGTGCAATGGGTGCAGCGCCAGTCTCAATAAAGTCGATCTTGTGTGCATAGGTGGCGAGGCGTTTTTGCCCGAATTGTAACAGTATGCGTATGCTTGCAGGCACGAGGAATGTGGCAAGGCGTTGGCTGGGGTAGTCGAGTGCGTGGAAAAATCCATCGATGTCTTTCATGCCGTCGGTAATCACCACTGTTCCTCCCACCACCAGTGTTGGCCATAGTTTGCTGAGGCTGCCTATGTGATTGAGTGGTCCGCTCACGATGAACACGGTGTCGGCATTGAAATGTTGAGCATCAATTAGATTTTCAGCGTTGGCAATAATGTTTTCATGGCTGAGCATAGTCCCTTTGGGTTGCCCTGTTGTGCCAGTGGTAAACAGTATGTCGCACACGTTATTAGGTATGTAGCTTTTGCTAAGCAGTGCGTTGATGTTGTCGACGTTGTTTTGTGTGCAGTCGTGTTCCAATGGCACAAACACTTTGTTGGCAAGGTGTGCTGCGAGATAGTCGACGACAAAAGCGATGGTTTGCGTGGCACGTACCACTACTGTTTGTGTGGTGAGGACCTGATATTCTCGACTGCGTTGCTGCACTCGTTCCCACATGTCGTGGTAGGTGAGTGTGTCGCTGTTGTCAACAATGGCTTGTTTCGTGGGCCATTGTTTGCTGTGTCGTTCCAGAAAATCCTCTAGTCGTGTCATCCTTTTCCTGCTAGTTTTTGCTCTACCATATTCACGATGCTATCGAGTGTCTTGAAGTTTTTCGGGGTAGCATCTTTCGATTCGAGTTCGATGCCAAATTCTGTCGACAGTGTCATCAGTATGGTGGTTACACCTAACGAGTCGAGTTCGCTAAAAAGGAAGTCAGAATCGAGGTCGACAAGTGGTAGGAGGTCTTCAAGTAGTGCGCGAATTTTTTCTTTCATTGGGCAGTATTGTTTTGTTGTTAGTTGCTATGCTGAGTGAAGTCGTTCAAATCGAGTGTGGTTGTTGTTTGTTCGGTGTGTGTGTCGGCTGTGGTGTTGTAGTGTAGATTGTTGGCAACATCTTGTGCGGCAATAGTGGCGAGTTGTGCTTTGTCGGGGTCGTCTTCAAAAGCATATACTTGCACTTGTGGATGTGTCAGCGCAAAGAGCAGTGTGGCGATGCCGTAGCCGGCGTGTTCGATACTGATAGCGTCGGTGTTCACCTCGTGTTCAATTAACAGGGCAAATTTGTTGGTTTGTCGCAGTGTTTTTTTCACTTCGCGCATCACATCAACGCCTTTGTAACGGTAGCGGTCGATGGCAAAAGCGAGGTGGTGAGTGGTGTCGTCGTAGGGTTGGTTGAGGTGGTTGAGAGTTGCTTGTAGCTGTTGTGTTTTGGTTGTTGTGTCGGCTAGTTGTGTGTTGTCGTTTGTTTCTGGCAGTCCGAATGCTACGTCGATAATGCCGTTGTAGCAAGCACCATTTTTGGTGGATGTCACATAGTTGGTGCCGTGAAGTGCAACAGGCATGATGGCGAGTTTTAGCGTGTTTGCCAGTGTGGTAGCTGTGGCTACTGCACTGTCGAACTGTTCGGCATCAGCTAATACTACCAATTGGTAGCCCTTGGCTATTTGTTGACTGAGTGCTTCGAAATCGTTTGTTTCGAAATGGTTGTCGATGGTGTAGATGTTGAGCCATTTGGTAGCCAGTTTGCTGGTGTTTTGCTGGTTGACAACGAAACAAAGTTTTTGTTGTGTGGCAGTTAGCACAAGCATATCGATGGGTGATTGTTGGATGCCAACGATGATGCAGGGCTGTTTGGCGGTGTCGCTGTTGTTGTCGTGTGTGCGAAGACTAACGCCAGGCAACCATTTTGCGATACTATTGAGACAACGTGCTGCGTAGTGGTTTCGCCATGTGTTGCGTGTGTCGTTTTTGCGTCTGCTTAAAGCCATGAAGGCATTGGCTGTTTCACCAGCTAACAACGTAAGGCCACCAATGCTGTAGGCCAGTGCGGTGCGCAACAGTGTTGCCAATGTGAGTGGTCGCAAGCGGTAGTTGCCGCGTTTGCTCACTATCCATCGGAATACCAATGGCGGTAGCACATAAGCCATAAGTACTACAGAGAACATGCCCACAATGATAAGTTCTGCCAACGAATGCAGGGCAGGGTGTTTGGCAAAGATGAGTGTGCCGATGCCAATGAACATGATGAGTGCCGAGATGATGATAGATGACTTGTACGATGCTACCATACGTCGACGATAGGCATATTCGTAGCAACATCCTTCGGTCATGAAAATGGTGTAGTCGTCGCCCTGTCCAAAAATAAATGTGGCGAGAATGATGTTGACGATGTTGAACTGCATTCCCGTGATTCCCATGATGCCAAGTATCCACACCCAGCTTACAGCCATCGGGAGGAACGAGAGCAACGCGAGTTCGATGTTGCCAAACGAGAACCAAAGGAAGATGAATACGATGAGACAACATGCCCATCCGATGTAGTTGAAGTCGTTCGACAGATTGTTGGCAAGTGCGCTGTTCATGCTTGGCACATCGAACACCAGTTGTTTGCCTTCAATGTTTTCCAATTGTTGTTTGGTGCTGGCAATTTTGTCGATATCTACTGTCACAGCCTCAACCACACGGTAGATTTTGTTGTCGGTGTCGATGCTGAAGTTGTTGGCATAGATGTTGAGCAACGGTTTAAAGTAGCTGAAATCGTGTGGCGTGTAGGTAGTGCCGATGGTGTTGTAGAATGTGTCGAATGCTTCTGGTTTGAATCCGTGTGCTGTGGCTTTTTGTTGTAGTGTGGTGGTGAGTGTTTCGCGATGTTGGTCGACAAAAGTCTGCCATCGTTCAAGACGTTGGGCTTGTTCGTCTTGTGAACAGAAAAAGCGAGAACACGATGAGAGTGTTGCTCCGTTGATATGTTGTGCTATGCTGTCGATTTGTTGATGTATTTTCCTGTGTTTTGATAGTGCCGCATCGATGGTGGTGTCTTGTGTCACAACATACACAAACTCTTGTTTTGTTGAGGTGCCAGAGGTGATTTGTTGCAAGTATTCCATGTCGTCGCGTTGCTCTTGAGTCATGTAGTTGATGTGGCTCATGTTGGCGTCGAATGAGGTGTCGAAACTGAACCATCCAAACACGGCGGTGAGTAACACAATGGTCCACACCAACCAACGTTTGTTTTCGAGTGTGATGTTGCTGATGCGTTCGAGCCAACGGTGTTGGTGTGTGTGGGTGTTGTCGACTTTCTTCACAGCATGTGGTAGGAAGATGACGACAAAGAAAATGGTGCCAATAAGTAGGAAGGCGCTGAACAGACCGAGGTCGCGTAGTGCTGTTGCTTTTAGCGGTACTAATGCCATGAACGCACCGACGGTGGTGATGTTGCCAATGATGAGTGGTGCCACCACTTCCTTGAGTGCTTGTCGGGTGTTGACGGTGTGGTCGCAATGTGCAATCAGGTGTAGTGGGTAGTTGACGACAATGCCAAGTATGATGCTTGAAATGCCCACCACGATTAATGAGATGTTGTTGTGAACGAGCGATAGGCAACCGAGTGCGAAGAGCCATCCCCACGTGATGGAAACGACGATTAGTAGTATGTTTCTGAAACTGCGGAACGTTGCAATGAGTAGCAACAGAATGAGCACAACGGCGATGGCTATAGAAAGGATGCTATCTTTTTTGATTTGTGTGGCATTGCCAACAGCAATGGCGGGGCCTCCGATGTAGTGCAGTGTAATGGTGGGGTGTGTTGCTTCGACACTGTCGGCAATCGATTCGAGCATGGCCATAAGTTTGCCATTGTTTTGTGTCTCGCTGTTGCCGAAAGGTGATGTCATGACAGCCATGCCACGTTGCATGTCTTTAGTGAAAATGTAGCCGTCGTAGCGTTCGTAGAATGTGCCTCCATTGGTTGGTTGGAGTTGTGCCACAACAGGTGTAAAGATGTTCAAGGGGTCGCGTGCTAAATTAGTAGCAAGGAGTCCTGACGATGGAAACATCAGCATCTGTTTTGCTTCTTCGAGTCGGGTGTCGATAATAGCGGCATCATTCAACAGACTATCCATGCGGAGGTAGTCGTTGTCTGTAAGGAAATAGGGGATGTTGGTGTAGACGAAGTCGGTTAGTTCGCTGATTTGTTCAAGGTCGACTTGTGTGGTGATGTCGCTGATATAGTGTGTGGTGTCGGCTTGCGCTAGTTGTTCGGCGAAGGTCTCGATGGCGGCAATGGTCTCGTCGGGATTTGTTGCTGTGGTGTCGCGACTTTGAAAGATGGCGAGTAAACGGTTGGCGCCAGACACGTCTTGGTAGACTTGTAGTGCTTCTTTATGTTGTTCGTCGAGTGGTAGGAAGGCAGAGATGTCTTCTTGAAAGTGGAGTCGGAGAATCAGTGCGGAGAGCAAGGCAGTAACGATACACAGTAGCAGTGTGCGTTGCAGTCGGTGCTTCTTGAAGTAATCGTATATAAACAGTATGTATGTCATCGTATCGTCTCGTTGAACCATTTCAGGAATGCAGCCTTCCATTGTCGACATTCTTCTGTGCCTTTCGTGTCGGATGCTCCAAATCCGTGTCCACCTGTTTGATATTGTAGGTATAGGTGTGTGATGTGTTTTGCTGTGAGTGCTGAGTCGAGTAGTTCTGAGTTGTGATAATCGACGGTGGGGTCGTCTTTACAATTAACCAAAAATACAGGTGGACAATTGTCGGTGACGTTGAGTTCGAGTGAAAGACGATGTTGCAGTGTTTGGTTTTTGGTTTGATTGTCGCCCAACAAGCCACGTCGTGAACGTTTGTGCATGCAGGTCTCGTCGACCAATGTCACAACGGGATAAATGGGTGCTACAAAAGCAGGCTTGTCGTTGTCGTCGAACAACTCGGCTGCCGACATCACAAGATGTCCGCCTGCAGAGAATCCCATGGCACCGATTTTCGAGGTGTCGATGCCATAGTCTGTGCTTCGTTCTTTAATAAGTTGAATGGCGCGTCGTAGGTCGTCTTGTGGATCAGGGTATCTATTACCACGAAAGATGTAGCGATATCCGGTGACGAAGGCAAACCATGTAGCTGCTCGGTAGCGTAGTACAAAAGCGGAGATGCCGTTTGCTTGTAGCCAGAGTGCTACGTCGTGTCCCTCGGTGTTCATGGCATGCCAATAGTAGCTTCCGCCTGGGCAGACGATGACAGCGGGATTGTTGTCGCCTTCAACGAGGTAGGGCGTTAGTGCAACGTTTTTGTGGCATGTGGTGCCTTCCCAAATGTTTATCTGTGCATTTGCTGCGAGTGAAAATAGCAATAGACAGATTGTGATGAGTTGTTTTATGGTGTGTGTCAAAGTAGTAAATGATGTGTGTTATACGTGTTGTTCCATCTCATTGCTCAGTTCTCCGTATCTTTTGATGTAGTGGTGTCTGAACCATTTGGAACGTTCTTGTAGTGTGTCGCCCGTTGATAATAATTGTGTCGGTGCAATGCGTTGGTCGATGTCGAGTGTGATGGGGTGACATCGCATGTATAACCCTTTTTTAGGTAATGCTTTGCCCGCACCGTATAATACTAAAGGCAGAATGTCGATTCCTAATTGTTCGGCTAATAAGAAAGCACCTTTGTGAAACCGTTGAATGGAACAGTCGCGTGAGCGTGTGCCTTCGGGAAAGATAGAGATGGAGTAGCCCCGATTCACTAAATCTTTCAGTTTTGGAAAAAGTGCATCGATGCCCATAGATATGGGATGGTACTCTGCGCTTCGAATGGCATAACCAAAGAAATGGCTGTGGTTGACCCAGTCGTTGGTGAGAAATACTATTTTTTTTGTCATACTCAACTGCACGATGAGGTCGAGGTGACTTTGGTGATTGCAGACAATGATGGCAGGTTTTTCAAATGTTTCTTTGTGTGGATTCCTGATGGTTACTTTTATTCCAAGTAGGCATAGAATGCGTGTGGTGAGTTTGCCACAGAAGTGCATCAAAGGGTGCATCTGATTGTTGTTGTTTCGACGCCATTTTTTAAAAGGAGCATAAAGTAGGGCAAATGGTGTGATGATAAAAAAACATTCGATGAGGTAGGTCAGGAGCGATGCGACTGTGACGAGGGTGGCACGTAACAGTCGGAGTATGGCACATGGCAAACCATAGACGATGGCAAGGACGCAGAGAATGGTGTTGAGTATAGAAATTCGGGTGAAGTCGAGTGCTGGCCGGAAGTGTGAAACGCGTTCTGCTCTTGGCGGATAGTAGACGTTGATTTCGACGGGGATAATTTTGACTCCATGCCAAGCGGCGAAAACTAATAATTCTAATTCTGCTTCGTAACGTGACGTAAGGAGCGATAGCCCATGAATTTTGTGAAGTGGGTAGAGTCGATAACCTGTTTGTGTGTCGGGAAGATAGTGTAGTGTTTGAACGCAAAACCAAAAGTTGCTGAATGCGTTGGCAAATTTACTTCCTTTAGAGCGTTCGGCACCTTCCATTTTACGTTGTCCGAGTATGATACAACCAGGATTGTTGATGTTAGCATCCAAGAGTAGAGGAATGTCTTCGGGGTAATGTTGTCCGTCGCCGTCGAGTGTGATGGCGTAAGCAAATCCTAATTCTAAGGCTTTTTTAAAACCACGTTTCAGCGCTGTTCCTTTGCCTTTGTTGCTTGCGTTTTCTACTACAACAATGCCATCGATGGTGTCGAGTATCGCTTTCGTGTTGTCGGTGCATCCATCGTTTACTACAATCACGTCGTTGCATTGTGCCAAGGTGCGTTTAACAACGTCGGCTATGGTGCCAGCATTGTTGTAGGTAGGAATAACTACGCAGATGCCTCTGTCGTGTAATTGTTGTTTTTGTGGCGATGTTTGCATGGATGTGATGATTATTCCTCGGAATTTTTGATGTGTGAAAATGTGTAGGTGATGTTGTATTTCTTGTTGTTGTAGCTGCTGTTGCCCTCTTGCATGGCGTTGAGCACTTTAGGCAGGTCGTGTTTCAGAAGTTGACGCACGGCAATACGGTCGAGTTTCTTTGTTAGATGAAGAATTTTGATTTTCTTTGTTAGCTCGTTGTAGGAGAAATCCATCAGCGATACACCAAATTCGTTCACCAAACTTGATTTCACAATGTCGTTTTGGCGATTTAGCAAACAGATGCCGCTAAGATTGGCTTGACGAAATTCTATTTGCATCTCGTAGCGCACTTTGTCGCCTTCCTTGGTTGGGTAGTTTGTTTGTGCTGTGATAAGTAGAGAAAAGCATAAACAAATGCCTATAAGTAGAAGCAACCGTTTATTTGATGTTGAAAACAGTGGCATTGATCGGATTGTTCTTTTTGATGTTTTGCAATTCGATGGTGGTGTTGTCGCCGTTGCATTCAAACAAGTCGACTTGTTTTACCAACGTTGTCTTTGTGTCGTAGGTAAGCACTATTTTTGTAAACATCTGTTTCATCTCTTTTTTGAGTGGAATAAGTGTGGCTTTGTATTGCTGTCCGTTAACAGCGACACCCACTTTGAAATCTTTTGTGTCTGTCAGACAGGTGCCTAACACACTATTCATCATGATGCGAGCAATCTCTTTAAACATATTGTTTTGGTTGAGATCGACCACTTCGCTCGTTGCCCCTTTTTTCAAGAGTACGTTGTTGTTGTTTAAAATAAAAGTGTAGGTGTAAGGTGTGGTGTATTCCCAACGTAGTTGGTTGGGTTGTGCGCAGTACATCTTGCCTTTCGACACCATTTTATCGCCTAACATCTTTAGCGATTTTGTTTGTGTGAAATCACATTGTAGTGTTTTTATTGTGGCAGCGGCCTTGCTGATTTCTTGTATGGCTTGTTGCTCGTTAAATGTTTGTGCCACAGAGGTTGCAATGCAACCTAAAATAATCAGTGTGACGATAAATGTGCGTTTCATAAGTTGTTTATTGTTTCGCTATTAGTGTGCATCCTATCATGATTAACAGTACGCCAATCCATTTTACGAGGTCGACATGCTCGTGGAAGAAAAAGATGGCTGAAAGCATGGCAAAGACATAACTAAGACTTACCATTGGGTAGGCAAGACTAAGTGGGTAGTGCTTGATTATGTACATCCACAATAAACTTGCTACTCCAAAACAAAGTCCAGAACAGGCAAATTGCCAGTTGAGTAGTGCGGAGCGCCAAAATGTTGCGTTCCAACCAAATGGAGCCATGCGTTGCAGTCCAAATTTCAGCATCACTTGTGCCAAAGCCATGATGGCGCTTTGAATAAGGGCCAAGGGAAATAGCGATAGGTTTGTCATTGTGTTAGGATTATGCTTTTTGAGTAGAGTGGTGTAGGCACGTTGTCACCAATGATTTCGAAGCATCGGCGAAATGTCTCGGGACACTCGTCGTGCCAACCTACCAACACGGTTTTTGCTTTTCCTTCGGCTAACAGTTTACGAGCATCACGAAGCGCCCAATCGAACGATGCGTTACCTTGTGAATAAGTGATGTTGTAGCCGTGGCAATGTAAACGAATGGCTAATGTGCCTGCTATGGTGTTGTGGGTGCTTTGCATAAATAGTGTTGGGCTAATGCCTTCTTCTCCATTTTTGGAGAGTGTGTCGAGTAGTTGTTGCGCATGGTCAAACTGCCCGAAGCGTGTTGCTACAATGATAGCGTCTGGTTGCTCAATGTTTGCTTCTTTCAAACATCGGAGCGATGTGAGCAAAGCCGCTTTTAATAGCTTGCCCATGCGTCGCGATTCCATTGGCGAAATAAACTCTTTCAGTCCGCTCAACTCTTCGTCTGTGTTTACTTCGCTTTGTGCAATTATTTTTGTGTTGCTACCGATAATGTCGTGTAGCGGCTTTTCTACGTCTGAAAGTAGCAGCGACGAATCGTTGCCTCCGAATCCAAATGCATTGCAAAGCACATGGTGTAATGGTTGTGGTGTGATTGTTGCGACGGGCGTGATGCACGTCTCGTCTGGTTCTGTCCAACGTAGGTTTGTTGGTGTAAAACCTTGTTGCATGGCAATGAGGCAAATCACCGTTTCAATACTTCCTGAAGCTGAGGTGGTGTGTCCGGTGTAAGCTTTTGTGCTCGATGTTGGTGGTGTATTGTTGCCAAATAAGCGTTTGATGGCTGCCGATTCTGTTTGGTCGTTGTTAGGAGTACCAGTGCCGTGAGCATTGATGTAGTCAACATCTTGTGGCATGATGTCTGCCATTGTTAACGCATCGTTCATAGCAAGGAATGCTCCTTCGCCATTGTCTGATGAGGCCGTCTGATGAAAAGCATCGCAACGGTTTCCGTAGCCAGCGATATAGGCTTGTATGTCGACGTGACGTTTGATATCATCGGTTCGTTCAAGAACAACATACGCTGCTCCTTCGCCAAGATTTAGTCCTTGTCGTGTCTTATCGAACGGACGGCATGGCTTGTGGTCGAGAATCATCAAACTGTTGAAACCATTCAAGTGGAATGTCGACAACGATTCTGTACCACCGGCTATCACGATGTCTGTTTCGTTAGCAAGCAACATGCGTGTGCCGACAATAATGGCGTTAAGGGCTGATGAGCATGCTGTTGATATGGTTGTTATCTCACATTCGAGACCTAACAGACGTGCGATGTCGTTGCTGTTGCTACCACAATCGTGCTGTCGTATGTATTGACAAGCGGTTTGTTCGCCCAATGTCATGCCATGATAGTGTTGTTCGGTGATATCCATGCCTGCTACGGTGGTGCCAGAGATAAACGCAACACGTTTGTGGTTAAGTTGTTTTGCTGTAAGACCGGCATCTTCTATCGCTTGTTTCAGGGCATAGGCTCCTAATAATGTTGTGCGGCTTATTGTTTCTTGGAGGTTTATTGCCAATGCATCTTTTAGCGCATCATTACTGAGCATCACTTCGCCAACAGGTAACTCTTTGTGTGTCGACGTAAGGTGTTGCATCGTGCCAACTCCGCCGATTCCTTTTCTCAGTGAGTTGGCTACCGTTGCTTTGTCGGTGCCGATGGCGCAGACAATGCCGCTACCTGTGATGGCTATGCCGTGAGTCATACCGTTATTTCTTGCGATTTTCGCTGACGTATTTTGCGATGTTTTCGATATTAGTGAAGATGGCTCTTCCTTCTGCTGCGTTAGCAAAACGGATGCCATAGTGTTTTTCCAATAGTGCAATAAGTTCGAGGGCATCGATGGAGTCGAGTCCGAGTCCGTCGTTACCAAACAAAGGCGCTTTTGCGTCGAGGTCTTCTGGCGTCATCTCTTCAAGGTTGAGTGCGTCGATAATGTGTTTTTTTAGTTCGAGAATGAGTGCTTCCATTATCTATTTTGTTGCTATTTTAAGTTCTGCGTAAAAGTTATTGTCGTCGGTGTATTCCAACCATCCATAAAGCAAATGGTCGGTCTCGGTGTCGGCAAGGGTGGCGGTTGCTATGTTATCCATCGTCTGTTCGTCGTGTTCTGGTAAGACGTAGAAACAGGTCTCTTCCTGTAGGTGATGTCTGATGGCTATCTCTCCATTTACAATATTGGCGAGTGTGTATACGAATTCCGATGGCGACGGAAAGAAGTTGTTGGCGTCGCTGATGGTGTGTAAAAAAGCGCGGTCAGCATTTAGCGATGCATATTTGTTGAAAAAGACTACGGCGCAATGCGTGTCGTTGGACATGTCTTTCAGAAGCAGTTCGCTTGCTAAAAATCCCAAACGTGCCAATCCATCCATCTTATAATATCTTGGATAGTTGCCGACGTGTGTCTTGTATAATGCTGTGAGCATTGTTTTCCCGCTGTCTGTTGTTGTGAGCTGTTGTCCATCGATTTCAACGGAGTGGGTGGTGATTTTTATTCTATGTATAATTGTTGGTTGGTGTTTCTTTACTAATGTGTGTGTGGTGATGCTTTTTGATAGACACAATGCGGCGTTGCAGCCACCAAAGCCAGAGATGATTTTTAGAAACGATTGTTTCTCTGTTGTCTCGTTGGTGGTGGCTATGTGTAGTCTGCCGCTCACACCCATCTCGTCGAAACCTTTCGTGCCGATGATGGTGTGGTGGTCTAGTGCCTTAGCTGTTAGTATGGTCTCGAGTATGCCGGCAGCGCCCATTGTGTGTCCGATGTAACCTTTGA
Organism: Bacteroidales bacterium; assembly: GCA_030523485.1. Taxonomy (GTDB): domain Bacteria; phylum Bacteroidota; class Bacteroidia; order Bacteroidales; family Paludibacteraceae; genus HGM05398. The sequence continues at coordinate 11,783 of JAUNIJ010000037.1, forward strand.
GTGCGTTAACCGTAATGTTGGCAACGTCGGCATTGCTGATGGCTTTTGCTTCCATCTGGTCGTTATACATCGTGGCGGTGCCGTGTGCATTAATCACGGCTAATTGTCTCTTGTCGATGTCGCGAAGAGTTTGTCGTATGGCGCTGGTGCACCCTTCGCCATGTGGCGATGGGCTGCTGATGTGGAATGCATCGTTGCGTACGCAGCCAGAGTTAATCTGCCATGCTATTGTGTCGCTTTTGGTGTCGTTGCTAAGCACTATGGTTGCGGCTGCTTCGCCAAGGTTGAGTCCGAGACGTTCGATGTCGAATGGTCGACAAGGCGTTTCCGATAAAGCTTTGAGCGATTGGAAGCCTGCCAAAATGAATGGTGTCTGGAGGTCGATGCCGCACATGATGCAGTGCTTGTAGATGCCTAACGTGAGCAAACGATGTGCGGTGATGAGTGCCGACACGCCTGAGATGCAAGCGTTGTTCACCACGATGGGTGTGGTAGTGATGCCTACAGCATCAGCGATGGCTTGGGCTGCTACGCCAGGACTAATCACGTGCTCGCTTGTCGTCGTCTCGGTTAGCAGTCCTACATTAGCTTTGGTTGAACTAATGATGAGTGCCGTGTGCGAGTCGGGCGTAAACGCAATTTGTTGTAAGGCGGCGTTGATGGAACGTATGGCAACAGATTCGAACAAACTGTATCCCTCCATTTGGAGTGCTGTGGTTTGTGCATCAGAAAACAATGCTGCCGTAAAAGGGAATGGCACACCATTGGCGCTGTTGTAGTGGCGTAAGGCTGTCTGTCCCGACACTATTGCCTGGTAGTTGTCGTCGGTGGTGAAGCCGAGTGGTGAGATGATGTTGTCAGCGATGATGGTTGCCATGTGTTGTTAGGTTTGCCAAAATTCAAAGTAGTTGAACCATTGGGTGGGGTAGTGTCGTACGATACGTTCTAATTCGTCGACATATTTTTTGCTGAGTTCTGCTATCTGTTCACGTCGTGTTGCCTCTTTGTTATAGTCTAATGGTGTGACTACGATGTGATATTTCTTCCAACTGGTTTTCAGCACGTGAATAGCGAGCACGTCTAAGCCACGCATCGTAGCGATGCTGAATGGTCCGTAGGGAAAATGAGCGTCGTTATTTAGAAAGTGCAAGGTGAGTGTCTTCTTCGAACCAAATATTCTATCGGCAGGTATGCTTACCACTTCACCTTTTGTGAGTGCCTCGTCGATTTCGAACAGATGTCCCATATCGGGGCGAATGGCTATCATGTTGGTGTTGGTGTCGGTAAAGAGGCGCGAACGGTTTTGCATCACCGATGCTTTTTCGCCAAAGTAGAGCAAGGCGTTAATTCTTTTTTTGTCGGCTTTCAGTGTGTAGCCTGCTATCTCGTAGTTGCCTACGTGCGAACTGAGTTGTATGAATCCTTCTGCGCGGTCGGTAAGTGCTAAGTAATGTTCGTAGCCTTCGATGTCGATGTCGAAATGTTTACCGGCGTACATAGCAAATTTGTCAACTACTACTTGACCGAATTTGCAGTGGTTGACATAGGTGTTCCATGCTGCTTTTAGACGGCCGTAGTTGTGTTGATGGCGGAAGTAGCGATAGGTGATGCCGCAGCTTCGGTTGATAAGCAAGCAGATGGGAATGACAAACACGGCAACAACGACATAAAGCACTCTGGTGTCGATGTGCTTAAGAATGCGGATGAGCCATTTGTGCATCCAACCATTGCCGTAAGTCGTGCCCGCCCATTGTTTCTCCATCGTGGTTAGCTTATTTGTTGTGCTATGTAGTTGCAGAAATCCTTTAATGTCTTGATTTCTTTGATGGCTTCGGGTTTAATTTTAAAACCAAATTCCCGTTCCACGATAACAACAATGTCGACGTAGTCGAGACTGTCGATGCCCATCTCTTCTTTCAGGCGAGCATCAGCATAAACGACTTTCTCGTCAATCTCCATCTCATCAATCAAGAAGGTTTTTACTCTTGCTTCTATGTCTGTGTAGGTCATTATCGGTGTCTATGCTTTGAGTTTTGTTTTAATGATGCTGTGACCGTAGCCAATGTTGTCGGTGATGTCTTCGATTTCTAAACCTGAAGCTTCGATACATTGCCGCATATCGTCGGTGTTGTACATCTTACTGTTGCCGTTGGCTATGGCGGTGAAGTAGAGACTCGTCATGGTGAGGCAGAAAGCAGCAGGTTCGAAACGTTGACGATCCCAAAGAGTCTCCATGATATAGAGTCGTGTGCTACTGTCCATAGCTTCTTTAGCGCGTGTGAGTATGCTCACAATTTCGTCCATCGAGAAGCAGTCGAGAAATTGCGACATCCATATAGCATCGAGTCCCCCTTCGCGACGTGGAAAAGCAGCTTGGCTGTCGAGTAGGTCGATGCCGTAGCCCTTGATGCGTTCGCTACCTGTTTTGCCTGCGGTGTTGCGGCGCATCATCTCAATTTGTTGGGGAAGATCGAGAATGGTTACTTCCACATCGGGGTCGAATGCCACACATTGTAATGCCCATTTGCCTGTGTTGCCTCCTACGTCGTAAAGTGAGCGGGTGTTGTTTTTGTGAAATATCACCTCTAAGGCTTCTGGGAAGGCGGCATCACTGTAGAAATGGTCGAAACCGAACCACGATTGTTGCACTTGTTTGGGTAGTTCCGAGAGTCCTTCGTAGACTGTCGGCCAGTTGCCGAAGTGGCGCAGTCCCTCTGGTTTACCATTTTGCAACGATTCTTCCAAATGAAACCATCCTTCGTAGTTTACGTCGTGGTTGAAATCGATGTTGGCGCGTGTGGCGGCGTCGGTTAGCAAAAACCATCCTGTCTTGGTGAGCGAGTAGCGTTCGCTCTCAAGGTCGACAATTACAGTGCCAATGGAGAGTGAAGCTTCGAGTAAACATTTTACAGCATAGTCGCTCAAACCGCTTTTTGCAACGATATCATCGCGTGTCAAACCGTTGTCGGCATCACGTAGCATGTCGAGTATGCCAAATTTTACCATCAAGCGGGATGCTTGAAACACAGCAGGCCCCCAAGCAATGTATTCTGCCAAGCGCTGAGCTTCGCGTGCCGACATGTTGTCGTGGGTGTATTTTGCCTCTAAGGCGGGCGATAGTTTCATGTTTTTTTAGTTACCTTTTTGAACTTACAAAGGTACGTGTTTTTTCTGTAATTTGTGTGGAATTTTGCCTTTATTATTGCGATGGAATTGTTGTCGTAGTGTTGGTTGTTATGTATTTCTTGTGGAAAATTTCAGTTTCGTGCATGCCGAAAATAATTTCTTGTGGAGAGTTTTAGTTTCGTG